>NZ_AP014631.1:346620-693241 GCF_000828855.1 Metamycoplasma canadense | reverse complement strand
CTGATGAAGGGTGATTAAGGTGTCAAGGTCAGAGAATAATCAACCAACTCTTTTTTGTTCTTCAAAATCTGGAAGTTTAATGATTTCTTTATTCATTATCTCTATATCTAAAGAGTTCATCATGATTCCTGATTTTGAACTTCTTTTTAACGCAGTTAGCATTACATTATTATTATTTGCTCAATATTTTGAAAAATTTAATGAAAAACCAATCTTAGGTCTAAAAACTGTAAAAATATTAGAAATAATGCCATTTTTTAAAGTATTTTGCACAAATCTCCCAAATGGAAACTCCTTGTTAGTATGCCCTTCGTATGCTATATCACCAACCCTAAATATGCTATAACCCGCAATAGTTTTGACATTATTAATTTTTAAATCAGTTTTAAATGTGTTTGTTGCTACTGAAATATATTTTTTAATATCAAATGTACCATTATTTTTTTCTTTAATATTGAAAAATATATCTTCAAACTTTTTCTGTTCTCAATCGTTTGTAAATTGTTTAAATCTGATAGCTGGTTTTGGATTTTTTTCGTCTGCAAACATCCTTTCTAAAAGTTGATTTTTTATGTTTTTTAGCTTATCAAGCTTACGCTGATGAAGGGTGATAAGGGAGTTGAGATTATCAAATAAACTCGCAATTTTAGTTTGTTCATTTAAAGTTGGATAAGCTAATATTGATTCATTTAGCTCATATAAATTTATGGTTTTACCAACTCTTAATCCATATGTAAATGGTATTAATGATTCTATAAATCCTTCTGTTCTAAAATAATATTTTCAATAGGTTGGCAAATGATTATTTTTACTAAATACCCTTAAAACAAGATATGCCGGTGATGTTATTCCTTCATAATCTGAAAATGCTAATCCACTTCTAAAGGATGAAAGATGCAAGATAAAGTCATTTTTTAATACCCTTACATAATTTTGTAAACTCTTTGCAGAAACGCTTATATTGTATCCTGTATCTAATCTGCGTAGCACTTCTCCATTTACTGATGCTGTTAGCGTCATTAGATTTGGATATCCTTTTTCAACAATTTTTTGTAGTATATTTTTAAACTTTCTCTGTTCTCAATCGTTTGTAAATTGTTTAAATTTTTTTAAAAAATTAATCTATTAATATTATTTTTTTGTTTATTGTACCTTGTAATTGTCTAAAATAAAATAAGAAAAATTATTTTTAGAATTTTTTTAACTATTTAGCTTTATATTTATGAGTTTAAAAGATAACTTTTTTTCTACTTTTAGAGAAATAAAAAAATGTAATTATTTTGAATTTTGACACTAGTTTTTGCCAATTTGCTAAATTCAAAAAAAAAAAAAAAAAGAATAAAATTATTTTATAAAAAATAAAAATTTGAAAATTAAATAAATTAGTAGAAGAAGGAAAAAAGATGAAAAAACTTAAAAAAATTTTATTAACTTTTGGTTTTTTAGCTCCTTTAACCACATTGCCAATAATATCAGCGGCTTGTGATAATAAAAAAGAAGAAAATTCAAAAGATATAAATGAAGAAATTAACAAAATAAAAAAAGAATATGAAGATTTACAGAAAAAAACTAATTCATTAATTTCTTCAACATCAGAAAAAGAAAAAAAGAAAAAAGATTTACAAAAACTTTTAGATGAAGCTTCTAAAAAAATTACAGATTTAGAAAAAGAAATAAATAATAAAAAACTAGAAGAATTAAAGAAACTTAATAATCAATACTTAGGTTTAGCAGATGCTCTTAAAGATGGTTTTGCTGAATATCCAGAACTAGGTGAAGATAAAGAAGATGGTTCATTTAATGACTTTGAAGAAAATTTTGAAGAAATTTCTGATGATAACGAGTTTGAAAGATTAGAAGAAGAAATTTCAGATTTAGAAAAAAAATATCAAGATTATATTAATGTTTTAAAAAAATTCAATGATGACGCATATATAAAAATTGAACAAAAATATGAAAATCTAGATGTTAATAAAATTACAATTAAAAAGTTCCATAGTGAATTAACTAAAATTTTAATTGAATTAGAAAAAATTAAAAAAGAAAAAATAAATAAATTAAATAGCAAAGTTGAAGCTGATATTCAAAGACAAGATAAAGAAAAGGAAGCTAAGGAACAAGCAAAAAAAGCCGGTGAAGCTAAAAAAAGAGAAGATATTATTTTAGCTGATCAAGCACAAAAAGATGAATTTAATGAAGCGAAAAAAATTGCTGCTAAAATAAAAAAAGAAAATGAATACAATAAAACTCTAGAAGAAACTAAAAATTACTTAAAAAATATTGAAAAAAAATATACAACTATAAAAGAAAATTTAAATTCTAAAATTATAGAAGCTGAAGGTAAAATAAAAACTGAAGAATCAAAAAATGAAGAAAATTACACAGTAGCTAAACAAATATTAGAAGATGCTATAAAAGAAGCTGAAAATCAAAAAAATATTCAAATACAAAAAGAAAAAGATGAAAAAGCAAGACGATTACAAGAACAAATTAATAAAAGTGAAGAAGAATTAAAAAGAAAACAAGATGCTAAAGAAGCACAAGAACAAGCTAAAAAAGACGCTGAAGCTAAAGAAAAAGAAGAATTAAAAAATATTCAAAAGCAAACTCAAAATGAAGTAGAAAATCTAAAGAATAATACAAAATATAAAGCCTTAAAAGAAGAAGTATCTGAATTTATAAAAACATTAGAAGAAAAATCAGAATTTTCTCATATTAAAACTGAATTAGAAAGAGTTATTAATACAGAAAACAATGATTTAAAACAAAAAATTAAAGAAATTGAAGAAAAAATTCATGAAGCCAAAATAGAGGTAAAACTTCCTGAAACAATTCAAAATTTTTCAGTTAAAGAATTTAGATGGGATCCCGGTGATCAAATTTATTTAAACATTACAGGAGATACTGAAATTCACAAATTTCTTGAAAATAAAAAAATAAAGCAGGAATAATTTTTATTGATTCAAAAAAAAGTAAAGAATTTATTAGAGAAAATTTAAATAATCATAAAGGATTTTACCTAGAAAAAGAAAATGGTAACAATAAAAATCAATTAGAAATATTTATCCTTCTTAATATGTTAGGAAAAAATAGAAGTGATTATAGAGATTACAAAATTGACACTATTAAAATTTTCAATGGGGATAAAGAATATAATGTAAATTTAAATGGTAAAACATTAGTTATATAATTTTAATAATTAAAAGTAGGTCATTTAAACTAAGAAATAAAAGTTAACATCATATAATGTTAACTCCTAAAAAGTAAATCCAAGTGCAACACTAGTTGCTTGGCTTTTTTTATTTTATTATTTTTTTCTAAAATTATTTATATTTTATTTTGAAAGCCCCTTTTGAAAGGGGTTTGGGGTTAGAAGTCCTCTTGATAAGAGGGTTCGGTAGTAGAAATTTAACATATAACAAAACTAAAATACCTCTTTGCAAAAGAGGTTAAAATTTTGTTCACTTTAATTATCAAACAAAACCATAATAGTTAGCATTTATAAATAATTCGTTTGCTGATTTTCAATTTAAAATTTCACGAGGCATATTATTTATTTTTTTAGTAATTTCATCTAACATTTCTTGTGTTATTTGATTAAAATCAAATCCTTTTTTATATTCTCTTCTAATAAGACCATTTCAATGCTCATTAGACCCTCGTTGAAATGATGCATATGGCTCGGCTTTATATATTTTTGTATTAAGTCATTTTCCCAATATTCCTATTTTTTCAAACTCAATACCATTATCAACAGTTATTGATTTTACAATCAATTCATTATCTTCAATAAGTTTTTTTATTGTAGCATTTACTTTCATTGAATTTTTGCTTTGTATTAAAATAGCAAAACCAACTCTTGTTTTTCTTTCAGTAAAAGTTAAAATATTGTTATAACCCGTAGCTCTTTTACCAATAATTAGATCAGCTTCTCAATGTCCGAATTCTTCACGGCGGTCAATTGACTTGGGTCTTGTTCAAATAGGGAAAACAAAATCTGCTGATTTAACAAGTCTTTTTATAACACTTCCTGTTCTTTTACCACCTTTTTTATAGTATGAACGTAATAAATTAGATCTTTTAATATTTCATTTATTGCTTTTTATTCAATTGAATATAGTTTTTAAACAAGGAATTTTAATTTTAAAATTATCTTTTATATATTTATGAGTTAGTTTTACTCCATAAAATTTTTTATCAAATTTTTTTTGAAATATTTCACAAAATTTACTGTATTTACTATTCAAAAATTTAAAATAGTATTTATGATAATGACGCCGTTGAGCTTTAATATTTGCATAAATATGGCGAATAATTACCATATTTATCTAAATTTCGTTTAATTTCTCTACTTATTGTTGAAGGGCTCTTTTGTAATATTTCTGCAATCTTTCTTAAAGACAAATTTATCTCTAAATAATTTGAAATTGCTTCTCTATCACTTTTTGTTATGTGCGTATATTTTTTAGTATAATTCATATGAAGTTCCTGACCGTTATGGAGCTTTTTTCTTTTTTAAAAATAAAAAATAATAATTAAAAAAGTTCAAGCTGCACACAACTAAATTTTACTTTATTTGTGTTGCACTTGAACTTACAATGTAGCAAAGTTAACATCATATAATGTTAACTTTTTTTGTTCGTGTTTATTGTGCTTTTTTATTTAGTCTGATTATATTTGCTAACAAAGGTATTAAATAGTTCAATAATAAATGAAATGGTTTTACCTGTATTTTCATTTTTTTGTATTTCTTTTTTAGCATTTTCGCTAACTATAACTGGGTCTAAATTTTCATCTGAATCTTTGACTAAATTAATTAAAAACTTATTAATCGATTCTTTATTCCATCCTTCAGGATTTTCAAAATCAATATTAATTTGATTTTCTTTTCTTCCTTTTTTTGATCCGTCATATATAATAATTTGTTTGCCATCTTTAGTTTCTTCAAAATCTATATTAATCATTTGCTTTTCCTTTTAATTCATTAATTTTTTTTGTATATATTTTATCTCTTTTATGTAATGCTTCTAGACCACCTTCTAAAAATTGAGATTGCGGTATTTCTTTGCCATCGATAAGAGTATTGATTGAAAATTTCTTATTGATATCATCGTTAAAAATATCAGATATAATTGCATTCCCTTCTAATAAAGTCCCTATATTAGCGTTATGAGTAACAATAAATATTTGAGCTCCTTTTTTAACATGTTCTTGAATTTTTGGAAGTAAAATTTTATAAATTGTCATATTATCTAAATTATCTTCAATTTGGTCTAGTAATAAATAATTTGATTTTTCTTTATCACTTAATGTCTCTAATGCATGCGTAATTCCAAATAATGTTTTTTGTCCGGTTGAAAGCGTTTTATATTCTTTTTCACCTGCATAAATTTTAATTTTTTCCTTAATTAAACTTTTAATAACTTTTCTAAATTCAGAATCTACATCTTTTCCGCTATCTTTATAATTAATTAAAAAATCTGAAATATTAGTAGATTTATTTGATGAACCTAAAAATTTATTAAATATCATTTTTTTCTCTTCTTCATCAAGTTTAAAATTTTCTAGGCGATAACTTATAGAGCTATTTTTAAGATCGAGCGAGATTTGATCTCCTCAATTAATATTAATATCATTAACTAAAATGCTTTGATGAATATTTTTTATTTTTTTGATTATTTCAGCAAATTCTATAAAATAATCTTTCATTTTTTTAAATTGTTGAGCATCATTTTTTATTGAATTTAGTTTTTGTGTATACGATTGCTTATTCTCTGTAAATGCTAAATAAAAACAGGAAATAGTATTTTTTATTTTTTTTAAATCTTCTTTTTTAATATCTTTTAATATTGAAAGAAATTCATTATTTTTATTCTTAATATGATTAATAATTTCATGAACATTTTCAATCTTTTTATTAGAAATTTGAAATAAATCATTATCTAAAATTAAATTTTCATATAAGCTTTCAAGTTCTATATTATCTTGACTAATTTTGCTTTCTATATTTTCAATCTTAGTAATAATTCTCTCTATTTTTCTATTTTCTTCTTTAGAGTCGTATTTAATATCAAAAATATCTAGGTCTTTTTTTTCTAAAATACCAAAAAAATTATTTTTAAAAATTACTTGTCAAGATATTGGAGTATGTACAACTGATAAGTATTTATTATATTTTTCATATAAATCGAAAAAAACTTTAAATTCATTTTTTTTATTAATAGTTTTATCAATAATATTAGTAAAATTATCAATATTTTTTTCTTTTTGTTTTTCAACATACTCTGAAGAATCTAACGAATTTTTACGTTTATCATTTTGACTTATAAAACTTGGAAAATCATTTTGAATTATTTCATAAGCTTTTTCTAATGTATTTTCTTTAGTTTCTTTATCAAAAATTGAACCAAAATCATCATATTTATATTCTGTGCCGTCAATAGTTACCGAATCAATCAAAATCTTTTCGCTGTCTTTTAATCAATTAAACCCGTCTTTAAACATTTTTTTATTTAATATAGCTTCAGCGATAATTCTTAAAAGTGTACTTTTACCTTTACCTTTTTCACCAACTATTATATTTACTTTATTTGATAAATCTAAAATAAAAGTTTTTTGATTAAGGTAATTTTTAAATTTTATTGAATTTATCATTTTTTCTCCTTGAGTAAATTTCTTTAATTTCAACTAAATTATTTTTAATATTTTGTTTAATTTCTTCATATGTTAAACAATTAGCGTCCTTTATTTGCAAATAAGTTCAAAACTTTGAATGTTCTGGATATTTTTTTCATGTATGGGTATCACTAAAAAAAAGTTTAGGTAAATTAGGTAAATATTTAAGAATTTTTTTATTGTTAGAACTATTAGGATTAGTTGTATCAAGACCATCTATTTGGCTTTCTTTAATATCTTCATATGCCATATTATCTTGAGCTTTTCCTGAATGAGGAAAAACCATAAAATCAAAATTATTTTTTTCAAAAATTTCGACTGCTTCTGAATATGTATATTTTTTATTCGAAAACCAAAAATATTTTTTTGTTATATTTTCTAACAAGAGAAGATCATTATTAGGATTAAAAACAAATATAGCTTGACCTTTTTTATTATCAAATCGCTTTAAATTTACTTCAATTCCTGGCAAAATTAAAATATTCATTTCATATTTTTTGATAATTTCAATTCTTTTTAAATACGAAGCATAATAAAAACAATCATGATCAACAAATGATGTAACTCTTACTTTATTTTCTTTTAATTTTACGAGCATTTCATCATCGCTATTTTTACTAATATTGCTTCCGGTTTTAGAAGAATCAATAGAATGCACATGTAAATCTATCTTAATATATTCCATTTTTTCCTTTTATTTTTTTTTAAATTAAAGCACATTTTTTTATAAATGATGTTATTTAAGATTGATATTGTTTTCAATTCCTTCAGATTTAGAAATTTCTAAAAGTATTTTTTTAATCTCATCTAAATATAATTTTGATTGAATTTGGAAATCTTTATTTAATAAATTATTTTTTTCATTAAATTCCATTTTATTTTCAAAAATATTAATAATAAAATCAAAATCTGCTTCGTAATTTTTTTGTCCAATATTATCAATCACATTTTCTTTCATGATTAAAAAATCATGTTTAAATTCATTTAATTTATCTTTTTGTAAAACAATATTTTTTAAAAGTGTATGTCATAGACCCATTTCAAACATCAAATTAACAATTGCGTGAGAATGACTGTGAGAATTTTTATCACTTTCAATATTTATTTTATTTAAATTTTCAATTTTAGAGATATTTTCTTCGCTGTATAAATTATTTTTTAAAAATCCTCAAGAATCTAAAATTGCTTTTTGCAACATGCCAATATTTATATCAATACCGCTCAATCTTTTATCAATTATTTCGATAAATTTAATAAATTGTTGATTATCAAAAACTAAATTAACATCATTTAAGACTGCGTCTGCATCTTGAAATATCAGTTTATATTTATCAAGTAATAATGATAATTCAGGTCTTTTATTCGAATCTTCATTTAATCATTTATCAAAAAAATGTTTTATTTGTTCAGAATTTTCCTTTTTACCCTGATCAATTATTAAAGATTGAACTTTTTCCCTAAATGAGTCTATTTTTCTTATTATTCAATAATAATCCTTACGGAAATTACGGTAAGTTTCTTTAATTGAAATAAAAAGTTTTAATATTTTGTTCAAATAAATATCTTTAATCTTTTTAGTTTGATCGTTTTTTAAATTTATTTCAATATCTTTTTTAATGTTTAAATTACTTTCAGTAAATGATAAATTTTCGTTATCATTTGGATAATTAACACATGAAATAACAATTAAGGGATTAAAAATACTGACAGAAGGTAAAATAAACTTTAATAAATTATTTTTTTTCATTATTTTTTACTCCTTGTTTAGTTTCTTTTAAATTCAATTAAAGTAAAATTATTTTTATCTAGATTTTTATCATAACCCTTAAAATAATTTCAATATAATTTAGCAGTTGCTACATTTTTTTCATTACTTGATTTGAAATTAAAATCAAGAGGATTTTCGAAACCTATAAAATTAAGTTCAAAATATAATCTGCCTAATTTATTTTTTTCAGAATTTAAATTTATGTCAATTCTTTTTATTCCACTTAAAGTTATTCCTTTTTTATTTTCTAAAGCATAAGCTAATAAATAATTGTTAATATATGAATTTAAAACTTTTATTTGGTATGAATCATTATTCAAATATGAAGGATCAAATTTTTGTCTACTATCATTATTTCAATAATTAAATAATGAATTCATCTTATTAGAAGCATTATTTAATCCTTGCATAAATGCGGAATTTATATCATTAGTTACAAAATCTTCTAGTTTTATCCCTTCTGGAATTCCTTTATTAGCTAATTTAAAAGAATAAATATCATTAAAATCAAGATTTTTAGGTGCTTTATTTTTAAAAATTAAACCCTTTAAACGATGTCCGTGGTCATCAAAATTAGAACTTAATCATACATAATCTTTAGTAGTTTTATCTTTCTTAAATACTCTTACAATTGCTTTAAATACTTGATTTGTGTCAAAATAATCGGTAAATTCAAAATCAATTATTCTATATTCTAAATCTTCATTTTTTTTATAATCAGGAATATTAATTGTAAATATTTCGTTTTTAAAAGTATTAAATAAATACATTAAACCTTTAGCATTTCAATAATCCACAGATAATGACGATTTTACAAAATGATTTATATTATCTATAATTGTTAAATAATGTTTGCCATCCATTCTTAAAAGTGGATTTTCAATATAATCTGTAAAAAGTGGATATTTTTCTTTCAAACCTTGAAGACCAACACCGAATTTACCATTTGTTGCGTAATTTCTAAATCCATTTAAATAATAAGTTTTATTCTTATTTTTTTCATTTAATATATCTTTATCATTTCAATTTTTAATACTCTTTATTTTAAATTTAATATATTCATCTTTTAAACTATATGACCGTTTAATTTCAGTATTTTGCCAATCTATTTCAATTGATTTAACATTAACATTAAATTTATTTAAATAAAGTTTTAAAATTGACTCAAAGATTTTTCTTTGTTTTTTATGTTCTGGTGATAAAAATGATTTTGCTTGAATATATTGTGGTTGAATTCAATCTGAAAATAAGGTTCTTTTTTTATTGCTATTAACTAAATAGGTTCTTTTCATAATTGAATAATTATTTTCAATATCTTGATTTAAACGAAAAATAATTGTTTGCAAATCTTCAAAATATGGATCCTTTATACGACTAAAATCCTTATTATAAATAGTTGAAAGAATTGTAAATCATTGATCATTAAAAGTACCAGCAGAATCTACATCATCGAATGAATATTGATTTAAAAAATTATTTATATCACTACTTTCTTTTGAATCAAAAATCCGGATATTGGCATTATCCGTATAAAATTGTTTTCAATTGTTTCTTACAGGAAAATCAGGCTGATACTCAATTCATTGATCTTTTTTAAGTAAAAATAATTTACTATTTTCTATTTTTACTGAATCAAAATTATGTTTTTTGTTGTTTTCGAAATAATAAAAAATTTTAAAATCATTTTCAATTGAAGCTATTTGGCTTAAAGTTAATCTATTTAAAAATATTCTCGATATTTTTTCTATATCCAAATAAACATCTTTTTTATTTTGATTAAAACAACTAACTGTAATTGCTGGGAGACCAATAATTGAAGCTGAAAATAAAATCCCAAATAATTGCTTTTTACTCATATATAATAAGATTTTATCATTTTTTTTTAAATTATAGTTATAAAATTATTGTATAATTAGTGAGTTTTAAAGCGTAACTAGGAATTTTATTAATGAATTAATAGGAAGGTATTAAAGATATGATAATTAATGATGAAATTATAAGTAATATTTACCTTAACTTGTTTGTTAACACGATTTTTTATACTTTAATATTAATGATATTCCCTGTTATTCTTTTAGCAATATTATCATTAATTAAAATAAAAAAAGAAACAAATAATAATAACTCATTAATTTATATGTATTCATTTTCCACAGGAATGTTTTTAATGATTGGTGCTTTTGGATTTTTAAGAGAAGGATATAATATAGCACAAATTTTCACGCACGACCCAAGTACTGGAATTTCAAAAGAAATATATAGAATGCTTGTAATTGTCGGCATCGTTGGAATTAGTTCATTAGTTGGCTTTAGTTTAGTAATAGGTGGTAAATATTTATTTATTAAAAAATCCAAAATTGATTTACATAGTGAGCACCATAACCACGATCATTCAGATCATTTAGTTTCTTTTAAGGATATTGATAATCCAAAAGCTGCATGACTAGCAATATTAATGCTTTTAAGTCATAGAATTATTGATGGTCTTTTTATAGGTTATTCAATAAGTAGAATAATTTTAACAAAAAATACATTTTCAAGTTCTTTAATTTTATTAATAACATTTACAATTCACATGATTTTTGAAATGATTATTGTTTATTTTAGACAAATTCAGTATGGAGAAAAAAAGAAAAAAGCTATTCTATATAATTTTCTTACTTTTCTTTTAATAATTCCATTTATATTAATTGGAGCATTTACAGGTGTTGCCTTAAGTCAAAATTCACTTCAATGAATTCAATCTGGTCTTTTAATAATGGGGGGATCAATTATTATTTTTACAGCGGTATTTGAATTAATACCTGAGTTTATTCATATAAAAAACAAGGATACTAAAACTCTATATAAAACATTAATTATTTTTAGTTTATCAATAGTTTTAACAATTATGATTTTAAGTTTTCACACTCATATTCGTTAAAATTCAATAAAGGAGGTTAAAAAGTGAAAAAAAAGTTATTGTTTTTAAGTCAAGCAATCTTATTTACTCCATTGTTTGCTATATCATGTTCGAAAAACAACTTTAACACTGATAAATTTCATTTTATTGAAAAAAATAATTTTGCCAATGATTATGGTGATTTTTCCTATTTAAAAGATAATCATATTTCAAAAAATATTAATAAAATAAATCTGGCAACCTCAGCTAAACTAATAAGGGTTCAAGCGAGTCAACAGCCTTTAATAGATTTCAGAGATAATATAGTTTTAAATCCTTCTGAACTATCATATAAATTCGAATGAGCGAATAAAATAACTGTTGAAAATAAGGATAAAACATTTATTTTTACAAATGATAACACCGATTTTGTTAACTATAATGAAAAAAAAGAAAATAATAAAAATCAATTTTTTCCAAAAAAAGATAAAGGTAATGGTTTTGATAATCCTTATTTATTTGTTCCTTCAAGTAATGAAAATTCAATTAATCACAAAGACTTTCAAAAAAGTTTATTAGTAGCAAAATCAATCACTTTTTCTATGAATGAGCAAAAAAATGTTTGAATTGATTATTACGGAAATCTAACTAATAAAAATAATTTAATAAATATAAAATCATTTAAGCTGGGCTTATTAGCAAAAATGCTTAGAAATAAAAATTTTAGAGAAGAATTTGCCAAAAAAAATAATATAAGTTTGGATAAATATAGAGAAATTCATTTAAAAATAGATGGTTTTGATTTATATAATTACCTAAAGAATTTAAAAATAGATGTTGAAAAATTACTTGATTTTAACTCAGACAATTTAGTATTAAAGACGGTTGATAATTCATATACAGACTTAAACTTAATTTTTCAAAATTTATTTATTATTAAAAATTATTTCGATGCAATACCATACGAAATTATAAAAAACCAATTTGATATAATTAATAAGAATTTAAATTGGTTTTTTAACTACGGTAAAGATTATAAAAATAGATTTTTTGCTTCATCATACTACATACAAAATTTAAATAATAAAAAAACTGTTCTTAAATTAAACCCTTTTTATAAAAAAAACAATGAACAAAATTTAAGGCAAATTACTATTGAATATAATCTTCTTCCTATTTCTTATAATACTTTTTCTCTTCAATCTGTAAATGCATTTAAACAAAATATAATTTCTAAAATTAATTATGAAAATCTTAATATTAATGAAAAAGAGCATATATTAAAAGAATTTAATAAATATAATTTTTCATACCAAAAAAATTACAACAGATTTAAATTAAGAAATAATTTAATAATAAATACAAACCCTAAATTAAACAGTCCATATATGAACTTAAATTTCTTAAAGATTTTTTATGGACTAAATAAAAAGAATGAATTTAAACTTACAAAAAACAACTTAATTTTTCAATCACTTTTTAATAATTTAATTAATCAATATTCAATAATAAATGATAGTGAGGATGTTTGATTATCACAAGCACCTGAAAATCTAGTAATAAAAGCAAAAAATGACGTTTTAAACATTAATGAATTAAAGGATTCTTTTAATCAAATATCTAAACCTATAATTTTGGATATAAATAATAAAAAATTTAATAATACCTTTCAATTTCAAAATCAAAATAAATTATTGAATCCAAAAATTATTTCTAATGAAGAAAAAATTAAATCTTTTTGATTTAAAAAAATAAAAGAAAATTTAGTAAAATTGATTGATGAATTTTATTTAAATCAAAATAATTCAGAAGATATTTTTGTTAATATTCCTATTTTTAATACATTTAATAACCAGTTTATTAACGAAAAAATAAATTTAATTAAACAAACCTTAAATTCAATTCACAATAAACTAAAAATCCAAATAACACTGATTGATAATTACGAAAAGTACAACGATTTTTTTAAATTAAATAAATCTATATACAAAGAAATTAAATTTAATTTATTTGAAGGAAATACAATTGAATATCTTAAGAATCAAATATTAAATAAAGATATTAATCTAGATTTTTATAGCAAATTTATATTTTTAAATAAAAATTTTTATAAAAATATTTATCCACAACTTATTAAAATTCAAGAATTTAATCATATAAATAAGTTAAATTTAGTTAATTTAGAATTATTTTTATCTAATTTAACAGTAGAAGATCAACTTAGCTTAATAAATGAAATTAACAATTTAATTAGTTATACAATTTCATTCAATAATTCAGTAAATATTAGTAGTTTTTCAAAAATTGTCTTTCAAAAACATTTTATTAAACCTTTATCATGAAATAACCTAAATTATTTTCAAGATATTAAAGTAATAGGAGGAGAAAATGAAAATCAATAAATTTAAAAAAGTATTATTCTTTTCATCTTTATTTTTATCTCCAGCAATACCATTAGTTTCTATTTCTTGTTCATTTGGTCAACAAGAAGATTATAAACAAAAAAAATATCAGGTTCAACTTCTTAGTTCAAATCAAATTCAATTTATAAAAAATCAATTCAAATTTACTTTAAAAAATAATATAGATTATAATAATGATAAAATAGATGATATTTGAAACAAATATATCAAAAGGTCAAAAAAAGGCTCAAATGAAATAGATTTAATTTTAAACTGAGATTCTGAATTTAAAAGACTTTTTAATTTTGAATATCACAAATTAAATGGCTTTGGATCTGAACATAAATATATATTTGAACTTACTAAAGAAGGTATGACACCAACTATTAAATATAAAATTATTTGTGTGGATAGAAATAATCAATTAGAAGGTGAAGGACTGGTAAAACTAGAAATTGATTAATTTTATAATTTTATTAAAATTTAAATATACACATATATCTTATAATTATAGATAAATTTATTATTACAAAATGCAATAGCATAAGGGGTATAATTTAAATATGAAAAAACAAAAATTATTTTTTTTATTTCCTATTTCGGTATTAACGTTACCAGTTTTTGCAATTTCTTGCAACATTAATGCTAAACAATCATCACCAAAAATTAATTTACAAAACAAAGAAGAATCACCAATTTACAATATAAATAAACCTGCTTATGAGATAAAACTTTTGTCAAGTTCACAAATAGCAGAAGTCAAAGATTCATTTTCATTTTCTCTTACCGAAGAAGGAAAAAAACTTTATAATTCAAATCCATCAGAAATTGAAAAAATATTAAAACGAATTCGTAAAAAAAGTTATCCACGTGATACAAATCCAAAAATATCACTTAAAGTATTCTCATTAGATGATTCATTTGAAGAAGTTAAAAAAGATAATGATTTTAAAAAATATTTTATTTTTCAAAGTCCAACAAGTGAAACATTTAAATATTTAAATGGTCATAAATTAGAATTCGAATTAATCCCTTCTGATCCTAATAAGAAAACTCCTGCTATTAAATATGCAATTCGTTGTCCAGATAAAATTTATAATGGTGTAATGTCAGTCGAGGATTCAGGTTTTATTTATTTAGATCAAATATAATTATTTTTTAAAAACTCGTTGCTTTTTTAAGGCAACGAGTTTATTTTTTATAATTTAAATTCTAAAATGAAACCTTTTCGTATTTTAAAAAAACGTGTTTAATATTTTCGCAGCTATCGCCTTTTCTATCTTGGTGTTTTACATTCTCACATTTAGAAAATGCTGATATACCATCGTCAATTCCTTGGTATTCTAACGATAATTCTTTTTTTATTTTATTGTATGCTTCTATATAAATAGAATCAATTTCTTTCTCGGTTTTATTAACATTAAAACAATGAGTTACTTCATGAAGAATATAATTAAAAATAAAAGCCTCACAATTATAAATATCAGAAACAAAAATTAATCTTCTTGCTCCTTTTTTAAAAGTTATTGCTGCAATATCACTTTTTTCAATAAAAGGCATCGTAATTAGAACAATTCCTTTTGTTAACAAATAATTTTCTAATTTAAATATTTTTTGTTTAAAATCTTTTGAATTATCACAAATTATTTTAACAACTTTTTTATAAACAATATCAAATGTGTTTTTTCTAAAAACACCAATTTTTTTATCTTCAATACTTTTTAGCAAAGAGAGTTCACAAAATCTTATTCAAACTTTACTATTTGGCGATGAATAAACACTTTCATCAGCTAAAGCATTTTCTTTTAAATAGTCATTATAATTATTTAAATTTGCTACACCATAAAACTTATTCATCATCATAAGTTTTTTACCAACTGGCATATCATGAGATAATTTAATATTACTAATAAGAGGCAAATAAGGATTCTGAATTATAAATTCTTCACCGAAATCAATAAGTAATTTTTGAATATCTTGAGATTCAACTCTTTCACGATTTGCAAAAATAGAATAAACCTCTGATAGCGTTCCTAATTCAAGGTTAAAAACATTTTCTAATCCCTCAAGAATAGAAATGCTTAAATTAACATTTGTCTTACTATTTATAATTATGTAAACATATTGAGTGCTCAAACCTAATCTTTGGGCTAATTCTTTTTGTGAAATTGAATATTTATTTAAATAATAAGCAATTTCTTCACCAAAATTTTTTCCATGTAATTTAATGTGTTTTAAATCACATATATGTTCTGAAACCATTTAAAATCCTTATATTTTATTATTTACTTGCAACAATATCTTCGTCTTTAACCCCGCCTGGCAATAATTCATCCATTGTAAAAACCAACTCAGTTTTTAAATCTGTTGAATGTAAAATAATCTTAGCTTTTGGTTCTAAAAATTGAATCATAACTTGCCGACATGCCCCACAGGGATACAAAACCTTATTTAAATTACTAATAATGTGTAACTCCTTAAAACTTCCTACTTTAGCTCCCTTAACAACAGAACTAAACAAAGCAGATCTTTCAGCACAAAGCCCACTAGGATAGGCAGCATTTTCACAATTAACACCATAATATTCATTTCCTAATTCATCAATCGCCAAAGCAGCAACCTGAACTTTTGAAAATGGTGCATAGGAATATTTTAATTTTTCTCTTAATAATTCTTTTTTCATAGTTATATTTTACCATTTTGTAAATTCTAAAAAGATGAAATTATTAAAATAAATATTTTAATATTTCCAAAAAATAAAAAAATAATGAAAAAGTGTAAAGTATTTTTACTTAACAGATTTTTTTTATGCTACAATTATCTTATTAATTAAAAAATATAAGTTAATTTCAGAAATTAAGAAAGGAAAAATATGGTTAAATTAAGATTAAAAAGAACCGGAAAAAAATTCCATGCAACATATAAAGTTGTAGCATCAGATGCTAGAGCTCCACGTGATGGAAAATTCATTGATGAATTAGGTCATTATGATCCTCATACAAAACAATTAGTTCTAAATGAAGAACTAACAACATTATATTTAAACAATGGTGCTAAGCCAACAGAAACAGTAAGAACTCTTTTAAAAAGAAATGATTTCTACAAAAACTACATTGCTAATAAAAATAAATAATTATGAAAATAAACATACTCACACTATTTCCTAAATATTTTGAAGCTTTTAAAAGTTATAGCATTATTGCAAAAGCAATTAAATTAGGTCATCTTGAATTAAATATTATCGACTTCAGAAATTTTTCAAAAGAAAAAAGAAATAAAGTTGACGATACTATTTATGGCGGTGGCGACGGAATGCTTTTACAAGTAGAACCTATTGATTTAGCTTTAGAAACATTGCCTAATAGCTATAAAATCTTAGTTAGTCCACAAGGAAAAAAATTTAACCAAAATAAGGCACATGAATTAGCAAAACTAAACGAAATAACTCTTGTGTGTGGCCATTATGAAGGTTTTGATGAACGCGTTTTAAATTTTGTGGATGAAGAATTATCAATTGGCGATTTTATTTTAACTGGTGGTGAAATTCCAGCAATGGTTATTTCAGAAGCAATAGCAAGATTGGTTCCTGGTGTTTTAAGAAAAGGTAGTCATCAAAATGAAAGTTTTGAAAATGATGGTTTACTTGATTTTCCGCAATACACAAAACCAGCTGTATATAAAGGTTTAAAAGTTCCAGAAGTTTTACTTTCAGGGAATCATAAATTAATAAAAAAATGACGTGAGGAAAATGCTTATTTAAAAACATTAAAAAATCGTAAAGATATAATCGAAAGGATTGAAAAAAATGAGAAGTAAATTATTAGAACTTGTAGAAAAAGAACAAATAAGAACTGACTTACCACAAATAAGAGAAGGTTACAATGTTAGAGTTCACGTTAGAATTAAAGAAGGCGATAAAGAAAGAATTCAAGCTTTTGAAGGTTTAGTTATTGCCTCATATGGTGAAGGAATTAATAAATCAATTACTGTTAGAAAAGACTCATATGGCGTTGGTGTAGAACGTATATTTAAAATTAACTCTCCTTTAATTTCAAACATTGAAGTTGTTAGAAAGAATAAAGTTAGAAGAGCTAAACTTTACTACATGAGAGGTCTTAAAGGTAAAAGCGCTAGATTGAAAGAAATCAAAAGAAAATAATTATAATTTATATTTTTTAAAAAAGTGCCTAATTTTAAGCACTTTTTTTATTATTATTTTTCAAACTCTTTTTCTACATATTTTGAATTAAACAAATAAAGTAAGCTACCTCAATCTAAATTAAATTTAATAATATCACCAACTTTATATTCATTTTTACTATCTTGAGCATTTATAATTAAATGATCTGACGATCCACCTAAAATTTTTAGATTTTTATCGTAAGGAATCATGGCATCAAACATAGTATCAAGTTTACCGATTCCTAAAATTAATCTTTTTATGTCACCTATATCTTCAAAATAAGGAACATGTCCAAAAGCATCAATTCCGCATAATCCAAGTGGCATTGAAGATTTATAGTCAACCTCAATAACTTCAGCTTCACACCTAAAAACATCACGATACATGCCGGGTATGGTTTTACGATACATATCTTCAGTACCAAAAATCATAGCAAAACCCATTCTTAAAAAATTAATTTCTTTAGGCATTCTATTTTCTCAAACTAAATGTAAATTAAGTGAATTTCCACCAGACATATGAATTAATTTTATATTTAAGTTATTTTCAATTTCATGTTGCAATTTAACTAATAGTGACATAGATTCATCAGAAGGTATTCTTGCTCCATAACATCCAAAATTGCAACCTAAACCAATTAATTTAACGCCACGAAGTTTACTAATTTCTTTAGCTATATCTAAAGTTTCTTCTGGTAAACAACCTTCTCTTCTATCGCCTAAATCAACCATCAAAATAATTTCGTGAGGTTTTAGGTTCTTATTTATAACATAATCGCTAATTTTTCTTATTACTTCAATATCACCGTTTAATGATGAATGACATAACTCGAGCATTCTTGGAATTTCAGAAATCATTGGAATTCTTAAAAGCTGTTTATGTCCTGGAACATCTTTATAAATTTCAAAATTTTCTAATCTTGAATCACCAAAACATTTAATTCCAGCTTCATAATAAAGTTCTGCCATTCTCCGATTGCCACAAAAACCTTTTGTAACTGCTAAAACTTCAATATTATTTTTAGCGCATATTTCTATTGCTTTTTTTACATTATTTTTAAACTTAGTTTCATTAATAATAATTTTAGGAAAACTCATATTTTAATCCCTGCTTAGATATATAAATTAATTTTTAATTTAAATTATTTTGTATTTTTTTATTAATTAAGATATAAAAATCTTTCTTCCCTTTTTTTAAAATTGCATATTTGTTATTATATTTTTTAAAACTAGTAATTTCATTTTCATCAGAAATAATTACATTATCAATTGCAAATGATTTTTTTTGTAAAAACTCCCTTGTTTCTCGATTCGAGGAAGTAATTTTATTTTCTTTTATAAAATCAATAAATTTATCTTCTGGATTAATATAAATAGTTTTTATTGAATTTTTAATCATTTCGATATCACTTATTGTTAAATCTTTTTTAGATTTTGAGAAAAGGATATCACTAATTTTTTGTGCTTGTTTGGCATATTTAATTCCATGAATGTTTTCAACAACTGAAAAAGCAAGTTTTTTTTGAGCAATTCTTTTATTTTTTTCTTTATTATGTTCTTTCATAATATTTTTAATTTCAGATAATGAAATAAATGTTAAGGTTTTTAGATACTCTTCTACTTTTGAATCTGCTTGATTTAATAAAAATTGATACAAATCATAAGGTGACGTCATTTTCTTATCTATTCACAATGATCCTCCGCCAGTTGATTTTCCAAATTTATTTCCATTTTCATCAGTTATTAAATTAATTGTTAAGGCAACAGCATCTGCATTTTCACCATGAATTTTTCTTATAAATTCCAATCCTGTTGTAATATTACCCCATTGATCTGAGCCACCTGCTTGTATCTTAATATTATGTTTTTCATATAACATTTTGAAATCTCAACCTTGAATTAATTGATAACTAAATTCAGTAAATGTTAAACCTGTTTTAAGTCTTGTTGAAATACTTTCTTTTTCTAATAAATAATTGACATTAATTAATTTTCCAATTTCAGAAAGAAATTTAACTAAACTCATATCTTTATAAAATTGGTAGTTATCAATAACTGTTAAACCAAATTTTTTTAATTGTTTTTTAATTGAATTTTTATTATTCTTTAATGTTTCTTTATCAAGAAATTTTCTTTCAGAATTACGAAAACTAGGATCACCTATCATTCCAGTTATCCCACCTAAAATAGCATAAACTTTATAACCTTCTTTTTTAAAGCGTAACAAAGTAGCAATTTGCAAATAATTTCCTAAATGCAAACTTTTAGCTGTCGGATCAAATCCAATATAAATTCCACAATCTTTGGGCAATGATAAAAACTTTTCTTTATTTGAAATATTATTAAGAATCATTCTTTCTTTTAATTCATCAATAAAATTTGCTGACATATTTTTTCCTTATTTTTTACAATTTATTTAATACTCAAATTATTAATATATTAAATTAAATTATACAAAAAAATGAATTTTTAACGTTTAATTTTAATTACTATAAAATATAAATACGTTTATAAAAACTTAGTAAAAAAAGATAAAAATTTATTTTTACCACTATATAATTTTATGTACAAATTATTTTTAAATTTTATTAAAAAATAGATTGGAGATAAATTATGAAAATTAAAATTATAGTTGATTCTTCTTCTGGTTTAACAGAAAAAGAAGCAAATGAATTAGGATGAGATTTTATTCCATTACAATGTGAAATTGAAGGAAAAAATTATCAAATTGGTAAAGAAATTTTTATTGAAGATTTCGCTAAAATGTGAAGAGATAATAAAAAAATTAATGCTTCTACTTCAGCTTCATCACCAGGCACTAACAGCTTAATTGTTGAAAAATATTTAGAAGATTATGATAAAGTTTTAATTTATCCAATATCACAATTTTTATCTTCTGAAATGTCGTTTTTAAAAACACAATTTCAAGATAATAAAAATGTTCATATTGTTGAATCAAAAAAAATATCATACCTAATAGTAAGGGATCTATTAATTTTTGAAGATTTAATAAAAAAGGGTCACAAATTTGAAGAAGCTATTGAGGTTTTTGAACAAAATAATGAAAAATTAATTTTAATTCCGCAATATAATGATGCTTTAGTAAAAGGTGGTAGACTATCAAAACCTGCCGCTGCTATTGCAAAACTTTTAAAAATAGTTCCGTTAATAGCTTTTAATAAGGGAATTTTAGAAAAAGAAGGAATTGGAAGAGTTTTTAGTAAATCATTAGAAAAAGTTGTGTCAGATATGTGACAAAATAATAAAAATGATTTAGAAAATAAAAAATTAATCGTTTTATCAGCTGAAAACGAAATTATTGATGATTTAATATATAAATTTAAAAATATTACTGAAAATAAAATTTCTATATATAAATTTAGAGCACCGCTTGATGTTTCAATTCATACAGGAATTGGTGCTATTTGTGTTTCAATTGCGGTTGTAAAACCAGAAATAGAAGAAAAATTCTTTTCATTAGCAAAAAAAGTATAACAAGCTAAAAATAATGTATAAAAAGTTAACATTGCAAAGTGTTAGCTTTTTTATATTGCTTTACTTTTATTTTAAATCATATTTTATATTATCATATATATATATATATAAATTTGGTATAATAGGTTAGTTTAAAAGTTAATAACTATTTTTTGTGAGGTGATTAATGTTTTTTCAAAGAAAAAAAAGAATTAAAATTGTTGCTTTATCATTATCTGGTGCTATTTTAGCATCGGTAGCTCTTGGATCAATTTTATTTTCATATAATCAAAAGAATTTAAATGGATTTAAATACAATAATCATTTCGGAGAAAAATCTGATATTTTTCATAAAGGTAATCCTGATACAGAAAAAGCAATAAATTCAATTACAGATCGTAATTTAAAGGAAATTAAAAAACCAATTATAATCAAGCCAAAACCGGAACCAAAAATTGAAATAGAACCGATTCTTATTCCGCATAATCCTAAAACAATAGAAAAAGAAAAAAAACTTATTGAGAAAAAACCTGATGTTCAAAATAATCAAACTTCAAACACAATAAAAACCACTATTACTTTATTTGGTAAAAAAATCGAGGCTGAAGTTACACCTCCTCCGACTAGAGAATTAGATAAACGAGATATTGAAGCAAAAATCACTAATGTTAAACCATATATAAGACATATTGTTGGAGATATTAAAAATATAAAAGTAACTGAAGAACTAAAAAATGCTTTAGTTAACAATTTAGTAAACAAAGAAGCACATGGCTTAAAAAATTTTTATTCTAGTTTTAGAGCTGATCTTTTAAAAGAAAAAACTCACGATTTTGATCCTGAAAAACATATTCAAAATAATTTTGATGCTTGACAAAAAATAGTTCAAAAATTCCAAAAATTATTAGATAGTAACAATGTCATTAAATTTTTATTACCCGATGCTGCTGCTATATATCCAACAAAACAATTCACAAGTCAAAATTTAAAATATGCTTGATTAATTAGTAATCTTGATTATTCAAAATTTAATAAATTATCAAAAGGTGCATTGCAACAATTAAAGCAAGGCTTTACTGCAACTGCAGAGGAATCATATATTAATGAAAATGGAGAATTAGACTCTTATACCTATGAACCAGCACCTGGGTATAATAAAGTTACAACTTCACAAGAAAGAGAAAATAAGAAACGTCGTGCAATCCCAATAAAAGGATATTATGGACGAACTCCGGATCAAATTAGTAATGGAGAATATCCGGGTTGAAAAAAAGAAAATGTAACACAATCACAAGAATTTAAGGAATTTGGTATTAAAACAACAGATGGAATAAATATCACTAGACTAACTAACCAAAACCCTGAAGAAGGGGAATTAAAAAAAGCAACAATAGTAGAAATTGATGCAGCTAATTTTCAAGGTTATGAAAAAACTAAGAAATTAATTGAAAATCTTACTGCTAAAGGTATTGAGATAACATCATACCGTATTAAAAATATGGGTAAAAAAGATGTAAATCAAAAATTTAAAGAAATATTATCAGCATTACCTCAAAAATTAGGTCAACTTGAACTATTTTTTGATCATCGAGCAACAAATACAGCTTCATTAATTGCTCTTGAAAATAAAAATATTAAAGAAGTTGGTCTATATACACTAGGAAATTCACTTTTAGATGATTGGAGCATTAATCCTTTAGCACTTAGAAATGTTGAATGAGTTAACACAATCGACTATAATGTAAGCAAGGAAAACAAACCTGGTTCTGATATTGCAACAAGAATTACTTTTAACACGTTAGCTTTTGAAGAAAGTGATATTTTAAAAAATGAATCCGACATTTATAAAAGAATAAATGAAGGATTAAGAATGGCTTATTACACAAGAAATAACGAAGGTATTTTTGAAGGTAATTTCGGACCAGGACTACACCCAGATAATAACGAAGGAAATAATAGTTATCCAACTCGACTTGATTTTTCAAGAGCTCCTTCAATAAGATCATTAAAAGGTCTAAAATTTTATGATTATATAAAGCCTTCAAATAAACCAAGAAAATTAAAAAATCTAAAATTATTTAATGATAAAAATTATTTTGAAATAAGTGGAGATGAGCTTGATAAATCACAATTCGAAGATGTTATGGCTATAAATGAACCTCCTTTTTCACAACCTCCTACAAAGATTGAATTTAGCAACGGTTCTGATACAGATACAATTCGTATTACTGGAGTTTCTTCTTTAACCAATAAGGCTTTATCCAATTTAAGTGTTCTAAGAAATCTTTCAAAAATATCATCGCCAATTCAAATTAGCCCTGAAGCAAAAGAATTAAGACAGCAATTAATAAATAATGGCTATGAAGTTACTGACATAAATGATGAAACATTTAACTAAAAATAATTTAAGGAAAAACTATGTCTAAAAACAAAAATAAAAAGATATTTAATTTTTTATTAGCAACAAATACTTTAGGATTCATTCCTTTAATTATTGTCTCTTGCGAAAATGAACTTAGTAAAGAAAAGTCATTCTTAGAAAAAAATAAAAAATATTTAAGTACATTATTAAATGAAATAAAAAATGAAAATAAAAACGGATATAAAAGTAAAGATTATATCGAAGCACAAAATAAATTAAATGATTTAGAAAAGCTGATTATCAATGATCAAACTGACATTAATGATTTAAGAAAAAATAACTTTTTATTAAAACAACTAATTGAAAAAGCTACTAAAGAATTAAATAATTACAAAATAATTAATGAAACAAACAATAACAAACCACAGATTGATCCTTCATTAATATATTCAGAACAACAATTTGAAGATGATTTTAAAAAATTGATAGATGTTGAAAATAATGATATTGAAAAAAATTTCAATTTAATTTTTACTACTTCATTCGGAGCTTCTAATAAAAAAGATATTTTTCCAACACAATTAAGAAATCAATTTTCAACAATATCAATACAAGCAAAACAAGATGAATATAACAAAAAAATTGAATTTAAAGTTATTGATGTAATTATAGAAAACAATGCAAATATTACTGGCGAGGCTAAAATTAATTTATTTTTTAGAAATAAAGCAACTAACAAAACAAAAAACCATATTTTTAAAATTTATGGTCTTAACAAAAATAACTTTAATATCGATAATGAAGGAAATAAACCCGATACTCAAACATCAAATAAAATCTCAAATTCACAATTAAAAAATTATTTACAACATAATCAAAAAACAAGATTTAATATTGATAATGAAAAATATATTAAATCATTAAAATCTAATTTAGAATTTAAAGGAATAAAAGATCTTTCTTCTCTTAGACCTAGTCTAAAAATTACTAATGAGCAAAAGGAAAAATTTAATAAATTATCTTCTTTTCTAAATCAGGATAATTTTGATAATTCAGCATATAAAGGTTTTAGTCTACCTAGTTATAAAGAAAATGGGGAACTAAATGGATTAAATATATATGAAGATGATTTACAAAAAATGCCAACCGATATTGATACATTAGATTTAAATAAAAATAGTATTCCAGAAAGAGAAATTGGACTTGCTAGAAAAATTGTAAATGATCAATATCTAAAAATTGCAAAACAAACCTTTTCATTAGGCTTGACAAATTACAAAACTTATCAAAAAGATATTGAAGAAAATAAAAAATTAATTGAATTTTGAAAAGATCCAATAAATAATAAAAAATTTAATCAATTAATTGAAGACAAAATTGAAGAGCTAAAAAAAGATAAAGATAAGCTTGAAAAATATTGAGAAGAAAAAATTGCTAAAAATACAGATACTCATCTAACTGATTCTTTAAAATCTCAAAAAAATGCAATTTTAAAACAATATGATGATTCAATTAATCATTATAAAATTAGAAAACCTTCTGATGAGATTGAATTTCTTGAAAAGCAGATTGCAGAGTGAACAAAAAAAGCTCAAACCAAACACGAATTTATAACAGAATCAGGAACAATGTGAATTTTAGACTTTCAAATAAACAACAAAGGTTATCCGACTAAATGATATTTTGGAACTAATGCACATGTCGCACGAGCAATTTCTAAAAATTTAGTTGGCTTTTCAATTACTAAAATCAATAATGATATTAATGTTGGACAAAATTTTAGAATTTCAGAATTAGATGATAATATTACAAAATTTGTATTTGAAAAAACCGATGCAATAAAAACATTTTTTGTTGCAACTGATTATCTAAAAACTAGTCCTAAAGATTTTTTAACTAAAGAACAAGCTAAAAAATATAATGACGTTGAAGAATTTGCTGACTTTGCAGTTGTTGAAATTGACTTTGAAAAAATCGGTGATAACTGACATGCAATTTCAAATGATCAACCAAAAACTAATGATTTTAAATTAATTCCTAACTTTAATTTAGCAAAAGAAATAACAAATGATTATGCTAATAAACAAGATATTCATATTAAGTTTAGATCTAAATCTTACTTATATGATTATAAATCTATTGACTTTACGCCAAAAATAACAAAAGGGAAATTACTAGAAAATCTTGATAATCTATATGCAGTTGGATGACCAGGATCAATAACTGATTTTTATTTGGAACCTGAAAAAGATTATGATCAAATAAATAGAGCTAAATTAGGATATTCATATAGTTTATGAACAAATACTGACTCAAAATATTATAATGCTAGAATTACACAGAATGAAAGTTGACCGTCTTCATTTAAAAAAGAAGATTTAGACCGTGGCAATTTTCTATCATATCAAATTGGATATCGTTCATTTTTAAATAAACCAGGAATTCTTGATTCATTTATTGTAACTCCATTAATTGGTAATACTTTATATACTCAAGATAACAAAAGATATTTTAATATGTTTTTAGGTTATATGCCAAGACGTTGAGCTCCAACCGGCGGATCATCTGGATCATCAATAAGAAATCAAAATAATGAACTAGTTTCAATATATCATGCAACAAATTCAACCGCAAGAGTTGGAATTTCAATAGCTTTTAGATCAGAAGGTTTTGACTATCAAGGATTATACGGAAAATATAATTTACCACAATATGATTTAATTTATGGTGGCGGAGAAAATCAAAAAAAATCTTATAGAGAAGCTTTAATTCAAGCATACCCAAAATTAGAAAGAACAAATTTATTTAAAAATGGATTAAAATTAGAAAATATTCCTGAACAATTTAAATTTAAAAAAAAGGAGGGTAATCAGTAATGCAAAATAAAAATATTTATGAAAAAAGAATCTATGATGATTTTGAATCTATGGAAAATAACAAAAAAAGAAATTCAATTGTATCAATATTAAAAACAATTTTAATAACTTTTTTTGTTGTTTCGTCAGCACTAATATTATTCTTTTCACCACTAACAATTTTTTCTAAAAAATTATTTCCAAATGAAAATATTGCTTGATTTTTAGTATTTTCAAACCTAGCATTTGAAAGAATTAATTATTTGGCATTATTTAGGACTTTTTTATTGCTAATTATTTTTATTTACACAATTAGCAAGAACTTTTCGAATATATTTACTCATAAAGAATCAACCAAAAAATATATCCCTTGATTTATTACATATTTACTTTTTTCATTAACATCTTTAATACTTTTATTTACATTTTTTAAGCACCAAACATTAGATTACTATTATTTATCATTTATTTCAATATTTTTATTATTCATTGATATTGCATATGCTGTTTATACATACAAATTAAAAAGAAAAACTAACCCTTTAGTTTATAAAAATAGCAAAGCGACAATTGTATCAATAATTTCAAGAATTATCTTGGTTGCGACATTTATTACTATTTTATCTATTTGAATATTTTCAGTGCAAGACAAAAATAAATATGACTTTTTAAACAATAACTATGTGCACCAATTTTTTATAAATATATTTACACAAAAAGATAGTAAATATTTGATTTATATTATTTTATTCTTTGTTTTTATAACAATCGTTATCTTCGGAATTAATATTGAAAAAATATTACTATTAGCTTCAAAACAATATCCTAAAAATGAAATAAGAGAAAAAATAATTTTACATATTGCTTTTAGCTTTACTTCAATAATTTGATTTATTAGAGCCTTATTTTATAAAAATTCATCTGATGTTATAGAAGCTGAAAAACCTTCACAAAATTATCTATATTTAATAACTATTGCTTTTATTACATTGCTTTTTGTTTCGTATTTATTAATTTCATTTATAAAAAAATTGAAAATAAAAGGTCTTTTACTAAATAATATTTTTACAAGTTTTACCCTTTTATTAATTTGAATTTCAACAACAATAGTTAGTTTAAAAAATAACGAAACACTGATAACTAATTTAACAATTTTATTTGCTTCTTTATATAGCATAATCATTATTATGATTTACAAATTAAAAACATCAAATGAACCAATTTATGTCTCAATTTTTCTAAAATTATTAATTACTTTAACAACTACAACAATAGTTATTAATGGATTAAATTCCCTACTTCTATCATATAATAATCAAGCTTTCTATAACATTCGCTCTTCATTATCATTAAATCAAATATTCATAATTTCAACACTTGCTATATATGCAATATTTGCATTTACAATATTAATTAATTTTATTGTTACTATAAGCAGTATCACAAGAAAACATTCTTTCTTAAATACTAATAAGGGTGGTAAATAATGAATAAAAATAAAATTCAAAACAATTTTTTAAAAGATGCTAATAAGAAAATTAAAACAATTAATGAAGACTTTCAGAAAATTAAAGAAAATAAAAATTTTATTTCATTTGATAAACTTTTATGAACAATACTTTTAAAAAGTTTAACAACATTTAAAAATCAAGACATTAATAAAATTTTATTTTTATTAAAAGAAGCTATTAAAAATAAATTTGATATTGTTTTTGATAATTTTACGATTAGTTTTGTTTTATCGAATTATTTAAATAACTTATTTTTAATTCCAACTATTTTAGAAAAATCATCTTCCAATTTTGAATCAATCAATTTAAAATCTGATTCGAAATTATTTAAAATAGATATTACAAAATTTCTTAATAATGAATTAAATTATTTATTAGAAAAGCAATATTTTATTGAAATTCTAAATGATTTAATTATTAAGAAAAATTCTGAAGAAAATAAGATTGAAATATATTACAACGAATCAAATATAACAGGGTGATAAAAATGCATTTAAAAAAATTTGAAGAAAAATTACAAAATCTTGAAAATATTTTAACTAAAGTTAATAACTCAAAAAATATTCTTTTAATTGATATTATGAAATTAACTAAAAAATTAAAATTTAATATTTCAAATGCATTACTAAATATAAATCTTATTAATACAATTAAAAATAAATATGCTATTAAAAATAAATTAATTAACAATGGAAAAAACAAAAAATCTAAAAAAAATTATAAAAGAAAAGCAACATTGTGAATATATCTAACTGAGAAACAAAAATATTCAACGGATTCATACTCTAGATATGAAAAAAAATTGCTAGAAAATGTCAATCAAAACAAAGATGATTTTATTGTTATCGGTCAACGTGCTAATGATTTTTGTCACCAAAATAATTTTAATGTCATCAAATCATTTAATGAAGATGAAAAACAATCTAAAAATTTGCCTTGAATTCTTAGCCAATTAGTAAAAATATTACATATCGATAATAATTATGAAGAAGTTAATTTTGTTTTAAATACCAATAAAAACTACAATAGTTATTTTACAATTTTACCTATTGATAGTTTTGATGTAAATAAACTTGTCAATGTTGAAGAAAATAGTGATCAAATTCTTGATATTTCAAATTTTAAAATTTACCCCGGAATTGAAGAATTTGTTGACAATGAAATAAATATATTTTTAGAAAATGCAATTTATTCATTATTAATTGAATCATCATTTTACAATGCTAAAAATGACTTAGTTACAACTAATAAAATTATTAATCAAATTGAAGATGAAATGATTAAAATCAAGAAAAAAATAATTAGAACAAAGCGCGAAAACGAAATTGAAGAAATTATTTTATTAACTAGAGCAAATGAGGGATTTGGAGGTATTAAATAATGAGTACTAACGCAAATCAAACATTTAAAATACAAATAAATTTTCTTGATAATAAAACAAAAATTATAAGAAATGGATTACTTTTTATCAATGTTGACGACGAAGATCAATGGGTTTTAGCTGATAGCAACGCTATTATGGCGTATGAAAATACAGTTATAAAAATTAAAGATCTAGATGAAGAAAAAGAATTTTATTTATTTTTAATAAATACAAATATTATTATTAATCAAAAAAATATAAATATTAATACTTTTAATAAAATGGAAATTTTTAAACAAAATAATAAAACAGTTGATAATAAAAATAAAATAAGAGAAGTTTTAAATAATATAAGTTACTTTAATTCATTACAAAAAATAGGATTAAATCTTGATCAATTTATGCAATTAAAATTACTAAACCAAGAGTTATATTTATTAAAAATACAACAAAATTTAAAACTAGCAAAAGAGATTAAATATGAAAACAAAAAATAAATTTTTATCTTTAGGTTTAATAACTCCAAGTTTAATAATTCCTTTTTCTTTAATGTCAGCAAGCCATTATTATAAATTAGAAAATAGCGACGAAAATAACACAAATAAAAAAAATAATGAAACTCCAAAAAATGCAAGTGATTTTGATGATTTTAAAGAACTTTCAAAAAAATTAATTGAAAAATCAGTTACAACAACTATTGACTATACTATTAAATTTTTAGATAATGAAAAAGCTAAGTTACTAAAAGATTTAGACAAAGATTTTAAAAATAATATTGAAAAATTAATTTATATTCAAGTATTAAAAAAACATTTAGAAGATAATAAAGAAAATTTAAAAACTAATCACTCAAATGCAAATGGTTTTACAATTGTTTTCCCTTATTTAATGTCTTTAAATAAAAAATATAATATAGGAAAAATTGAATATAATAAAGAAACATTTAATGATGTTAAAATCGGACAAGATTCAAAAACTAACTATGAAGAACAAGTAAAACCAAACGGAAAAATTGCAAAAAATAGTGAAGAAATTAACACTATTTCAAAATCAAAATTAGAGAAACTAATTAAAGATTATTTTGGGTCTTTAACAGAAGAATTACCAAAAATGTTATACGATGAAAAAGATGTTCCTAAAATTAATGAAGATATAAAAATTAATATTGGTAGTTGAAAAGATGATAAAAACACAATTCATGGTTTTAATTATTCTCATCCAAAAAATTTCAAATCTTGAGAAGAATATATAACCTCAAAATTACATAAAAAATTCTTAGTATTTGATCTTGATTTTAACAAAAACTTTACACTAGAAGAAGAAAAAGAAAAGAAAAAAGATGAACCAATAAATAAACCTGAATTAATACCTGGAGAAAAACCAAAAATAGAAGATATCAATACCGAAGAACAAATTCAAGCCATTCCTTCGTTGACTCCTCATGTTTCTTCAATGTACAGTATAGAGAGCGCATTAAATTTAAAAATTAATTTTGATGCAGGTAGCGAAGAAGAAAAAAATAAAATGTTTTTCTTTGATAATCCTATTAATACAAGATATTCATATACAGTTACTGCACTAGATAATAAAGATGATGAAACATTAATCGCAACTGTAAAAATTACCGACAGAGTTGATACTAAAAAATCACGTTCATATAAGATAGAACTAAAAATTGATACATCTTTAGAAAGGCAAGATTGAAACTTTGTATATGAAAAAATAATCAATGCTAATAAAGAATTATTTTCAAAAATATTTTATGCTTTAAACATAGATAATAAAATTGATTATTCAAAATTAAGAAACTCAATATTACGTGATGCCTTATATAATATGATAGCGACTGCAAGTTCTGTTTTACAACTTGAAAAATATAATAATAAGTCAAAAGAAATAATTGCTTCAACGGTTCAAAGTTACACAAAAAATAGATATGATGAGATAAATTTAAATAAAAATATTAAAAATTCTGAATATTTACTTTTAACTAGCCTGTTTTCTTCAAAAATAAATGACTTTGATTATTTTTATAGCCTTACAAATGCTTTAAAAGATTCCTTAATTAGATTTAAAGAAATTATTAAAATTAATAAAGATTTTATTACTAATAATTTTAATGAAAACGGGTTTGACATCAATTTAATAAATCAATACTACAATTATATAAATATGCAAATTTCAAGATTAATAGCTTCAACAGGTTCAAGAACCATTAATATTTTTTCTTGATATGATTCATACATAAAATCAATTAAACAAATTATGGATAATTTTTCAACATTATCAATATTGATTGATAATAAGAAAATAATTGAAAAAAAAGATAAAGAACAATACGAAGCTGCTTATTTTGAAGCTGAATCACAAATTGACAATAACAATAAAATTAATAAAAAAACATTAAACATAGTTGGAATTAGCTTGTTATCATTATCATCAATTTTCTTGCTTACTTCATTAATTTTTATCATAGTTAAGAAAAAACAAATAAAAAATATAAAAATAAGTAAACTTTTTGCTTTTTCAATTACAATAATTTTTACAATTTTAATCGCTTCAATAATTATTATTTTGATATAAATAAAATACGCTTAACTTATAATTAGTTCAAAAGTTGCGTTATATAAATTATAAAAACTTTTCGAGTTTATTTTGCAACAATAAGTATTGTAATCAAATAAAGAATAATTTACATAAATTTGAAAATGATAGTTATTTTAAAATTTATTAGCCAACAATTTGATATCTGATTATTATTACATATATTAAGGAATAATTAAACTTAAAAACTTTTAAGCATTGATTTATTCTATAGAAAAAGACAAAGTTCTCCATACCAGTATTTGTGTATGTAAGAATTGTTGAATATATAATGGACCACTCAACAATTTGTTTTATATTGCTTGTAATACCAAAACTTATAATATGTAGTGAACAAATTTTATTTTGATTATGACATTGTAAATAAAATAACAGAGTGAAAACTAATAAGCATCTTATCAAAATTAAGAGAAAGAATTGATATTAACTAAGAATCAAAGCAAATTATTAGTATACAAAAAGAAGATTCTAATGTCATTTCAGATATATGGTCAAAATATGATATTATTAAAAAAATGTAATTAAAAATAACGAAAACGCCTTAAAAATAGAGGTTTTCGTTATTTTTTATCTTATAAAACTAGGAAACTCAGGATTTTTAATTCATATAGCTGATCATTGATTTTATTATAGTATTTTTAGATGTTCCTAATTATAAAGTAATTATTCATTTTTATTAATTTCATTTTATAAATACACAATTAATTCAGGTTTTTCAATTTTAATTTTTTCTAATTCTTTTGTTAAATTTTAATTTCATCTGTTTGTTTTTATTTTTGATAAATAAAGAAATTAATTTAGTTTAACATATTTATTTAAAACTTATAAAAATAAAAAACATTTTTCTTTTTTATTTTAAGTAAGAAAAAATAGTTTTTATTGTATTTTTATTTTTCTATATTGTATTTATTATCTTCAAGAAACTTTATAACATTATTATTCGTTTGATTAGCCAACTTAATTTTAAATTTATTTCTATCAATATCTCTAAATGCATTAATATCTATTGATTCTAATGTTGAAGGTAATTGCACTAATTTAAGGTTTGGTAAATAATTTAAAAAACCTGCTGGTATTTCTTTAATTCCTTCTGGAATTATAATTTCAGATATATTATCATTAAATGAAAAATTATTTTCTTTTGGAATAATTTTAGAATAGATAGTTACAACTGGATGTATTTTTTTAGGAACATAAATTATAGATGTTAAATTATTATTATATAAAATACCACCATAACTTGCATATCAATAATTACCAGGTTCGACGTTAACTTTTTCTAAATTATCAGAATTTAATGAAGATTTTCAATCTTCTATAGTTTTGGTTTCTTTTGGTAAAACAAACTCTTTATTTTTGTATTTTTTTGGAACTACTAGTAGAGTTTTTAAATCTTTTGTATATAAAACGCCATCTTTTGAAGCAAATTTTTTATTTTTTGGACTTACTTCAAATTTTTCGACATCATGTGTTCCACCTTGATAATCTATTCTTTCTATAAATTCCCCAACATAAAGATTTTTTATTGTTTTTAAAGCGTCTTGTGAAATACCTGTAATTTTATTATTTTTTTCAGTAAATACTTCTTTATGTTTTGCATCGTTAGACATAAATTTATAAACAGAAAAACCACGATTATATTCATACATAACATTATCAACAGTAATTTGGGCACCACTGCTCTCAATTTTTGTAGTTATATGATAATCTGAAAATTTTTTAATAGTTGGTCTGAAATTTTCTTCCCCACCTCATGTTGGATCCGAATGAAAAAATTCATTTTTTTCTTCATCAAATACTAAATTTCATTGGTGTGCTCCATATTTTGATCAACCGATTACAGTAACATTTTTCACATTTATTGAATCCAACATCGCTTTATATAAATTACTATATCCACCACAAACAGCTGTTTTTATCTCAATAGCCTTAACTGGATCAATAGCGGCAGTTGTAGTACCATTTGCAGCATATTTTAAATTTTTATGAATTCAATCATAAATTAATCTTATTTTTTTAATTGTTTTTGTTTCATTGCCAATAATTTTTTTAGTAAACTCTTTAATCTTATCTTTTGAGTTTTGTTGATTTGGATGATGATAATAATCTTTAATATCATCAAGTTTTACTAAACTTATAAAATATTTTGCTTCCTCATTAATAAAGTTATTTTTATTTTCATTTTTAAAAAAATCATTAGAAAAAATTTCTTCTTGTTTAATACCTTGTTTAATTTCTAAATCATTTTCATTTATTGTTATATCTTGAGTTTTTTTATAATTATTTTTAACTTCTTTAAAAACTTTTTCCAATTTATTTTTTTGATCTAAAAATAATGTATCTTCAGAATTATATTGTTTTGTTGCTAAATTATATGTTGTCTCATTGAGAACATTATTCAATAAATCTCTTTGAATTTCAAATTTTAATTCTTTTAGTTCATTTTTAGAAAACGAAATAACTTCTTTTTCTAATTTTTGATATTCATTTTTAAAATCACTTGAATCCGACTCTAATTTTTCATTTGATTTATTTTGTTTTTTATCATTCAAACTCTTAGCATTTAAAAAAATATTATCAATATCACTATTTTTTTCAATAGAAATAATTTTATTTTTAAAATCATTTTTTTCATTTAAATCTAAATAAGACATAGATGAAAAAATTAAATCTATTTTTTGTTTCTTAATATCATTTAAGTTGCTAATTAAACTAACTATTTTATTAATCTGATCTGGAGAATTTGAATTTATAATTAATTTTATAGTTTCATCTTTTTGTTTTTCAGAGATAAATGATAAAGAAGAAATTTTAACTTTATTCTCTTCTTTTGATTCTTTTAATAAATCATTTTGAGAATCTTGATTATTATCTTTTTTAATAATATTATTTGGTTCCGATGAACTATTATAATTACATGATGACAAAATTACAGTAGATGAAGTTAAGCTTAAAAGCAAAAAACCAATAATTTTCTTTTTCATATTTACTCCTTTTACTTAAATTTTTATATCAATGGGTAATTTTGTTTTTCTAATAATAACTCAATTTCTTCTTTATAAATTGGCTTATTATTAACATATGGAGTTTCTAAAATAATTGGGACATTGTCAAAATCAGCATCAAAAACAAATTTTTTGAGTGTTTCTAAGCCTATATATCCTCTTCCGATATTGGCATGTCTATCTTTTTTAGAACCTAAAGGATTTAAGGAATCATTTAAATGAATAACTTTAATATATTTTAAAAAATCGTTATCTTTTAAATATTTTTTAAATGCATCATAATCTTTTATATTGTAGCCTCCATCTCATATGTGACAAGTATCTAGACAAATTGCAATTCTATCTGAATTAATTTCTTTTATTATTTCTTTTAAAATTTCAAAATTATTGCAATAATTACTTCCATTTCCTGCCATAGTTTCAAGAGCAATAGTAACATCTTTAGTTCTTGATAAAATTTCTTTTAGAGATCTAATTAAACATTCCTTTGCTTCAAAAATTGTATATGTAGTACGTGAACCTGGATGTAAAACTAAATATTTAGCATTTATATAATTCATCCTCTCGATTTCTTGAATTAAAAAATCAACTGCAAATTTTGATTTTGAAGGGTTCGAAGGGTTAACAATATATGGGGCATGAACAATAATATCTTCACTTTTTATTTTTTTAGAAAATCTTGTATTGTATAAATTTAATTGATATTTTTCTTTTTCGACTCTTAAAGTAGTTTGTGGAGCACCAAGATATATCATCATACAATTAGCTCCATTTTCAATTGACTCTAATGATGCATCAACTAAATAATTAGGTTTAGAAAATGAAATGTGGCTACCAATTTTAATCATACTTTCCTCTAAATAAAAAATTATTAGTCAATATTATAACTTTCATTAATATAAAATTCTTTCAATTTTTTACGTTTTTGTGGATGCTTTAATTTACGTAATACTTTTGTTTCAATTTGACGCACTTTTTCTTTGCTAATACCTAACTCCTTAGATAATTCATCCAGTGAATGAGGTCGATACGATTCACCATTCGGATCTGAAACTCCGAATCTTTTTCTAATCAATAAACGATCAGATTCATCTGGCAATGAATTAATCATCTCATTCAATATAACGCTCAATTCTTCTTGCGAAGCAAAATTGGTTGGACTCATTACACTCTCATCTTTAACAAAATCAGAAAAACTAGAATTTTCTTCCTTACCAATATTTTTATCTAATGAAATAGGATCAATATTTATTTTTCTTATATATCTAACTTTTTCAGCGGTAAAATCACCACCAATTTTTTTAGCTATTTCATCATCAGTTGCAGGATATCCTTGTTCTTGTTGTAATTCTCTTTCAATTTTTAAAACCTTGTTAATAGTTTCAACCATATGAACCGGTACTCTAACAGTTCTCGCTTGATCAGCAACAGCTCTTGTAATAGCTTGTCTTATTCATCAAGTTGCATATGTTGAAAATTTATAACCGGTTTTGTAATCATATTTCGAAACAGCTTTCATAATTCCTGAATTTCCTTCTGAAATTAAATCAATAAAACTTAAACCACGATTTTTATATTTTTTAGCATTATTGATAACTAATCTTAAATTTCTTTTAACGAGTAAATCACGCGCTTTTTTATATTTATACATATTATTAGCTTCTTTAGCATTTTCCATTTTTTCAGCTAATTCTCTTTCTTCTTTAGCGGTTAAAAGCTTACCGTATTTACCAATTCATCTCATATATCATTTAACAATATCATTAGTTTCTGTTAAACGGTTCGAAAGATTATTGTTTTCAGAATTTTTTCTTAATGATCCTATTTTAATTTCTTCACTATCAAAGTTTTTTAATAATTTTGATGCCCCAAAATCATCATGAGATTTTTTAGTTGTTCTTCATTCTAAATCAGCATATTCTTCATATTCATCAATGTCATAAAGATCGTATTCGTCTTCTTCATCAAAATCTCCACCAATATTATTTGAAATATATTCGTCATCTTCACTATATGTTTCTTCTTCTTTTGAGTTTGTATGATCACTTCTTACCATTGAACTATCATCAAATTCAGAATCGATGTCGATATCTTCATTTTCTATTTCTTCAATATCAATATCTTTTAATGCTGCTTCATTGAATTGTTCATCTGCAATAAAATCATTATCGCCTTCATCAACATTGTTTGAAATTAATTTTTTTTCAAATAACTTAGCTAAAAGTAAATCTGACTCCTCTTCATCTACAAAAAGTCTTTTCTTATCAATAATATTAAAAATTTCTTCTTGAGAAAAAAATTTTTTTGAAGTATCTTTTTTTTGGATTTTTTTTATTTCTTGTTCTATTATCCTTACTATTTGATCTATTGATTTTTCTAAATCTTTGGTTTCCATGATTTACTCTCCTTTGGTATTTGTTATTATTTTTTTAATTCTTATTCTTTTTTTATCAATTAATTGTTCAACTTTTTGCATTAAAAGATCAAAGTTATTAATTTTTGGGTTTATAAACTCGTCTTTACTAATATTTAAAATTTCTTCTTTAAATAAATTGTATTTATCTTTAAATAAAGAATTTTTAGTATTTTTTATATCTTGATCAATTATTTGTTCTAAGTTATCAAATGTAATTAAATTGCCTTCTTTAGTTTTTTTAATAATATATGATGTTATTTCACGCAAAGTTTGACCAGTATTATTTAGTGCTAGCATGTGAAAGTTTTCATTATAAAATTCTTTAGCAAAAAATGGATTTGCTAGTATTGAAATAAAAATTTCTTTAATTAAATTATACTGTGGGCTAATTTGTTTTTGAAAGTCAACTTTTTTACTGTTATTTTTTTTATTTTGTATATTTAGATTAACGTAGTTAAATTGTTCATTAAAATTAATATTTTCATTTGTATTAGGATTTAAATCAACAAAAAATTTATCAATTTCTAGCTCGTTTTTAATGTTTGAATTTTTTATTTCATAATTATTACCTTTTAATAAAATTTTTGTTTTAAAAGATAAATCAGAAGGAAAATTAGGCTTTGCATATTGATTAAAATATGAATTAAATAATTTTGAAGATAAAATATTCTCACTTACAACTCTTTCTTCTAAAATTATTCTTAATTGCTCATTTAAATAATAAATATATTCAAAAATTTTTTTATATTCTTCAAACTTATTTAATTCAGAAATTTTTAGGTTAGTAATTTTTTTAATTCAATTATATAAATATTGGACTATATCTATTTTTTGATTACACAACTTTCTTAAAGTTTCGCCATTATCTAAATTAAATAATTCATCGGGGTCTTTATTTAAATTATTAATAACAAAATTTACTTTTATATTATATTTATCTGAATAATATAAAATTATTTTTAAATTTTTTAAAGTTGCATTAATGCCTGCTTCATCTGAGTCGAAAAATAAGGTTATAGCTTTGTTGCTTAGTTCTTTTAAGTGATTTATCGATAAGGACGTGCCCATAATTGCAACACTATTTTTAATGCCAGCCTTATATAAAGCTATACAATCAAATTGACCCTCAACTAAATAAACCTCATTTTTATTAATAATTTCATCTTTTGCATGAAAATAATTAAACATTACTTCATTTTTTTTAAAAACTATTGTTTCGCCACTATTTAAATATTTTGGATTGTGCAAGTCTGTTATATCGCGTCCCGAAAAAGCGACAATATTTCCATTTTTATCTTTAATTGGAAAAATTAGGCGATCATTAAAAAAATTCTTATTTTCTAAATTTGATATTAATGATGAATTAAAAATAGCGAAATTATCAAATTTTTGTTCAACTAGTTTTTGATAAATTAATTTATTCTTAGAAGCAAAACCTATTTCAAATTCTTTTATAATTTCCTTAGATAAATGTCTTTTTTCTAAAAATTTACTTAACTCGTCGTTTTTTTCAAAAATAATCTGATATCTAAAAAAATCTAGTGCGGCTTGATTTATTTCAAATATTTTTAAATTTTCTTCATTTTTTGGATTATTAGCTAAAAAATTATCAAATTGGCTAACATCTAAATTTTGTTTATTAGCTAACATTTTTAAAGCTTCTAACGAATTTAAATTTTCTTGAAATTCAACAAATTTAAGAACATTTCCACTCTTACCACAACCAAAGCATTTAAAAATTTGTTTTTCAGCACTAACAATAAATGATGGTGTTTTTTCACCATGAAATGGACAACATGCCTTATAATTTTTACCTTGTTTAGTTAAATTAACATACTGACCTATTATACTAATAATGTCGCTATTCGAAATAACAAATTCTCATATATTTTCTTTTTTCATTTATCCCCAAATTCATTATTTTGAACCTTTAAAATATTTTTCAATATCATTTATTGAAATTCTATCTTGTTCCATTGTATCACGGTTTCTTATCGTAACTGTTTGATTATCAAATGTATCAAAATCAACGGTAATACAAAAAGGTGTTCCAATTGCATCTTGACGACGATATCTTTTTCCAATCGATCCACTTTCATCATAACTAATTCTTAAATTTGTATTGTTTAAAAGATTATCAAATATTTTTTTAGCTTCATTTGATTGTTTTTTCATTAAAGGTAAAACAGCAATTTGATATGGTGAAATTGTCTTATCTAATTTTAAAACTACTCTTTCATCATTTTCATTAATTTTTTCAACCTCATAAGCATCTATTAATAATGCAAAGAGCAATCTATCTAAACCTATAGATGGTTCAATAACAAAAGGAATAATTTTTGTTCCATCATCTTTCAAATATTCCAATGATTCACCTGAAAATTTCATATGCTGACTTAAATCATAATTCCCTCTATTTGCAATACCAAGCAGCTCTCCTCAGCCAAAAGGAAATAGATATTCAATATCACTTGTCCCTTTTGAATAATGGCTAAGTTCTTCTTTTTCATGAGGTCTAATGCGAATATTATCCACTTTTAGTCCTAATTTTAAAACTAAATTTTTGCACTTTTCTATTCAATATTTATAAAAATAATCGCTGTCTTTTTCTTCACAAAAAAATTCAAGTTCCATTTGTTCAAATTCTCTAGTTCTAAAAATAAAATCTCTTGGAGTAATTTCATTTCTAAAACTTTTACCTATTTGACCTATCCCAAAAGGAAGTTTAGCTCTTGAAGTTCTTGTTAAATTTTTAAAATTAACAAAAATACCTTGTGCAGTTTCAGGTCTTAAAAACGTCTCTGATGAATTATTATCAATTGCTCCCATTTGAGTTTTAAACATCAAATTAAATGGTTTGATAATACCTCAATCAGTATCTGAATTGTCATATTTTTTAACTTTTTGTTTAATTATTGTTTCTAAGTCTTCAAAACTACATTTTTCAACATTCACTTCAGGAAATAAATCCTTAACAATATGATCTGCTCTATATCTTTTGTTATTAATTTTATTTTCAATTAAAAAATCTGAAAAATTATCAATATGTCCACTTGCTTTCCAAACATTTTTATTCATAATTATTTTTGAATCTATTTGATAATTTTTTTCTTTTCTAATAAAATCATCAAACCAAATGTTCTTTATTTGTGACATCATTGCAGTCGCTAACGGACCATAATCTCATGTATTAACAACACCACCATAAATTTCTGAATTTTGATAAACAAAACCTTGATTTTTTAAGTGTGCAATAACATCTTGGATATTTTTCGAACTACTTTTTCGCATCTTTTACCTCTATTTTAATATATTGTAAAACAATATATAAATTGTAGCACAACTTAAAAAAATTTAATTATAGAGAGATTAATTTTTAGATGAAAATCAAATTAATATCGCTATTTTCTATAAAAATATTCAAAATATTACTGATAATTTTTCAATTTTATTTTTTTAACTTTAATTTTTATTTAACCTAAAAATCTAAATCGAGTTTTCAACTTAGTTTAAGATAAAAAAATAATAATTATGTCATTTTCTTTATAAAAAAATAATCAAAAAAATAATTTTAAATTTTTAAAAACGTCTATAAAGATATATTATTTTTATATATTATTTTTTAATAATATATAATAGGTATATGTTAGATTTTATACAAAAAAGAATTCAAAAATCAATCGATAAAATTAATAAAAAATTATCAATTAACGAAGAAGATATTTTAGAAATTTTACGTGAAGTAAAATTGGCGTTATTGGAGGCTGACGTTAATTTAGAAGTTGTCAAATCATTTATTAAACAAGTAAAAGAAAAAGCTCTTAATAGCCAAATTATAGGTAAATTAAATCAACAGCAAACCGTTTTAAAAATTTTTAAAGATGAATTAACGAGCATTTTGGGAAATAATACAATTGAAATTGAGCCTAAATCTTTTCCAACTAAAATTATGATGGTTGGTTTACAAGGATCAGGTAAAACTACAACCTCTGCAAAATTAGCTGTTTATTTTAAAAAGAAAAATACTTTTAAAAAACCATTGCTTGTTGGAGATGATATTTATCGTCCAGCAGCCAGGGATCAACTAGAACAATTAGCTAAACAAACTCAAACGGATTTTTATACAAAAAAAGAAAACAATGCATTATTAATTGCTGAGAATTCAATAAAAGAAGCACAACAACATGAAAACGATTTAGTAATAATTGATACTGCAGGGCGTTTGGCTATTGATGAAGAGTTAATGAATGAACTAAAAGAAATAAAGAAAAAAATTAAACCTGATTATATATTTTTAGTTGTAGATTCAATGAGCGGTCAGGACGTTATAAACACAGCTAAAAAATTCCATGAAGAATTACAACTTAGTGGAACAATAATTACAAAACTAGATTCTGATGCAAGAGGTGGTGCGGCACTAAGCATTACCCATCTATTGCAAATCCCAATTGCTTTTATAGGGGTTAGTGAAAAAATATCAGGTTTAGAATTATTTTACCCTGATAGAATGGCTGATAGAATTTTAGGAATGGGTGATGTTCTATCATTAATTGAAAAAGCTTCAGAAGAAGTTGATGAAAAATTAATGAAAAAAATCGGATATAAAATGCTAAGTGGAAAATTCGATTTAAATGATTTGATGAACTCTTTATCGCAAATTAAAAAACTAGGTAAAATGAAATCAATTTTAAAATTAATTCCCGGCATGGCAGATAAAGTAAGTGATGAAAAAATTGATGAAGCTGAAAACAAATTTAAAATCTATACTTATTTAATTAATTCAATGACAGAATTAGAAAAGAAAAATCCTAAACTTTTGAAAAATAATTCAAGAAAAGAAAGAATAATTAAAGGGTCTGGAAGATCGGCAAGAGAATACAATATGCTCGTTAATGATTTCGAAAGAATGTCAAAACAAATGAAAGAAATGTCTTCAAATCCACAAATAAAAAATGGTATTTTAGGATAAAAAAATGCAGCTTAATTTAAGTTGCATTTTATATTTTATATTTTGAAATTATTTGTTTAATTTTTAATAAATTTTTAACCAATTTTAAACTGATTATAAAAAACCTATTAAATGAAATTAAATAGCGTTTCTTAAAAAATTTATATTTCTTAATTTTTTTAAGAAAAAATAAATTATATATTGATATATTTTTTAAATTATCAAGAAACTTAACAAAAATATTATTTAAATATTCAGTATTATTCTTGCAAATATTCAAAATTTCTGAAATAGAATTCTTTATTATTTTATAATCCTTAGATTCAATTTCTAACCTTAGCAATCCTTTAATAGATTGAGTAAAAAAATCAATGGTTTTTTCGATTTTTTCATCATTCGTTAGTTCGCCTAACATCTTATCAAAAAGTAAAAGAAGATTATATTTATTTTTAATTATAAATTTATTCCATAATTGATCAAAATTATCTAATTTAACATAAATATCCGAATAATTAATCAATGATTCAATAAAGAAATCAAGAAATTCCTTAAAAGAATTTAACGATGATAAATAAGATTTTATTTGTTCAAATTTCTTATTATTTTTAAAGTTAAATAAATAATTAAGTAAATCGGTATTCAAACTTTCTTTTATAAAAATTTCAAATATTTCTTTTATTTCTTTTTTAGATTCATTAATTAATCCAGAGCTAAAAAAGTATTTCAAAACATCATAAACCATGTTTTGTTCAGTTTTTAAAATTTTACTTAATTCATTTTTTACTAATTCATAATTAATTTCCTTATTCTCAAGCAAGTTTTTATGCATTAAAACTTTTTCTAAACTATAAAGAATATTATCTATTTTTCTATCTTTTAATAAAATTAAAACTGCTTCTTTTGATCTTTGTTCGTTGCTTAAAAAAATATTTATTTTTTTAAAAAAATCATATTTCTGATAAATTTCTGAAAATTTTTCAGAAATAATTTTTTTAGAAATATTACTAATCGGAAATTTCCCATATCTAATAACAAGAGATAAAAAATCAGTAATTTTTATATCAAAAGATAAATGACCTGAATTTTTAATTTCGTTTTCATCTGAAAGATAAATATTCTCGTTTTTATTTTTCCCATATACTTCATTAAATAAATCAATATTATTTGAAGACTTATTAATTGAAATGTAACTTTTTAAATCTCTTGTTCAAAATTCTTGGTTTAATATGTAATTATTAATAAAAGTAATATTATTAAAATCAAATTGCAAATTCTTTTTATTAATAAATAGTTTGGTATAAATATCCATTCCAATTTTTTTGTAACCTTTTTCATTGGGATAAATAGAAAAAATATTTTCAAAAAGATACTTTTTATTTTCAGATCAGTATTTATCATCATGAATATCAATAAAATCAATTGATGTAGATTTTGCAGCATTAAGAATTAATAAATTAAGGGTATTTTCTAAATATAAATATAAGTCAAATTTATTAGTTTCAAATTTATTTAAAAATGTATTAATAATATTCTTTAGATTTAAAAAAAGTGGCGAGTAATTAGTTAAAATAATTTTTGCATTTTGATTTATTGATTTAATATTAGAAATAAGAGAAATTAATTTTCTTTCGATTTCAATTGAACCTTCTTTAATTTTATTTTTAACTAATAAAATTTGCTTTTCTTTATCTTCGTTTTTTAACTTACGAAGAGATAAAATTTCTTTAAAAGGTAGAATATGAATAAAATCATAAAATCCGGCTGTTAAGGTAATTAAATTTGCTTTTTTAATTGTATTATTAAAAAAAGCAAAATCATTATTATTTATATTTCAATCTTTTAAGAAGTTTGAAAAATAATTTTTAAATGGATTTGATGAAAATCAATCAATAGATTGAATTAAATCAATTTTATTACTTAATTTTTTTAAGGTTTTTTTATCATTAGTGTACAAGGATTGAATAATGTCAAAAGATGCATTGATTATTCCGAAATTATAAAAACTATTTAATTCAAAATCTTTATTTTGTGAAATTAATTTAGCTAAAAAAGAAGGATAACAAAGACCAAAAATTTTATTGTTATCATTTAAAAAACCATTTGTTGAAAAACCTATTTTAGAATTAAATCCGGACACAAAAGCATCCCCTAAGGCAACATAATTTATTTTAATTTTTTGTTTTTTTTCTTCATTCATGTGCTTATTCACTTTCTTCATAAAAATCAAAAATTACATTATTCATATTTTTAAAATAATTAATTAACATATTAATACCTTTTTTAACATCGTAAACATTATTTTTTAAAAGTAAATTGTTATTTTTTGCATATTTATTTAAATTTTCAAAAATTTCTTCTTCAGAAAAAGTTGCATCAAGATTAATTTCATTTAATTTTTGTGGATAATATTTTGACATTAAACGATATAATGCCAAAATAAGTTCATTAATATCAATAGCCTCTTGCCGAATCGATCCGACAATAGCCAATTTAGCTCCTACCTCATCGCTTTCTATTTTAGGCATTAAAAGCCCTGGTGTATCTAACAACATATAATTCTTACAATTTATTCATTGTTCAGACCTAGTAATTCCTGCTATTGCTCCAACTTTTGTTGATTTAGATTTCGCCATTGTATTAATTAATGTTGATTTTCCTACATTTGGAACACCTAAAATCACACACTTTAATGGTGGTGTTAATTTTCCTTTTGCTTCGTTTTTTGCTTTAAATTTTATATATTCTTTATTTAATGCATAATTAATTTTTTTATATCCATCTTTGTTTTTTAAATTTGTGACAATTACTTGTCCTCTTTTTTCATAATTCTTTATAAAAGGTTTTAATAAATTTAAATTTCCTTTATCTGATTTGTTAAAAACAAAAAGTATTGGTTTGTTATTAATTATTTTAAAAATTTCTTCATTAAATGAACTTTTAGGTATTCGCGAATCCATTACAACAATAAATAAATCAAATAATTTTTGTTTTTCTTGTAATAATCTAAACTGTTTAGCCATGTGGCCGGGAAATCAATGAATCATAATATTAATCCTTTTTTAAAATAAAGTCTTTTCCTTTTTGAACCTCGTATAATGATAAATCCTGAAAATTAATTTGGCGACAAATTTCATATAAAACAATTGCAACAGAATTTGCTAAATTCAAACTTCTGCATTCTTCATTCATGGGAATTCTTAAACAATTTGCAATCTTATCTTGCATTATTTTCTTCGGTATTCCTGTGCTTTCTGTCCCAAACATTACTCAAACTTCATTATTTTGTTGCGAAATAATATCCTTAAAATTAATTTCTGCATAATTTTTTAACCCATATCGAGTTATATAATAAATATTTTTACTACCATATTTTAAAAAAAACTTCTCATAACTTTCATGTATTTCGTGTTGAATTTCAGACAAGAAATGACCAGCTGCTTTTCTTTTTAATCAATGAGGGTGTAAATCAAATGCAGTAGGTTTTATAATGTGCAATTTAGCTTTCGTAGCAAAACAAGTTCTAATAATATTAGCGGTATTAGGGCTTATTTCTGGTTGATATAAAACAATATTAATCATAGTAAAATTTTACTATAAAACACAAAAAATAAACCTTATTAAACAACTAGAAATAAAAATAAAACCCAAGCATTTTTGCTTAGGCAATTATATAAATATTAATAAAATAAAATTTAAAACTATTTTCTAATATTTAATGCTTTAATGGTTGATTGATATAGTGAATAATCTTCATTTTTTAAGTGATTTAATAAAGCTTTACGGTGATTAACTTTTGCCATAAAACCACGCATTGAGTGTAAATCCTTTTTATTAACAGCGAAATGTTTTTTTAGAGATTCAATATCTTCAGTTAAAATAGCGATTTGAACAGGCAAGTAACCAGTATCTTTATCATTTCTACCAAATTGTTTAACTAATTCACTTTTTCTTGTTTTTGAAACCATATTTTATCCTTTCAAAACCTAGCAAAAATCTTAATTTTTACCAAGTATTAAATAGCGAATGCAAATAATTTTGTATTCGCAACAATTATACCATAAAAGTTAAATAAAAACACGCTAAAGCGTGTCTTGATCAATTTCTTGAAATGGTGCGAACAAATGGACTTGAACCATCGACCTCACGATTATCAGTCGTGTGCTCTAACCAACTGAGCTATGCTCGCATATGGTATATGGGTGAAAACCCATATAAGTATACCACAAAAAAAATTAACGTTTTGAAAATTGTCTTGCTCTTCTTGCTTTTCTCAAACCGAATTTTTTACGTTCCTTAACACGAGCATCTCTTGTTAAGAAACCAGCATCTTTTAATTTGTTACGATATTCATTATTTGAAGCTTCTAATAAACCTCTAGCAATACCTAATCTAATAGCACCAGCTTGACCAGTTAAACCACCACCATTTACATTTGCAAAAATATCAAATTGATTTGTTGTTTCAGTAACTACAAATGGGCTTAAAGCATCTTTTAATAAAATATCTGAATTTAAATATTGTCTTGCTTCTTTACCATTGATTACAAAATTACCTTTTCCAGGAATTAAATAAACTCTAGCAACAGATGATTTACGACGTCCTAGACCATAATATCTAATTTTATCTGCCATTATTTAACCTCGATTAATGTTGGTTGTTGTGATGCTTGTTTATGTTCTGCATTAGCATAAACATATAAGTTTTTAAATTGTTTACGGCCTAATTTGGTGTGAGGCAACATACCTCTAACTGCTTTTTCTATTAAAGCTTCTGGTTTTTTAGCTCTTAATCCAGCAGCGGTAATTTGTTTTAAACCACCAGGATATCCGGTGTGGTGATAGTAAATTTTCTTTTCATCTTTTTTAGCTGTTAAAAGAACATCTTTTGCATTAATAACAACTACATTGTCGCCCATATCAACATTTGGAGTAAATGTTGGTTTGTTTTTTCCACGAAGGATTGAAGCTACAAGAGTTGAAAGTCTACCTAATGGTACGTTGGCTGCATCGATAATGTATCATTTTTTATCAACTAATTCTTTTCTAATAATTGTTGTTTGACGCATACTTTCCTTTTCTTATTTTATTTTATGATTACTATTTTAGCTTAATAGTAATAACTAAAAATTAATTTTTAAATTGCAATTTTAAATTATGCTTATCAATTATAACAAAAAATTTTATATTAAACAATTTTTGATAGCATATAAATTAAAGCTGTTTCTGCTCGTAAAATAGTTTTAGTTAAACTAACTATTTCTACATTTTTTTCTTTAGTCATTTTTATTTCTTGTTCCGAAAATCCGCCTTCAGGCCCAACTATTAATAAAACATCATCATTTATTTTTTTAAAACTGTTATTTTTTTCATTTTCGTAAGCCAAAATTTTATTTTTAATATTTAAATTAATAATTTCTTCAAAACTTAATGGAGTATTTAAAAAAGGAATTTTATTTCTAAAAGACTGAGATGCTGCTTCTTTAATAATTTTTTCAAATCTTTTAATTTTATTATTTATTAACATATTTGTTTTATCTGTAAACTCAGAAAAAAAAGGAATAATTTTTGTAGCCCCTAATTCAACCGCTTTTTGTAAAGCAATTTCAAAATGGTTTTGCTTAATTAAAGGGATAGCAACTCAAATTTCAAAATTAGATTCATTATTAATATCAATTTTTTCCTTAATAATTGCTTTATTAGGGAATTCAAAATTACATAAATAAAATTCATTTTGATAATTAATATAAAAATTTTGATTTTTTATTCTTATTACTTTTAAATGCTTTATTGTTTCTAAATCCAGTATAAAATAATTATCTTTTTTCTCATCACTAAAAAATTTATACATAATTAAAATATTATATAAAAAAAGAGGCTAAGCCTCTTCTTAAATTTAAATTTTAATCGGATCATATGAATAATAAAATTTCTTACATCATTTTATTAACTATATCTGTTATAAATTAAATTTAAATCGTCATCATTTAAATTTTCACTATCTAAATGATTCTCGGAGTTTTCAAAAGTTAAAGAATTTGTAACTTTTAAAAATTCTCTTGTTTTATAAATTGAATTTTTTAAATCATAATTTTGATCAACTGTTTGAAAATCCTCATCTTGGGTTTCTTCTTTTTTTCCTGTTGCTATAACAGAAACATAAGTTTCACCAAGTTTTTCTGCATCTTCATTCACTGGTTTACCAATACCAAAAATTATATCTATGTCTTGACCTGCAACTTTTCTTAGTTCTTCAATTGCTTTTTCAAAATCATTTATTGAGCTATTTTTTGCAGATGAAAAATAAACTATTGCTTTAGTTACTCCTTTAATACTACTTTGTAAAATAGGACTACTAATTGCATTTTTCATAGCTAATTGTGCTGCATTTTCGCCATTAGCATTTCCGATCCCAATGACAGTTTCACCACAATTTCTTATTAATGTATCTAAATCAGCCAAATCTAAATTAACAAGACCTGGAACAGCGATTATATCAACAACGGTTCTTATAAATTGTTTAACGACATTGTCAGCTATCTTAAAAGCATCACCGTAAGAGACATCACCGTATGATTCTCTTAATTTTTCATTGGAAATAACAATATAAGAATCGACATATTTTTTTAACTCTTCAATACCTTCATTAGCGACTTTGTTTCGCTTTGCGCCTTCAAAACTAAACGGTGTGGTTACAATTGCAATAACTAATGCTTTTTGCTCTTTAGCAATTTTTGCTATTACTGGAGAAGCACCAGTTCCTGTTCCACCCCCCATACCAGCTGTGACAACAACTAAATTAGCATTTTTTAGTTTTTCGCGTATTTCTTGAATAGAATGTTCTGCTGCTTTTTTTCCTACTTCTGGATTAGCACCAGCCCCAATTCCTCTTTTATCACCAAGTTGTAGAGTTAATGATTTATCAAATTTATCAAGTATTTGTTTATCTGTATTTGCAACAATGAATTCTAAACCATCAATTTTTGAATCTAAAATACCTTCAATACTATTATTACCACCGCCGCCAACACCGATTACTTTAATATTAGCGACTGAATTGAAATTTTCAAGTTCTTTTTCTGACATTATTTCTCCTCTTAATATTAATTTAGTTATTTTTATAATTAAAGGAATATTTTTTTTCATCCGGTATTTGTGGATTTACTACAAATAATTCAGATGTAATAGTCATTTCTTTAATAGTATTGTTTTGTAAATTATCAATAAGACCTACAATTCCTAGCATTTGATTGCTAATTGTTAAATTTTTATTTAAATTAAAATGATTTATATTTAAATAAAAACTTTTATCATTTAGAAGAATTTTTTTAAATAAATTAAATTTTGGACAAAGATTAATATTTAAATAATCTTTATCAATTCTTGTTTGATTAGCTATTTTTGTAATTTCATTTTCAACTAAAATTAAGTATTTTCTTATAATTAAATCAAGTTTTATACTATCCCCTGCATGCAAGTTCAAAGATCATAAATTTAATTTAATTAAAGCTTGAGAGTAATTTATTTTTAAAACATTTGCAATATTATTAACTAAATAATCTATACCTAAATTAGTTTCTTTAGTAATTATATTAATATTATTTTTTGATATTTCTATTTTCAAGCTTTGGTTATCTAAATTAATAAAGGTAGCTACTCCATTATTATTTTTTTTACCAATAGAAACATTTTTTAAAAAATCATAATCATATATTCTTAAAACATTTAGGTTATTTTTTTTAAATAAGTTAAAAATATTTTTGGCCATATCTCAATCTATCATACTTAAATTAATAAGCTGTTTTTTATTATCTTTAAAAATAAACGAATAATCAAATAAGTAAAGATTAATCTTTTTTTGCTCTAAATATAATTTTTCAGCTAACTTAATATCATCTAAATTATTTTTCTGTAAATCTTTCGAAATTGTTTTATTATAAATTTTTAAATTTGATGATTGTTGAATAATAACAATAACATCATAAATTTGACATTTTGTTATTCTGTATAATTCGCTTTTAGTTTCTTTAATAAAGTTATCTATCTGAAATAGGTTAAAAAAAGTATTTTTTATTGAATTTTTATAAATCAAAATATTTCCATAAGCTTTTTTTTCAATTGCTTCTATGGAAAAACTATTATTTTCAAATTTATAAGCTACAATAATACTTTTTTTCATATATTTTTAACCTAATTTTGTAATAATTCTTAATTTCGCACTATGAGATCTTTTATTATTTTCTAGTTCATTTTTAGATGGAAAAATAATTTTTTGTTTTCAATTATTTTTTGTTTGAACTGGAAGTTTATTTAATTTCGGATCTTTTCAGTTAAGATTTTGAAAAAATTTTTTTACTTTTGCATCTTCTTTACTATGAAAAGTAATAATTACTAATTTACCATTATGATTTAATAAGTTTTCTATTTGACTTAATAAATCATCTAGCGCATTTAGCTCATCATTTACTGCTATTCTTATTGCTTGAAAAATTGCTTTTGATGGGTTTTTTTGTCTTATTATTTTTGCTGGTAAAGCTTTTTTAATAACATCATTTAATTCAAAAGAAGTTTTTATAGGTCGATTATTTATGATTGATTTCGCAACTAATTTAGATAGCTTTACATCACCGTATTCATAAAGTATTTGTGCTATTTTATCTTCTTCTCAATTATTTATTATTGAATAAGCATCTAACGTGGATTCTAAATCCATTCTCATATCTAATTTAGTATTTTTAGAATAAGAAAATCCTCTTTCGATTTGATCAAGTTGTGGACTAGAAACTCCTAAATCAGCTAAAATTCCATCTACTTTTGTTATATTTAATTTATCAAGTTCATTTTTTAAAAATCTAAAATCATTTTTAATTAAAAAATAAGAATTGCTAATTGCATTTAGTTTAGGTTTTGATTCTTCAATTGCTTGTTTATCTTTATCAAAACAAATTAAACTTCCTGAACCATTTTCTTTTATTTTTTTGAGAATTTCAACACTATGTCCCGCTCTACCTAAAGTTAAATCTACATAAATTCCATTTGGTTTTATATCTAAAGATTCAATAACTTCATTTAATAAAACCGGAATATGCTTTTCTATAATTTAACCCCTTGTTCAAAAAGTTTTTGAGCTAGGTCATCGATGTTTGTTTCGTTTTCAAAATAATTTTCTTTTATGTCATAGATTTCTTTGGCAAATAATTCGCAAATATTTCCAGAACCTATGAAGACAACATCTTTTTTGATAGTGGCTTTTGAGGCTAAATGCTTAGGAATAATAACACGATTTAATTTATCAGGGCTAACTAATTCAGTGTTAGCAAAAATAAATCTACTTAATTCTCTTAAATCTTTATTAAGTGAATTATTATCCTCTAACTTAGATTTCAATTTTTCAAATTCTTTTTTATCTCTAAGAATTAGTTGTTTATCAAATCCAATAGTAATAAAAAACTCATTACCTAATTCCAATAATATTTTTGGTGGAATGACAATACGATTTTTATCATCTAAGCTTCGTTCATATTTACCATACATTTCCACTTCCTCCCACTATCAACCATATTCTAACATTTTTATTAACTTATTTGTAAAAATAGCTATTTTTTTATATAAAAAAACTCTTAAGGATTAAAAAAATAAAATTTATAAAAAAATAAAATTTTGTATAAAATTAATTACATGCTGGTTTAGCTCAGTTGGCAGAGCAACTGATTCGTAATCAGTGGGTCAGGGGTTCAAATCCTCTAACCAGCACCAAACGTTGATTAATTGAGGCAGTCGGCTGAAATTTAATAAAATCTAGAAAAAAATATTTTTTTAAAATTATTATTTTTTTTAGGTATAATTATTAAGCATTTAATAATTGAGTGCCGACTTAGCTCAGCGGTAGAGCAGCTGGCTGTTAACCAGTTGGTCGTTGGTTCAATCCCAATAGTCGGCGCCATTATGGCCCTATGGTGAAGTGGTTAACACATATGGTTTTCATCCATACATGCGTGGGTTCGAGTCCCGCTAGGGTCACCATTGGAGAATTAGCTCAGTTGGGAGAGCATCGCCCTTACAAGGCGAGGGTCGTGGGTTCGAGCCCCTCATTCTCCACCATTTGTAAACTTATTAAAATGCACCTTTAATGCCAATATGGCATTTTTTTTTAAAAAAAAATTTAATAGTAAATACTTTAAATATAAGATTTACTTTATAAAAATAAATTTAAATTAAAATCAGTACAAATTACAAATTAATAAATTTATTTTAATATTTAAGTTACTTTTTTATTAATTAAACTTGTATTAAAATATAATAAATTAAAAAAATGAAGACTTGAGTCTTCATTACAAATAAATGATATGGTACGCGAGGAGGGACTTGAACCCTCACGCCGCAAAGCATTAGTGCCTAAAACTAACGTGTCTGCCAATTTCACCACTCGCGCAAATGGTGCCGTTTATAGGACTTGAACCTACGACCTACTGATTACAAGTCAGTTGCTCTGCCAACTGAGCTAAAACGGCTTGTTTTTAATGCTATATAATTATATATAATTTTTTTAATTTTTAAAATAATTTTTCTTAATTTAATAATTAAAAATTAAAAAACATGACATTATACTATTTACCACGAATATAATGTCATGTTTTTTTATATAAAATAATTTATTTTTTTTCAAAATATAAACTGTTTAAAGAATATACATTAGCTTTTAATTCATAGATTTCTAAAGATAATCTTGTAATTTCTTTTATTAACTTTTGTTTAGTTAAAGGATCTTTTAGATCGCAAAATAGTTCATTATTATCTAATTTATAATTAATATTATTATCTTTTAAAAACTTTTCAATTAAATAAGCATTGTTTGAAAATGTTATTTTTGTATTTAATTCTGCATTACGAATTTTATCCTTAACAAGGCCTGAATCTAGTAATTTACCATTTGATAAAACTGTATAACTGTCAATATATTTTTCTAATTCATCCAGAATGTGACTAGATATTAAAATAGTAATTCCTTCTTTTTGTAATTTTTTAATATTATCAAAAAAAACAATTCTTGCACTTGGATCTAAATTGGCTGCTGGTTCATCTAAAATAAGAATTTCAGGATCGTTTAATAAAGCTTGCATAAGAGAAATACTTTTCTTTTGCCCCGAAGACATGAAAGCTGGACTTTTATCAAAATCGCTAATATTAAAACCAAATTTGTTAATTAAATCTTCGATTTTTGATTTAATTTTCTCTTTTGGAATTTTAGATATTTCAGCAAAAGAATACAAATATTCTTTAGCTGATAATGTTGTAGGAAAAATTGAAATTTCAGGAATATACCCTATTTTACTTTTAACAATTGCATTATTTGAATCAATGCCATTTATGTAAATTTTTCCAATAAAACTTGGATAAAATCCTAAAATAGAACGAATTGTCGTTGTTTTTCCTGCACCATTATTTCCTATAAAACCATGAAATTGTCCTTTTTTAACATCGAAACTTAAATCATCTACTGCTTTTTTATATGTTTGAAATTTTGTTTTAAAAATTACTGATAAATGTTGTATAGATATTGCTACATCATCACAAGGTTTGTTAAATGATTTGTTTTTTGCATCAAAAAACATTTGTTTATTTTCAGATCATTTTTTTAAAAATGATTTTTTTGTTTTAAAAATTTTTTTCATAATTAATTAAAGTTCTTTCTTTTAAATACTATGCAACCTAAACAAATTAATACTAAACCTATTAAAATAACTGAAGGAATACCAATATACATTTCAATATAGTTAGATCTTTTAAATTCAATTATATTATCATTTAATTTAATTAAACGAACAAAGTTGTTTAAATATCCTTTACCGTAATTAGAAAACTCTTTTGCTCCCTTTGATAAATAAGGAATAATATTATCAACATTGATTATTGTTTTAAATTCACCATTTTCATTAGTTTCTGAAATTAATTTAAAAATATTAACTGTTCACACCAAGGAACTTATAAGCTCAATTAGTTTTGTTTTTTGAACATTAATATATGCATTAAGTTTTGATTTTTGAATATCTGATAATTTACTTTCATCAAATCTAGCTTTTAATGATTCGTCGATTAGTTTATTTATTGATTTTGAATATTTAGCTAATAAAAAATATGGAATTTCTTTTATAAAAGAGTGTAATTTTAAATAAGTCTTTTTAAGATCAGGATTTTTTTCATCTTTTGATTTATCTAATATTTTGTCTTTTATAGCGTTAAATTGAGTTCTATCTTCTAATAATCTATATTTTGTTAATTGAGTTAGAATGTTAATAATTTCAAATATTACAACTGCATCAACAGTTTGAGTAACTTTTTCGCCTTTTTTGTTATATCCAGTTATTTCTTCACTTAAATCTGATTTATCAATAAACTTATTAATATTTTTATAGCTTTCATCACTTATTATTTTTTCAATAGTTGTTTCATTAAACTTTTTAAATTCATCAAAATTTATTTTTTGAATATCCTTTAATCCAAAATTAAAGAACGATTTTTCACCATAAATTGATCAATCAAAAATACTTTTAAATTCATCTAAGTTGTAACTTAATCCTAAAAGATCATATTGTGGTTTAGAATTTGATGTTAATTTATTTTTTGAAACTGTTTTAATTAATATTTGTTTTGAAAGATCTAGATCATATTTTTTTTCAAAATATTGTAGAGTATTTTTATCTAAATTGCCATTATCATCAAAAATTTTAAAATATTTTTCTTTAGATAATTTTTTATTATAATCTACCGCGATTGAAATATTTTGTAAACTTTTATCATAAGCTGTATAGACAGGGAAAAAATATTCACGTAAATTTAGTCAAAACATTTTTGAATAAAATGATTTTGAAATCTTATCAACTTCTTCGGTTATTGAATATTTAACTTTAGGATTAAATTCTTCAGCAAAAGGGTTAAAAGATAATTTTTCTTTATTATTTAAATAATCAGTTAAAACTTTATTTTCAACCAATCAATTATCTTGAGTTAAGTATCTTTTATTTATATTAGTTAGAGCTTGGTTTGATTTACCTTCAATAATCGAATTTCGAGGAATTAAAATTAAAGGTCTGTTAGCTGCTTTTAATGATGTTTGAATTACATCTGTTCGTTGCGATGTTTTAACAAATCCCATAACACAACTTCCTAAAAAAGGAACAACAGCAACTAAAACTTGGAAAACTTTAGCACTTACAAAATTATGTACCAATGCTCCTAAACTAACACAAAATATAGAGCATAATATAGTTGCACCAAAAAATGATAATGCTGAATAAAACGCTCTTTGAGCATCATGTGGAACTATTAATTGACTAATAAAAAAATTTATACTTAATATAAAAACTGAAAACAGTGATCCAATTAAGCTTGCAAATACATTAGCAAAATAAATTTGTGATCTTTTTATTGGTTTCGAATAAAGTATATATTCAATCCCTTCTCTTTTATAACGATAAAAAAACGTTTGTGTTACAAACGAACATAAAACAAAAGAAGCAAACTCACAAAATGTTGCGGCAATTTCAATATATTGATTACTATCAAGTAAATTCTTATTCCCCAATCAAGCCACTGTAGCTTTTATACAAGCAACAAGGAGTATATAAAATCCTCCAATTACAAAAGGTGTAATATAAGAACTTCATAACCTAAAATATACTTTTAATTGCATTTTAAAAAAACCTAGCATAATACAAATCCTTAATATTTTAAATTTTTAAATAACTAAAAAATAAAAGTAATTTAATTTAAATTTTTTAAAACAAATTTAAATGTAATATTAGATACTATTTTTTGTTATTATTATTTTTTTTATTATATTTATTATATTATATTTGTAATTAAATTTTATTATGTTATTATTAGTAAAAAATTAATAAAATTGTAGTTTGTTAAAATTTACGTTTTTTTTATAACAAGCCAAAAAAGTTTTTTTAAATTTATTTGGTCTAACTTTTTTAAGTTCATTATATTAAAAACTAGAACATTTTATTTAATTAATTTGTAGTAAAAAAATATGTAGCATTGTTAACTACATATTTTTAATTTATTTTGTAATTTTTAGATATACTGTTCTAACTTCTTGATTTAAGTCATTTCTATAAATAGTAATTTTTACTATTTTAGCTTCTTTATTTACATTATTTTGAGCAAATTTTATATTTCCTAAATCTTCTATTGTGTAGTAATAATTAATTTGTGATTTTAAATCAACACTTATTTCCTTAAAATCTAAATTTTCTAATGTTTTATTACCCTTTAAAATTAAATGATTAAATTGGAATTTTTTGTTTATTTCTTCATCTTGAATTTTTCATTCTACAATTTCGTGAGTTGCAGGATTATTAGGGGTATTTTTAAATAAAACACGAAGATTTTTTGGTAAATCACTTTCGGGATTAATATTATTTAATTTATTAAGATCATCAATATTAACTTTTTTTGCTTCTTTTTGAACTTCGCCAAGTTCAAATTCTGAAAATCCAATAATATTAGTTCAATTATCATTTCCATTAATTGTTCTTGTTGAAGCTTTTCATGTTACTTGAATATATTTTGCTTCAACTGGTTTAAATTTAATATTAAAGTATATAATGTATTCCATATTATCTGGTTTAATTTTTAAATCCTCGTCTGATATTTCTGATTTTTTTTGTGGAAGATTATAATTTTCAGATAATATACCCTTATTTTTAAGGTTTTGATCTACAACAAATAAGTCTTCTGTATATTTAACAGTTTGATCTTCTACATCATGCCATTTTTTACCGTCTTTTGAATATCTAATAGTAAATGAATGAGGTCATTTATATTCCCCTCATGGCATATGTTCATTTGGTGATCCCATACCTCCTGAACGAACTCATAAATCTATTTTTCCATAATTTTTTATTTCTTCATTAGAAGTTAACGTTATTTTATTATCATCTTGAGGTTTTCCTCAATAATTTCAATTATCCCAGCGTGATACGTGATTTTTATTTCCATCAACTAAATTATCTAATGGATACGATGAAGGATTAAATTTAATAGAGTAATCTTTTTTAATACTTAAATTATTTTTTCCTGCCACTTGATTGTAACTAATTGAATCATAACTTTTATTAATTCCAATTAACTCTAAAAATTCATAATCATCTTTAAATGAAGCAGAATTTTTAAGTGGTTTTTCTAATCTTATTTCGGTTTTTCCTTCTTTAACTTTTTCGTCAAAACCAATATCCTGTCATTGATTATTGACTTTCATTTTGTATTTTTCATTTTTATTTAAGGCTGGCAACACACTTAAAATAGTTCTGCCTGTTCCAACTATGCCATAATATCTACCTTGTCTTAGATTTGACTTTTTATTTTTGTTAGTATTTATTTCTAATAAATTTAAGTTATTGTAATCAATAATAAAACCAAATTTTTCAATTGAAAGTTGTTTTTTAAATTCTTGTTCTAAAGTTTTTATTTTAGAAACTTCATTTAATTCTTCTTTATCAAGAATAATATTTTCGTTGTTAAATAAATCTTTTTGAGCATGATTTGAAGAATTTTTTAATAAGTCTGCATATTTTTTAGTTTCTTTATAAGCGTTGTTTAGTTTTGAATACTCTTCTTTAAGTTCAGCAATCAAAATTTCTATATCTGAAATATTTTTTAATTTTGAATTATTATTTAGAATATTTTCTGATTTTTGTCTCACTGAATTATTAATTGGTAACTTTTGGATTTCTGAATTAAGATCACTATATTTTTGATTAATTGATGAGTATTCATCACTTAAAGATTTTATTTTTTCTTCTGTATTAACCTTATCGTGTACTCAGGTGGATTCTAAAATTGATTTTCTATTATTGATATAAGTCAATGAAGGTAATATTTTTTCAAATTCTTCAAATTTAGTTGATATTTTATTTAAATTTTCTTCAAACTTAACTAAATCTTCACCAATTTTCCCTTCCAAATCATTATTAAATTGGCTTTGTGATGCAAAAGGCATTTTTTTAATTTTTTGTAAAATTTCTTTCTTTTTATTTTCTAATGCCTTAATTGCATCTTCTTTTCTAGAATTTATAACATTAACATCATCTAATGAATCGAAAGAATTCAATAATTCATCTTTTTTAGAATTTCATAATTTATTAATATGAGTTATAGCTTGTGCTTTTGCTTCTGCGATTGCATCATTATAAATTATTTTATCTTTAACTCTTTTCTTTAATTCATTGAACTGTGAGACTGTAGAAAATGTTGCTAGTTCACTTTTAAAATTAGTTTTTTGATTTTCAATTTGAAGTTTATTAATTTCATCTAAAACTTGATTTTTCGCTAATTCTTGAATTTCTTTCTCAAGTTGATCCAATTCTTTGTATGTATTTAAACTAGTTAATTTTTGTTCTAAGTTATTTTTTTCACCATCAAAGTCATTTAATTCTTTTTTAACAATTTCAGTTTTATTGTTGAATATTCTTTCGGCTTTTTCTTTTACTTCAGAATTAACAGTTTGAGACTTATTATTCAAAATTTTATTTTTCAAAATTTCATATTCTTGATGACCATTAATTTTTTCAACAGATGAACTTGATAATCTTGTATATTCTTCAATATATAATTCTAACTCTTTTCGAATTTCCTTATAACCTTCATCTGTTTGTTGATCAGAATCTAAAACTTGTTTAACATTTAATAATTTAGGATCATCAGATTTTAAATTAGATAACAATTGATTTGTTATTGTTTTTAAAGAATTTAAATAATTGTTAATGTCGCTCTCTAATTTATTTAAATCATTAATTTCAGGACTATTATCAAATTTAATAGCCTGTTTTTGTTCATTAAATTCAGCCAATTTAAAAGGGTCTTTTACTCTTGATAATATGTCATCTATTCTCAATTTTATATCATCAACTTCATTTTTGTATTCTAAGTTTTTTTGTTCAAGTTCTTTCAATTTTGATTCGACAATAGATTTTAATTTTTTTTGTTCATTCAAATCAGCATTTTCGTTAATTGAATTTGATAATAAGAAATCTTTATATTCTTTGTTTAAAGAATCAGGTAAAATATTAGATTTATTTTCAATATCCTTTAATAATGAAGATGTTTCTTTTGCGGTTAATGCAATTATTTTTTTCTCAATAGAAATTTCATTATTATTAAAATAATTATTCAATTGTGTTGGAAAATTATCTTGAGCATTCAAAGCTTCAAATTTTGATTTTAAATTTGCTGTTTTTTCATTATATGCTTGTTCTAATGAATCTAATTTTTCTTTAAGTTCCGTCTCATTTAAGTTTTCTAAATTTTTATCTTCTTGAGAAATAGAAGAAAAATCTTCATGACCGTTTAATTTTTCAAACGCTTTATTAATATCTGATTTTAAATCTGATATTTTTTTCTTAGCATCTTCAATTATTTTTTCTACATCAGCTTGTTTAGAAGCATTTTTAATTTCTTGTTTTAAAGTAGTTGAATTTTCTAATTTATTTATAACTTCAACAGCTTTATTTTTTAAATCTTCAAGCTTATTATCTTGTTCTTTATTATATGAAGAAATATTTTTATTTAATTTATTAATCTCAGAAATATTATTATTAGCATTTATTTTTTCTTCGAATTCAGCTTTTTTAACAGGATCTTCAATGTTTTTGATTAATTCTTTTGCTTTATTCTTAGCTTGTTGTAGTTCTATTTTTATTTCTAAATCTTTTAATTTTGAAAATGTATTTTCATCTTTTTCTAATTCATTTTTAAATGAATTTTTTTCTTGTTGTTCTAAGCTTGAATCTAACATTGAAATAAGAGCATTCTTTTTATCAATAAAAGCTTTATTTGCGATTTCTTCAACAGATTTCATATCATCGTATGAATTTTTTGAATCCAATGTAGTTAATAAGGTATCGAGATTTTCATAACCTTCAAGTTTTGCAGTAATTTTTTGTTTAATTTCTTCTTTATATTGATTTATTTTTTCTTCAATATTAGTTTTCAATCCTAATAATTTTTCATATGTATTTGTAGAATCATTAATCTTAGTTAATAAATCAGTTTTATCATTGCTTTCTAAATTATTATTTAATGTTAATATTTCTTGTTTTAATTGTTCAAATTTTTCATTATCTTTCTTTAATTCATTAGTTAATTGTTCATTAATTTTCATTAAATTTTCAACTTGTTTATTTTCATAATTTTCATAAACGATTTTTTCAATTAACCTACTATATTTTTGTTCTTGAACATCTTTATTACTCTTAAATGTTTTTGAAAGATCTAATATTTTGTTAGAAATTAAATCAACTATTTTCTTATGTTGCGAAATTATTTTTGTAACATCACTATTTTCAATTGTTAAACTTTCTAACTCAGATATTAATTTCGAGGTCTCAGAATTATAAATAGTATCAAATTTTGAATCTGTAACTAGTAAATTTTTAATTAAATCAAAGTTACTATTAATTTCTTTATTAAATTTATTGTATAAACTGATATTAAAATCATCATTATTTTTTATAATTTCTTCTTTTATTTCTTGATATTTATTAATCGTTGAAGGGATATCTTCTTTTAATTTTTCAACCTTTGTTAAAATTGATTCTTTCTTATCTGAAATATATTTTTTAATTTCATTTGTTATTTTTTCAAGTTCTTCTTTTGATTGAGAATTTTTTATAATTAATTGATTAAAATAATCATATTTATTTTCTTGATCACTTAAAAGTTTGTTTAATTCTTGATTTACATTAAATGATGCTAATTCTAATTCAGCTAAATCTTTTTCAATCTGATCCAAAATTTCTTTGTGAAGTTCATTATATTTTAAATTATCATTAAAAGCTTCAATCTTCGAATTTAAAACTTCTTTTTTATCTATATTTTTAACATTATTTAATAATTCTAATAGATTTTCTTTGCTACTTTGAATTTCGACTTGTTTTAATGTTTCGTTAATTTGCTCGATAGTTTTATTTTGATTTAATTGTTCAAGTAATTGACTTTTTTGTTTATCATTAGTTAATAATTCAATTTTATCAATAATTTTTTTTCTTAAATCAGCTAATTTATTATCAAGATCTTCCTTAATTTTTAAAATATCAGTTTCAGAATTTAAAGAAGAAAGTTTAATTTCTAATTCTTGCTTAAGTGGGTTATTACCTAAAAATTCTTCAAGATATTCTTTAACTACATCTTTTTGCTTTTGAATGTGAGTATTTAGCTCATTTTCAATTTCACTTAGTTTATCCTCTCTAAGTAATTCAAGTTTTTCTAATAATTCTTTTTGTTTTTCAACATCAACATTAACCAAGGATTTAATTTTTTCTTCTAATGGAATTTTATTTTGTTTTAGATCGTTTAATTGGTTTTCTTTATTATTTACTTCTTTAATAATATTTTTTAATTGATCTTCGTCCTTCGCACTATTAATTAATTCTTTATATGCATCAAGTGAGTCAGCGTATACTAATGTTTTTTTAATGTTTTCAATTGATTTTTCCTTATTAACTTGTAATTGTGATTCTTTAATAAGCTTCTTTAGATCAACAAGTTTAATTTCATTTTTAATTGAAGAAGATATTTCATGTTTTTTGTTTTTGTCTTTTATGGTATTAAGCATTTCATTAATAGAATTTTTTTGATATTCAATTAATTCATTAATTTTGCTAATAAAATTATTTAATTCTGACTCATGACTTTCATTACTTAAATTATTAAATTTATCAGAAAAATCTTTATAAAGATCATCTCCTTCTAATAATTTAAGTTTTTCTTGTGCATTTTTATAAATATTATCTAATTTAGCCTGAATTTCAAGTTTTTTATCGTTTAGTTCTTTAAAGTTTACTTTTTTGTTAATTTCTAAAATTAAATCATCACTATCTGAAAGTTTATTAGCCCAAGATATAACCTCAGTTTTTAAATCATTTAAATTTTTTTCTAAATCTGATTGCAAACTATTAAATTGGTCAATTGTTTCTAGTTTTGATAATTTATCAAGATAATTTTCCTTAATATTTTGATTTTTTGAATCATTAATTATGTCATTTATTAATTTAGTTAAAGCATCCTTCTTATTTTTTAAAATAGAGTTAATCTCATCGGTTAGTTCTTCAAATTCGATTTCGGTATTTAGTTTATTTAAATCTTGAATATATTTTTCTTTTAAAGGTGAACCAAGTTTTTCAAGAAGTTCTTTAACTTCATTTTTCTTTTTATTCAAAGAATCTTTAACTTGTTTTTCAAGTTCTTTTAATTCGGTAAATAAATTGGCTTTTGATATTGATTCGCTAATAGTTTTCTTTAATGAATTATTAACTGATAATTTCGAAACCAGATTCATTATTTCTCTTTTTCTAGCTTCAATTTTAGAAGTTTCTAATGTTAGAAATTGATTTACTGTTTCTTGTAATGATTGAAATGAATTTATAGTATGAATATCAGAATTTAATTCTTTTAAAAATTCATCTTTTTTACCAGGATCCTGAATTTTATTAATTAATGTTTTGTTTAATGCTTTTAATTCGTTGATTCGATTTTCCTCGTTGCTTATTGAAGATATCAAATCCTTCTTTATTTTTTCAAGACTTTCATTATCATTTGCAAGGGTAATCTTCTTAATTCATTCTTCGGTTAAATTAGGGTTTTTGAATTTTTCAGTTAATTTTAATAATTCTTTTTTTAATTTGTGATCTACATCTTTTTGCTTGATAATTTCTTTAATATTTTTTAAATCTTTTTGATTTTTACTTTCTTTTATTAAAAGTAGTAAACCTTTTTTATTTGGATTGTCATAATCTAAAGATTCAACATCTTTTAAGATGTTTATTTTATTTTCATTAAATTTATCATTAAATTCGATTAATTTTTTCGAAATTTCATTACTATCTAATTTTTCAATTTCTAAATTCTTATCCTTGTCTTTTTCATCTAAGTTTGTAATAATTTCTTTAAGTTTTTCTTTGTTTATTTTTTCAATTTCGTTTAAATTACTTAATATTTCGCTAAATTTTGAAATATCACTTAACACTAAAGGCGATAATGCTTCTAATAAAATATTAAAGTTTTCAATATTCTTTGTATCGTCGTCATTTATTGTAAATAATTCATTAAATGTTGATGCTTTTTTAATTAATTCCTCGCGTACTTTATCTGATTTATTTATTGCTCTTAAAAATGCCTCTTTAACATTATTTATTGCCGATTCTAGTTGTTCTTTTGTTGAATTAATATTTAAAATTAATGATTTTAGCTCAGATTTTTTAAGAATTAAATCAGCATTTTTGTTTGCTAAATTATAAATTGAAGCAAGTTCATATCTTAAAATCATTTTTTGGTCATATTCATCTAATGTTTTAACTAATTCTTGATCTGAATTATTACCCTCTGTTTCTAAATTAATTTTTTCTGTTTCATTTAAAATAAAAGAAGTATTAACATTAAGCAAAGTTAAAACTTTGTTAATCAATTTAGCTTTTTGTTCGTTGCTTTTCTCATTAAAATTTTTATTTACTAAATCAAGGACTATTTTTTGAGGTAATTTTATATCATTATTTTTTTCTGTAGTTTCTTGTAATAAAGAAATAACTTTTTTTATTTCTTCATCATTTTGAAATTGAGAATTTTTAATTAACTTATCAAGATTAGTCTTAAATATTTCATTTTCAAGTAAAACTCTTGACAATAAATTATATTTTGCTTGCGCAACAAAAATATCAATAGTATCGTTAGAATCTAAAAATTTTAATAATTGATCTTTTTCTTTATAATTATCAATTTTTGTTTTATTACCATTAATACTTGAAAACGAATCTTTTATTATTAATAAGTTGATTTCATTTATTTTTAAAAATGAATCATTTAAAGTTTTTTCATTAAATAAAGAATTTTTTAAAGTTGTTTCTAATTCTGAAATCTTTTTAGAAATATTTAAATTAGAATTTCCTTGAGATACGATTTTTGACTTATATAAAATTGCTTCTTTTAACGATTCATCCTTCAGTTGTTTTTCAATTTCTAAAATGGATTTAGATTTTTGAAAAGTTTTTATATTTAAATCAAAATTAGAAACTCATTTTTGAACAAACTCGCTTTCATCATTTAGTTTTAATAAATCCTTTACTCCTAATGCATACATTTTAAGATTATTAAGATTTTCATTAATAGCATAATCTATTGCTTTAATACCATCTTTAAATGCTTTAACACTATTTATTGCAATAATATCGTTTAATATTTTTTGTTTCTTAGGATCCTTATTTTCAAGATTTTGATCAAAATGCTTATCAAATTCATCTTTGGCTTTATTGTAAATTTCAAGAGCTTTATCTTCAATTTCTCTTATTTTTTCAATACTTTTTGCTAAGGCTAAATTGTTTCCAAATTGAGTTTTTTCAGGTTCATCTAATAAATCAATAATTTCTTTAGCATATTTTTTATTACGTGACAACTCAATTTCTTTAAAAATAGTCTTTTGTAATAAATTAATTTCATTATTAGAAAGATCGGTTTTTTCTAATTTATTTTTAAATAATTCTTTTTGTTTTTCGCTTAATGTTGAATTATTTTCAAGAATTGATTTAAGGTTTTCTTTTTTAAGATTGATTAGATAATTTAAAGAAGATTTATTTTCTAATTTTTTTTCTAATTCTTTAATTAAATCATTAGCATTTTTCGAAAAATTAGGATCTAAATTATTTTTTAATAAGTTTTCTATTTTTGCTTTATCTTCATCTGATGCTGTTTTATTCAAAAAACTAAGTTGATGAATTAGCGATTTTCTTTCTTCAATATCATCCTTATTAGCTTCTTTAATAACTTGTTGTAAAATATCATCAATTTTATCTTTAGGTGAACTTTTAATAAGTTTTAAATATTTATTACGTTTTAATGGGCTTTCAATTAAGTTGGCGTGTTTTAAAGCCTGATCATATTTGTTTAGTGTATCTAAAATAACCTCTTTTTCTTTTGAGGTTTTAGTATTACTATTAATATTTGACCAATATTCGGCAATATTTTTATCTAAGTTATTAATAATTTCACTAATTTTAGTATCCAACTGAGAAAATAATGTTTTTTCAATTATATCTTTTGCTTCTTTGAACGAAATAGACGAATAACTTTTTTTATTAAAGATATCTTTTAATTTAGGAATAACGTTATTTCTATTGATTTCGCTTAATTTATAAATATCTTTTAAATCATTAAGTTCAGAAAGAATTGCCTTACGTGCTTCTAAATTTTTTAAGAAATCTTTATCGGAAATTTCGTGTAAAATTTCTTTAAATAGATCATTATTTTTTTTAAACTCTAAAAGATTATTATTAACTTCATTAAAAATAAATGTATTCAAGATATCAATAAGTTTTTTTAATTCACTTACATCATATTGAATAAAAGGTTTATTAAATGATAAATTTTGGGCTAAAGCTAATTTTTCATATTTTTCTTTATCAGTTTCAAATAATTCTTTAATTTTAGACTTAAGGTTACTAATTAAATTGTTTTTTTCATTGATAAAAGAATCTCTATGATGCTTAGACACCCCACCGAGTACGCCCACACCAATTGTTGATAACAATAGAGTTGTAGTTGCTATTACAAGAGCTTTCTTTTCCTTTTTTGTTCTTTTACTCATATTAAATATCCTTTCTTTTTAAATTTTTAATATTATACAATAATATATATATATATATATAATGCGGAAATATTTATAATCTTAAAATTATTTAAGTTTGTTTTATTATTAATTAAAATGAAACAATATTTTATATTTTTAATTAATTAAAAGTTATAAGTTTTTACTTTATAAAACAAATAATTTCTTAAAAAAATCTAAAAAACATCTGAAAAATACAAAATTAATAAAATGAGTTTTCTTTTTTAAAAAAAGAAGAATAATTTAAGAAAAAATAGTGTGCCTCAAGCAAAAAATAGCTCAAAATAAAAAGAAAAAAGAGTTATAACATTAACAAAAATTAATATTACAAATTATTATTTTTTGTAGATGCTTATTTTAATGTCTTCTAAATAACTAAAAGACATAGTTTTATTTTATTTTTTAAAAATAAAAATGTGCTATAATGATATAGCCATGAGAACAGCAACCTTGTAAACTGGTCAGGATAGAAATATAGCAGCCATGTCGAGAAGTACCGTGTCTTGTGGTTTTTTAATTTTTCATAAACTTTTATTGTAACTTATTAAAAAAAGGAGGTTAATTATGATTTGTACATGATTATTAACCACTGAAGAAGATGTAGAAAATTTTTCAATATTGCCAATTTTAGATTTAACAGATTTTGTTATTTATAAAAAAATTTCAAAAAAACCATTTTTTAATTCAACATTAATTAACACTTATTTGGAAAAAAATGATAAAGAAATAGAAAATTTGTTTTTTGATGAAAATCAATATTTTTTATGTCCATATAAACGTTTTTATGACGAATATAAAGAAGAAAGTAAAAATGAAATAGTGGTAAATTTAAATAAATATAAAAATATTAATAAATTTAAAATTAAACAGCTCGAAAACTTATTAAATATAATTAAAACAAACAATGAAAAAAATGGTGGGCTTATTCTTGCAGAAAATAATTTTTATTATATATTTGCTGATCCAAATGTAGTAAAAAAACAATTCGAAGAAATACTAACAAAAAAAGAAAACCAAGAAAATGTAAATTATGTTTTTGATGTTTTTCAGCACTTTTTACCAAAATTAAAAAAATCAAATGATATGTTTTTAGACAATGAAAACCAAATAAGTAAATATGTAAAAACAATAGTTGTTATGAATATTGAAAAAACCTTATTTGATCTAAAAGAAGAATCAGAAATTAACTAATAAATAATTATTAATTTTATAATTCAAGCGCAATAAATTTTAATTAGATGCGCTTGAATTTTTATTAATAAAATATACGAGTCTAAAAATAAAAATTTCTGCATATTGCAGAAATTACTTTTTACTATCTAAAATACTCTTAAAATTACCAAGTCCGTTTTTATCTAATTCTTCATAAGGTATGAATTTTAAAGAGGCTGAATTAATACAATATCTTAAGCCGCCGGTTTCTTTAGGACCATCATTAAAAACATGTCCGAGATGTGAATCTGCATTATTGCTTTTTACCTCTGTTCTTATCATATTATGTGATAGGTCTTCTTTTTCAATAATTAATTTTTTTTCAATTGGTTTACTAAACGCTGGTCAACCACATCCAGAATTAAATTTATCTGTTGATAAAAACAATGGTGTATTATCAACAATATCAACATAAACTCCTTTTTCAAAATGATTGTCATATTCATTCTCAAATGGTTTTTCAGTATATCCTTCTTGTGTTACCTTATATTGTAATTCGGTCAAGTGGGTTAAATCTTTTTTATTTTTCATAGCTAAAAATTATATATTTTAAATTTGGGTTTTTGCTTTAAAAAATAAAAAATTTTCTGTCTAATTTAAAAACAGAAAATTATAATAATTATTATTTTTTAAATCTAAAGCAAGTTTTTCATATTTTTCTTTATCAGTTTCAAATAAGTCTTTAATTCATAAATTAAGATCATTAATCAAACAGTTTTTTTATTAAACAATGCATTTTTATGCAACTTAACTGACACCTATTATACCTATATAGCAATAGTAGCTAAAAGTAATACTGTAGTTCCTATAATAACTGCTTTTCTTCCCCTTCTAATTATTTTACTCATAAATGTCTAATATTATTTACTTTCATCTTGTCTGGCGTGACCATTACATAGTTTTTTATATGTTATTTATAATAACATATTAGTTTAAAAAAATCTTTTAATATCATAAAGATAGTTTTTTTAAAAGAATATTTTGCTTTTAATAGCAAAAGAATAAGAAAATAAAACAAAATTTAATTTTCTTTTTATTTTTAGTAGATTTTTATCTTTACTTATAATTCCAAATGTTTATCAATAAAATAGAAAAACTTATAATAAATATTTCATTTTAGTTTTTAAAAAAACTAATTAAAATAATTATTTTACTGAGTTATTTTTTATATTTATTTCAAAATAACAAAAAAATTATTCTATGAGGAGTATTAAATATAAGAAGATAACCCTGTTATAATCAATTAAAAATTATATAAACATAAATCAATTTAAAATCAAGCAATTAGAAATTTTAGTTCAAAAATAGTAAAAATAGGGGGTCTTTTTATTGTTAATAAAAAATAATGATGCTTTTGAATTTTATTATGTTTTTGCAGATCCTAATATTGTTCAGAAACAATTTAATGAAATGATTGAAAAATCAAAAGAAAATAAAAATGTTGATAAATCATTTGATATTTTTGCAACGTTCTTGCTGAGCTCCAAAAAGCTAATGATATATTTTTAGATAATGATAGTACTATAAGACATTTTGTTAAAAACATAATTATTTTAAATATCTAAAAAACTATTTTTGATTTAAAAGAAAACCCGAAACCCAATTAATAATTTAAAATATATAAACAAAAAATTCCTGCAGCAAAGTCGCAGAAATTTTAATTAACTTTTTTTATTTAGAATCTTAAATCTCTTTAAAATGACCAAGTCCGTCGTGATCAGGTTCTTCATAGAGAATAAATTTTAACAAAGATGAATTAATACAGTACCTTAATCCTCCGCTCGTTTTTGGATCATAATTAAAAACATGTCCCAAGTTAGATTTTACATTAGAACTTTTTACTTCAGTACTTATCATATTATGTATTAAGTCTTCCTTTTTGACAATTAAGCCTTTGTCAATTGGGGTTTAGTAAGTGCTTACCATCAACAATATCAACATAAATTCCTTTTTGGAAATTGTTATCCTATTCATTTTCAAATAGTTTTTTAGTATAACTTTCTTGATTTACTTTATATTGTAATTCGGTTAAATGACTTAAATCTTTTTTGCATAATCAAAATTATTATTAAAAATAAAAAAATTCTCGCTAAAAAACAAGCAAGAATTTTAAAAAATAATATTAACGTCTATTGTAGTACTCAACGATTAATGATTCATCAATATCTTTTGCAAATTCATTTCTTTCAGGTAATCTGGTATATGTTACTTTATTATTTTCACGTGATAATCATGAAGCGGTTTGCATTACTTCTAAAGCATCTTTTAAATTAGAATTATTTTCTAATGAAGATTTAATTTCAATAACTGAACCAGGTTTAATAATCATTGAAGGAATGTTTGCTTTGTGTCCATCAACAATAACATGGTTATGGTTAACAAATTGTCTTGCTTGTGCTCTAGTACGTGCAAAGCCAGCTCTAAAAACCAAGTTATCTAATCTTGATTCAACTAGTTGAAGCAAGTTAGTACCAGTAACACCAGCTTTTTTTGATGCAACATTAAATAAGTTTTTGAATTGTCTTTCGTTTAAACCATACATAAATCTTACTTTTTGTTTTTCATACATATGTAGTTGGTAATCTGATGGTTTAGATCTTTTAGCACCATGTTGTCCAGGAGCTGTTGTTCTTTTTTTACCTTTTGTGAATTCTTTATTATTTTCTAAAAGAGATGTTCCATATCTTCTTGATTTTTTAAAAATTGATCCTAAAAATCTTGACATATTTTCCTTTCAATATGCAAAGACAATTTAATAATTCTTAATCTATATTTTTTTCTCTAATGATTTCGGCATACAGCTTACTTACTTTCAAATTTAAAACAAAGAAAAAACATTTAAATAATATTATTATGCTGTGTCAATGCTTAAGAATTATAACTTATTTTTATAAAAATAAGTGTAATATTTTTTTAATTTTAATCTCCTAATTTTATAAGTGGTTTATTATATTTTTTTGTAAATTTTTTCATATATTTTTTTATTTTTTTAGCTAAATTACCATTAGTTTTTTTTGTTTCACAAACTAAAAAGATTAGTTTTTCATTTTTAAAATCGTATTTAATACTCATTCATTCGGATTGCTCAAAATTAAATTTTGCTATATATTTTTGAAATTCATTTTTATAATATTCTTTTACATTTTCAATTGAGTTAACTTTAATTAAGGAAATATTATCTTGAATAAATAATTTAGTTTCAAAATTAATAACATTTTCTTTAATACAATGAATTTCAAATTCAGTAATTTTTAATTGATCAATAAAACTTAAATTTTGAGAACAAATATCTTCATATTTCATTCCTTGAGTTTTATAATAATTTAGCATATCTATTAATACAGTAAAAAAAGAAAATGCATCATATCCTATTTTTTTTGAATTAAATAAATAAACATTATTTTCTTCATCAAAATAAATTGAATTCTCGTCATTAATTAAATTCGGTCTAAACAATCAATTTATTTGAAAATCAAGCTTAAAATAAGAAGCTATAGATAAAATATATTCTTTTTTAACTAAATTATTTGAATAAATTTTTTTAATCGGAGAAAAATTTCTGTTTGTATTTAAAATAGTATTTGTAAATGATAAATAATTACAAATTAAATCGGTTATATCTACTAATTCAAAACATAAACTTGTTTTCTTTGAGTAATTTCTTTTATATAAATAAAGTTTTTTATAATCGTAAGAAAATTTAATAATATAATCTATATTTTTTAAACTTTTGAAATAAAAAAAAGAAAAATTAATTAATAATGGTTTATCTTTTTTAAAATTTTTCTTAAAAACTTTATAAGCTATGTCGTTTTTTCCTAATATTTTTTTTATAAATGTATTTTGTAGCGAAGAATAAATAATACCAATGTTAAGAAGATGATTTGCATCCTTAGTAAAGTTTTTTTTGATTAAAAAATCAGTATATTCTTTTAATAATTTATCAAAATTCAAAAAATTTAAATCATTAGTTGTGTTTTTATTATCGTTAATATTAATTTTTTTATATTCTTTAATTATTTCTTTAATTATTTCTTCAGAAAGAGGATCATTATTTTTGTTAAAAAATGATATAGCAAACTTATTATCTTCGGAAAATTTATGAAAATAAATAATCATTCCAAATGATTCTGTTATTAAATTAGTATATTTAAAAAATGCTTCTGAAACTGGAGTGTGGTTTTTAAAACAGTAAATTTTTTGAGTGTAATAAGAAATTATATTAGCTATTTTTTTTTCAAAAAAACTTGCATATTTTGATAATCCATCATTTGCGATTAAGAGTTTAATGTCCAGATTTTTACTTTTTAAAATATTAACAATAGCATAAGATAATAATTCAATTGTAACTTCATTAAAGCAATTAAAATTAGGACCTATTTTTCCTAAAATATGGTTATTTTTATATTCAAAAAATTCAGTTTCTTTTTGACTTATATTTTTTAAATATTCTGGAAATAATTTATTTTTCATAAATAATAAAACCTACTTTATTATATTAACTAATTTTTCAATAAATTCTTTAACTGCGGTATCAGGATCAACGTTCTTTTGAGCATTTTTTAATAAATCGTTCATTGCTAGATATTTAATCGTTTTTCTTAATTGATTACTATTATAATCAGCTAATTCAGTAAAAGGATTTAAGTTATCATTTTCAATGTTATTCAAAATAAGATTGTTAGCTTTATTTTCATTATTTTTAATTACTTCATATTGCTCTTTAAAATTTAATGTTGGATATACATAACCTAAATTTAAACTTAAATATTCAACAGGAGTTAACTTAACTATTTTATTTTCATATTTCCATTCTAAAATATTTTTTTTATCATAAAGTCAATTTAAAAATAAATTAATTACCTCATTTTTATTATTTATTTTAGATTTTATTGCTGATAAAAATAAACCTTGAATAAAATAAGTTCCTTTTTTTTGGTTTATGTTGTTTTTAATTGGTACATTTTTAATTATTAAATCATTTTCGTGTTTTTTAAAAAAATCAAAATCATATTCATAAACTCTTGAAGTTACAAATGAAAACAATTGATTTTTTAAATCCGACGACCTTAAAATATGTTCCCTATCTGGATCGATATTAATTATTTTATTTCTTAGATTATTATAAAACTCTTTAATATTTTCATAAAATATCTTATACTCTTTTGAGTTTGGTTCTAAAATAAATTTAAAATCAATATCATAATTAGAATTATACTTTATAACAAATTGCTCAAAATTCGAAGCAGCTTTTTTAAATAAACTTTCATATATATAATTTTCAACATGCTTAACATACAAAATATTAAAATCAAGCTTCTTTATTGTTTTTTTCAAAAGTGAACAAAACTTTTGAAAATCAACGTCATAATTTAAAAAGTTATTTTCTAAATTTAAATCTCATTTTTTAATTTCATCTTTATTAAAATCTAAAAATTCTTTTTTATTTTTAGATTTTTTATATTCGTTTATCAAACTTGCAAAAAACGTATTTTTTCTAAGATTAAAAATGTTAATATTTTTTATTTTATTATCTTCATTATATTTATCTAATGAATATAAAACTTTAGAAAGTATTTTTTTATTAATTATAAGAATTTCTGAACTAATGCCAACAGGAAAATTATAAATATTACCTGTATTATTAAATCCTAAACGATTATTATAATCTAACATATTCTTAGAAATTCCTGTCTTATCAGCAATACTTGTTAAGTCATATAAACGATCGGCACCATATATTGATGAAACTAATGAAGGATACGAAAAAACAAGCGAAGGTGTTGAACTACTTTGAACATTTAATTGTAAAATGACTTTGCTTTGAATATCTTTTTTATCGAACGAGTTTACTAAAATTAATTTATTTTCTTCATATTTCTTATCTAATTTTTCATTGAACTTGTTTATTAATTTTTCCATTACTGCATAAGATTTTTTTTCATGTTGTTCAACAAATGGAATCATAACTGAAACCGGTTGTTTTTCTTGCTCATCGCACGAAATACAAAAAAAAGAACCTAAAGAAAGTACTGGAGTTGGTAATAGACTTAAAAATCTTTTTTTAATCATAGATTTTATTATTTAACTATTCTTGAAGAAATAACTTTAGCAACAATAGTACCATCATTTGTAGCTGTTGTAATTTGTCTAATTTCTTTTGCAACAACATCACCGATTGCAAAAATATTTTTCATTGATGTTTCCATGTTTTTATCTACAATAATAAATCCTCTTTCATTTAAAATTTCTTTATTTTTAATAAATGAAGTTGCTGCTTTAAAACCAATATACGGAAAAACTCCTTTTATATCCATATTTTTAATTTCACCATTAATATTAGCAGTTATGCTTTCGATTTCATTTTCACCATTTAATTTTAAAATTTGTGAATTCTCATAAATAAAAATATTTTTATGTTTTTTAACATCAGAAACCAATTTTGCTTCTGCTATTATTCCATCACGAACAAATATATAAACTTCTGATGATGTTGAAGCTAAATAAATTGATTCTTCAAATGCTGAATTACCGCCACCAATAATAGCACATTTTTTATTCTTAAATAAGGCGCCGTCACAAATTGCACAATATGAAACGCCTTTATTATTAAATTTTTCAATATTTTCAATGTTCGCTGGAACTAAATTAACCATTCCAGTAGCAATAACAATAGTTTTTGTTAAATATTTATCACCATTTTCTAAATAAACTTCTTTTTTAAATTCTGAATGGTCTTTAATCGAAATTACCTTACCAAAAATAAACTCAGCATTATTTTTTTTAGCTTGATTAAACATATTCATTGATAACTCAATTCCGGTAATATATTCAAAACCTGGATAATTTTCAATTTTTGATTGTTGTACCATCTTTCCACCAGGAGCATAATTTTCAATAAAACCAACTTTATATTCGTTACGACCTAAATACATCGCTGCTGTCAAACCAGCAGGTCCCGCACCAATTATTAAAACGTCAAAAATATTTTCCATTTTTTCTCCTTTTTTAAAAAATGAAACATTAGCTTATGCTAACGTAACATCCTCATTATTTTTTGATAAATTTAGTTTTCTGAAATCTTTTTTTAATAATCCTCTTTGATTATTTTTTGGTTCATATACAATAAAGTAAAAGAATTTATGTGTTCATTCTTTATGATATTTGTACACTTTATAAGCATTATAATTTAATTTAATAATAAACTCAAATAGTATTAATAATAAAATTCCGACAATAATATAAAGAGCTGAAATTACTTTATAAATTGTATAACTGTCTTGACGCAATGGTTCCATTCCGAAACGAACAATTCCATAATATAAAACATATAGCGATCCAGTAGTGCCTGGCTTTAATCAATTATAATTATTTAAAATTCAAACCAAAATAATATAACCAAATAAGTTAGCAATAGATTCATATAAGAATAAAGGAAGGCGATAATGACCACCAATATACATATGATCTCTAATTAACTTAGGAAGAATTTTAAATGCTAATGAATTTTCGGTCATAATTTGACCATAAACTTCGTGGTTAGCAAAATTTCCTCAACGACCAATTGCCTGCCCTATTAAAACTGCTGGAAGAATAATTGAAAATGCTTTTTTCAAATCAATTTTTTTTGCATTTTTCGAAAAAACAATGTATATAACACAACATATTGTTGAAGTAATGACTCCACCATGAATAGATAATCCACCTTGCCATACAAAAAACATTGTATATCATGGACCATTAACTCAACCTTTATGTTCGATTAATTGTTGAATTACGAAGAAGCATCTAGCACCAGCAATAGCTGTTGGTAAAGCAATAAAAATCAAAATAGCTAATTGCTCAAAAGTATATTTTTCACGTTTTCAAAAATAGAAAACCGTTAGAATAGATGCAATCATACCAAGCATCATTGTTAATGAATAAACATAGATCGGACCGACTTGCAAACTAACACCTGAATAATCCTTCATTTTTCTCCTTAAAATTATTGTATTTATTATGCTTTAAAAAATAATAAATATTATATTTTATTTATAAATTATATTATTAATAATTAAGATATATTTAATATTTTTTTTAAATATTGACCAGTGTATGAATTATTATTTTGAGCTATTTGCTCAGGTGTTCCGGTAGCAACTAATTTACCGCCAAATTTACCACCTTCAGGACCTAAATCAATAATATAATCGGCAGATTTAATAACATCTAAATTATGCTCGATAACAATAACGGTGTCCCCGTTATCAACAATTCTATTTAATACATTTAGTAAATTTTGAATATCGTAAGGATGTAATCCTGTTGTTGGTTCATCTAAAATATAAAGTGATTTCCCGGTAGGTTTTTTTTGTAAATAAGTTGCTAATTTTACTCTTTGAGCTTCTCCACCAGACAGTGTCGTCGCATTTTGCCCTAACTTAATATATCCAAGTCCAACGTCTAACAATGTTTGAAGCTGGTCAGTTATCTTACTTCTTTTAATAAAAAATGCGTACGCTTGTTCAACGGTCATATCTAAAACATCACTTATTGACTTGCCATGGTATTTTATTTCTAATGTTTCATGATTATATCTTTGTCCATCGCAATGATCACAACTTACAAAAACATCTGGTAAAAAGTGCATTTCAATTTTAATAACGCCGTCGCCTTCACATTTATCACAACGACCACCAGGAACATTAAAAGAAAATCTTGATCGTGTATATCCTCTAATTTTTGCTTCCTCAACATTTGCAAAAATTTCCCTTATATCATCAAATACTCCAGTATACGTTGCCGGATTAGAACGCGGAGTTCTACCAATTGCACTTTGATCAATTTTTATTAATTTATCAATATATAAATGACCAAAAATTTTAGTATTGTCATTAACTTCATATTTTGGATTATTAAGCATTACATTTAATTCTTTAACTAATTCCTGATTAATTAGCGAAGATTTTCCTGATCCCGAAACTCCTGTGATAGCAATAAATTTACCAAGTGGAAATTTAACAGTTAAATTATCCAAATTATTAGTTTTAGCTTTTTTAATAGTTAAAACTTTACCATTACCAGAACGTCTAGATTTAGGTATTTTTATTTCTAATTCTTTTGATAAATATTTTCCAGTAATACTTTTAGGATTATTAATAATTTTTATTAATTCTCCTGCTGCAACAATTTCTCCTCCATTATTTCCGGCCTTAGGACCAATATCAACAATAAAATCAGCTTGTCTAATTGTATCCTCATCGTGTTCCACAACAATTAATGAATTACCTAAATCAACCATTTTTCTTAATGAACTAAGTAATTTTTCATTATCTTTTTGATGAAGACCAATTGATGGTTCATCTAAGACATATAAAACACCTGTTAAATTAGCACCAATTTGCGTAGCAAGTCTTATTCTTTGTGCCTCTCCTCCTGAAAGAGTTTCGGCTTTTCTATTTAAAGTAAGATATTGCAATCCAACATTTATTAAAAAATCAATACGATGATTTAACTCAATAGTAATTAAATTAGTAATTTCTTTTTCTAGGTCAGTCATTTTTATATTGTTTAAAATTACTTTTAACTCATCAATTGATTTGCTACAGATTTCATAAATATCAAGATCATTAATTTTAGTTGCTAAAGCAAATTTATTTAAACGTTTTCCTTTACACTCATCACAAGGAATGTCAGAAATATACTTTGAATAATAAACTCTCGAATCATTTGAAGTTGTATCAATATATTTTCTTTCAATTTTTTCACATATCCCTTCAATGTGTTTATTCTTTTCATATCTGTTTCCGCTTTCGGAAATCAAAGTAAAAGTTATATTTTCTTCGGAACCAAATTTTAAAATATCAATTTCATTTTTTGAAAGCTCGTTAATTGGTGTATTTTTATCAATATTGTAAAAAGATAATAATTTATTAAATTCTTGCCATTCTAAATTAGGAGTATTAATTAAATTTTTATAAAATAAAATCGCACCTTGATTAATTGTTAATTTTTTATCAGGACATATTAAATCTCAAGAAGCACGTTGTAAAATACCAAGTCCCTTACATCTATAGCACATGCCATTTGGAGAATTAAATGAAAATAATCTTGGTTCGATTTTTGGCATATCAAAATCACCGTGCTCACAAGAATGAAAAATCGAATAGGTATTTTTATTTCCATTTTCTACTTCTACTGTTACTAAGCCATTAGAATAATCTAAAGCAATTTCTATAGCCTCAGCAATTCTTGATTTAATTTCAGGATCATGACTTAAAATAAAGTGATAGATTATTAAATCAATATCTCATTTTTTATTTTTGTCTAAATGTGTTGTATTTTCTAACTCCAGAATATCACCATTAGCTTTAATTCTTAAAAATCCTTCTTTTTTTAGTTTAGCTAAAATTGTTGAAAATGAGCCTTTTTGATTATTAACAATTGGTGACATTATAAAAATTTTTGAACCTTCTTTTTCTAAAAAAACATGGTTAATAATATCACGACTTTTTTGAGCTGTAATTTCTTTTTTATGGTTTGGACAAAATGGTTTTCCAATTCGCGCAAATAATAATCTTAGATAATCATATATTTCAGTAACAGTTCCTACAATACTTCGTGGATTGTTATGAACTGTTTTTTGTTCAATAGAAATAGCTGGGCTTAAGCCTTCAATGCTATCTACATCGGGTTTTTTAGTACCTCCTAAAAATTGTTTAGCATAATTAGAAAGGCTATCTACATATCTACGGCGTCCTTCTTCATAAATTGTATTAAAAGCTAGCGATGATTTTCCAGATCCTGAAAGTCCATTAAAAACTACAAATTTATTACGTGGTATTTCTAAATTAACACTTTTTAGATTATTTTCTCTTGCGTTTTTAATAATTATTTTATCCTTCATATTAAATATAATTATATTTAATAATTATTTTTTTTCAATAATAAAATTTAACCGATAAAATAAAAACCTAAAGCTTAAATCTTTAGGTTCTAAAAAAATTAATTTAATTAAGAATTCAGTTAATTTATATCGTCCTCAAATTCTAAATTGTTTGTTGAATTATTAGCAAAATTTTTAGAATTATTAGCTTTTTTAAATTCTTCATAAGATCTTAAAATTTCATCTAAAATTTGCTTTTTATCTTGTTCTGAAATAACAAAATTTTGAAAATTCATAAACGGTGAATTTTGAATTTGATCAACAAATTCTGTTAAAATCTCTTTTATTTTTTGATCATCATAATTTAAATCTTTTAAAGATTGAAAAAACTGTGAAAAAAATTCATTTTGAGCTTCTAATATCTCTTCAACGTTTCCACCTTCTTTAATAATTTTTTCTAATTCTTCTTTAGTCATATTTTTAAAAACCTCTTCAACTATTATGTTGTAAACTTGTTAGTAATAATTTTATTATTTTTATAGCTTTTTTGTAACGATTATAAATTAATTTTTAGTTTTTTTATTCTGCTTCTAAAAATTCATGAAGCATATGTTTTCGAGCAATATTTTTTAAACGATATAAATAATCTAAAATAGCTTCGCCTAAACCGTTTTGTGAAACATCGCTTGTAAATAATTTTGCTACTTTTAAGGGTTCTGGCGTCGCATTTGCCATTGCGTATGAATATTTATTTAATTTAAACATTGGAATATCATTATTTGAATCACCAATTGTCATAATATCTTCAATTGAAACATTTTCTTCTTTATATTCATTTTGTATCAATCACTTTATCGCATTTCCTTTATTAACATTAAAGGCGTTAATTTCAACATTGCAATGAGTTACAATAATTTCAATATTTTCAATATTTTTAATATTATTGTATATTTCTTGTAAATATGTTTCAGAAAATGGATAATCAATTGAATAAAATTCAATCTTAATTGGATTTATTTTCTGATTATTTCATAATTTGGGAATCGAATTTATTTTACTTTCAGAAATAAAATGGTAATTAAAAATTTCCTTAGCAAGGTTCGGGGTATCTTTTAAATAAAAATAATTTTTTTCATCTCAAAAAATCATTTGTAAATTAAGTTTATTTGCAACTTCAATAAGCTTTTTTAAAATATCAAATTCAATTTTTCAACTCTTAATTAATTCTTGTTTTTGAACATCATAAATTTCTCCACCAGATGAACATAATAAATATTTAACTTTCAAAACTTTAGATAATTCAAGCATTCTTTCTTGTACTGGATTTCCTGTGCAAATATTGAAATCAGCACCATTTTTAATAGCAAATTCAACATCTTTAATAGTTTCTTGCATCAACTTGAAATCTCTATATATTGTTCCATCAACATCTGAAAAAATTACTGGTTTTTTATTATTTATTTCTTTGTACATTTTATATCCTTATTTTTACATTTATTTCTTATTTTTAAAAGCTTTTTTCTTTCTTTTAACTAATAAAGCTATAATTACATACAAAAACAGTCCGCCAATGGCAATAGTTGGAACTGTGTATTGTAAAATTTTCCAGACTTTATTGCTTTTTTTATTTTGATACTCCTCATTATAAAATCAATGCCCGTATAAAATTACTTTTTTAGAAATTAGATATTTTAAATTTTTAATTTCTAAATTATTATAATCTAAATATTTTTTTTGTGTTAGTCAAACCCATACCAATATAGCATCTTCTGGCTTAGGTAATTTTTGACTTCTAAAAATTACAACTAATTTATCTTTTTCATCCTTAGTATTATTATAATCATCTATTAAATCATTTATTTTTTTCGGTAAATATATTTTTCTAGTAATATCATTATCTATTTCTCTAGCTTTCTTCTTAGATAAAACATCATTTTCGTCATTTATTTCAATTTTTTGTAAATTTGATAATTGTTTATCATTATCTCATTCAAAAAATGATTCATAAGTAAATTCCTTATAATCTTTTTTTAACTCTTTCATTTTTTTATCTAATAAAAAATTATTTCATTCTAAATTTTCAAAATAAGTTTTTATTTCTTTAAATTGCTTATTATTATCATTTAAGCTTACCTGGTTTTTATTAGTACAAGAAATAATTACTGATGATAAAAATGTTGCTGGTGTACTTAATGCAAGAGAAAATAAAAGTGAGGTTTTTCTTATTTTTTTCATAATTACTTTAAATTTTATAAGATATTTTAAAGATATCATATAGAAAATAAAAATTTTAATTTTTATTATGTTTATTTTTGCTTCCAAGTTTTTTTAATAACTAAAACACTCACTTTTTATCTTATTTGTTTTTTAAGTTCTCAGTTTTCTTATTGTCACTATTTTTCTTTTAATTATTACGTGGATTTTTTTATTTTTAAATAATAAGTAAAATATTTTTTCTTTATGCTTAAAACCATTATTTAAATTTATGTAGTCACTATTATTTAATACATAATTTTAAATTCTTCACTATTGGCTTTTGCAGTACAAAAATATTTATTAAGTATTCACTTCTTTAGATAAATGAGTTTATATATATTTAAGAGATTTATTATTCATTTTGAAATTAGAAAATTAAATATGTCTGCCATATTTTATGACTTGTATTTTTAAGGGTTTAAAAAAATCTTATGTTTTTTTATAAATTCATTAATTAACTTTTTGCATATATTATTTTTTAAAAAATAGACATATATTTTAAAAAAATATACGTCTATGCTACATTGTAAGTTCAAGTGCAACACAAATAAAGTAAAATTTAGTTGTGTGCAGCTTGAACTTTTTTAATTATTATTTTTTATTTTTAAAAAAGAAAAAAGCTCCATAACGGTCAGGAACTTCATATGAATTATACTACTAAAAAATATACGCACATAACAAAAAGTGATAGAGAAGCAATTTCAAATTATTTAGAGATAAATTTGTCTTTAAGAAAGATTGCAGAAATATTACAAAAGAGCCCTTCAACAATAAGTAGAGAAATTAAACGAAATTTAGATAAATATGGTAATTATTCGCCATATTATGCAAATATTAAAGCTCAACGGCGTCATTATCATAAATACTATTTTAAATTTTTGAATAGTAAATACAGTAAATTTTGTGAAATATTTCAAAAAAAATTTGATAAAAAATTTTATGGAGTAAAACTAACTCATAAATATATAAAAGATAATTTTAAAATTAAAATTCCTTGTTTAAAAACTATATTCAATTGAATAAAAAGCAATAAATGAAATATTAAAAGATCTAATTTATTACGTTCATACTATAAAAAAGGTGGTAAAAGAACAGGAAGTGTTATAAAAAGACTTGTTAAATCAGCAGATTTTGTTTTCCCTATTTGAACAAGACCCAAGTCAATTGACCGCCGTGAAGAATTCGGACATTGAGAAGCTGATCTAATTATTGGTAAAAGAGCTACGGGTTATAACAATATTTTAACTTTTACTGAAAGAAAAACAAGAGTTGGTTTTGCTATTTTAATACAAAGCAAAAATTCAATGAAAGTAAATGCTACAATAAAAAAACTTATTGAAGATAATGAATTGATTGTAAAATCAATAACTGTTGATAATGGTATTGAGTTTGAAAAAATAGGAATATTGGGAAAATGACTTAATACAAAAATATATAAAGCCGAGCCATATGCATCATTTCAACGAGGGTCTAATGAGCATTGAAATGGTCTTATTAGAAGAGAATATAAAAAAGGATTTGATTTTAATCAAATAACACAAGAAATGTTAGATGAAATTACTAAAAAAATAAATAATATGCCTCGTGAAATTTTAAATTGAAAATCAGCAAACGAATTATTTATAAATGCTAACTATTATGGTCTTGTTTGATAATTAAAGTTACAAAATTCTAACCTCTTTTGCAAAGAGGTATTTTAGTTTTGTTATATGTTAAATTTCTACTCCCGAACCCTCTTATCAAGAGGACTTCTAACCCCAAACCCCTTTCAAAAGGAGCTTTCAAAATAAAATATAAATAATTTTAGAAAAAAATAATAAAATAAAAAAAAGCCAAGCAACTAGTGTTGCACTTGGATTTACTTTTTAGGATAGACATATATTTTAAAAAAATATACGTCTATTTAATTCTATTTTTTTTATTATTATGATTTCAATTGTAAAAATAAATTGTGATTGGAACATAGGAAACCATAATTGTTACAAAGTAAATAATAAAAACTATAAAGCTTCAATAAACCCTATCAGAAATAATATTAAAAATTGCCGATATTAAAATAGATAATAAAGAAATATTTAAAAAAACAAAAAAAGCAATAAAGTTTGTTTTATTAATTTTTAAATCGCTATTTAATATATTAATTTTATTAATAAAAAATATTGGAAATAAACTTTTTAAAATACCGTTTTTATTTCGTAAAAGAATAACAAATTTTGTAACTTGTAACAAAATAATAGACAAATAAATTAATGAAAAAGAAACTGGATATAAATATCTTCAATTAATATATTTTTTATATGTTGATGGCATTAAAGAAATGTCTTCAAATTGCTTATTATAGTTTTTTGCTCAAATTATATAAACAAAAATAAAAAATAATGATAAAAAGAAAACGATGTTTAGTAATAAATCAAAACTGAAAAATAGTTTCTTATAATTTTTTATATTCATAATTATGGTCCTTTAACATTTCATTAATTTCATTTCCGCTAAATTTTTTTTCGTTATAAATGAAAGCTTTTTTAAAATTATTAAATTCTTTGTTTTCTTTTAATTTGATCGAAAAATAATATGATCCTCAAACTTTTGTATAATAAGAATATAATATTCTGTTTTCTTTTGAATTTCCAAAGCATTTTGATGATAAAAACATATCAGAGTTATCGTCATATCCATAAACTATCATAGCATGATTAAAACCACCTAATGTTGCAACACCAAGTATTGCCGGTATTCCATTTTTCACCGATTCTCAAGCTCTATAATATCCACCAAATTTGTGAGGAAATTCTAATTCATTTAAAACTTCTTTATTTTTTATAAATTGCTTAACTATATACTCATAATAATTTCCTGTTTTTAAATTCAAATATTCACCGCCCATTTTAAACAAATCATATGTTAAACTTTTTTTAGTGGAGTTTCAATAATGATATTTAAATTCAGGAGAAGAATAATACAAATTATCTGAATTTGATTCAAAAATATAATGATTATATTGTTCGTAATCAAAAATATCAGGTCTTATAAATAATTCTGTATATAAAAGTAACTGTGATAATGCGACATACTCGCACAAACCATAATTTCCAAGTTGATCATATCCGGCTGAACTAATAGAATCTCTAGTTGCAAATCATCAAGAAAAAGGAACTTGAGTTGAGACATTTAATTCACGTGAGTTCTTCCAATCGGAAATAGGTAAATTATTTCCATAATCCTTACTTTTGAAAGAAATATTTTTACTTTTAATTTTTTTTCTAAAATTCAAATTTTTTTTTAAAACATCTTTTATTTTATCATCTGATATATTAATCGCTTTTGTTAAATAAATATTTTTTACATTAATTTCTTGATTTGTTAAAATGTTAGTTAATAAAAAATCATTAGATTTCTTAAAATATATTTCTCCTAGTGAAATATAAGTAATTTCATTTTTTTTTAAAATTTCTAAATTATAATGTTCAAAATTTATTTCTAATGTTTGCATTGTTTCAAGGTCAACGAAAGAATTGCAATTATCAAAAATTATCATTAATATTTTTCTATTTGTTAAATCTTTTATAATTTTTGAATAAATTAGTTTATTGTCCTTTTTTGTTATGTTATCAACATTATTTTTTTCAGTTTCAATTAAAAAATCTTTAATTTTCTTTATATTATTTTGATTAAATTTATTTTCACCTTTAGTAGAAGAAATTAAAGGAACAGATAAGCTAATTAATGGAACTGATAAAAAGTGTAAATAATTTAAAATTTTTTTTATTTTCATTTTTTTCCTTAATTTATAATTAAATTTATTTTTATTATATATTTTTTCTATTTAAATTTATTTATTTTGAAATAATAAAATAAAAAAGAGCCGAATTGGCTCTTTGTTTTATTCTCTGAAAACTGAATATCGATTAACTTTTAGATTACTTCTATAGAATTACTATTAAACCAATCAATTTATTAGTACTGGTCAGCTGAATATATTACTATACTTACACCTCCAGCCTATCAACCTCATAGTCTATAAGGAATTTAATAGGGAATACTCATCTTTGAGGGGGCTTCCCGCTTAGATGCTTTCAGCGGTTATCCCTGCCGTACTTGGCTACCCAGCTATGCTCCTGGCGGAACAACTGGCACACCATCGGTACGTCCACTCCGGTCCTCTCGTACTAAGAGTAGCTCTCATCAATATTCCAACGCCCACATCAGATAGGAACCAAACTGTCTCACGACGTTTTGAACCCAGCTCGCGTACCGCTTTAATGGGCGAACAGCCCAACCCTTGGAACCGACTCCAGCTCCAGGATGCGATGAGCCGACATCGAGGTGCCAAACCTTCCCGTCGATGTGATCTCTTGGGAAAGATAAGCCTGTTATCCCCGGGGTAGCTTTTATCCGTTGAGCGACGGCCTTTCCACGAAGAACCGCCGGATCACTAAGTCCTGCTTTCGCACCTGCTCGACTTGTAGGTCTCACAGTCAATCACACTTCTACCTTTATGCTCTATGATACGGTTTCTGACCGTATTGAGTGTAACTTTGAACGCCTCCGTTACCCTTTAGGAGGCGACCGCCCCAGTCAAACTACCCACCACACACTGTCCTCTTACCAGATCATGGTAACAAGTTAGAAGTTCAACGTAACAAGGGTGGTATTTCAACGTCGACTCCACTTAAACTAGCGTTTAAGCATCATAGTCTCCCACCTATCCTACACAAGTTAAATCAAACTCCAATATGAAGTTATAGTAAAGCTCCACGGGGTCTTTTCGTCTAGATGCGGGTCTCCGGCGTCTTCGCCGGAACCATAATTTCACCGAGTCCAATGTCGAGACAGTTAAGAGATAATTACTCCTTTCGTGCAGGTCAGTATTTAGCCGACAAGGAATTTCGCTACCTTAGGACCGTTATAGTTACGGCCGCCGTTCACCCGGGCTTCACATCAATGCTTCGCATAAAGCTAACACCTTTGCTTAACCTTCGGGCACTGGGCAGGAGTCACCCCATATACATCGTCTTACGACTTAGCATAGAGCTGTGTTTTTGATAAACAGTTCCCCCTTACTATTCACTGCGGCCCACTTTTTAGGGTGGGCATCCCTTCTTGCGAACTTACGGGATGAATTTGCAGAGTTCCTTGACATTGGTTTTCTCGCTCGCCTTAGAATACTCATCTTGGGGACGTGTGTCCGTTCTCGGTACGGGTTTCATATAAACTTAATGTTAGAAGCTTTTTTAAGAAGTATGAAATCATTTAATTCGCTACTCAGTTGCCTTTTCGCTATGCGTCATAGCTCCCGGTTAAATCATGCGGATTTGCCTACATAACCCAGTTGCTATTTACCCCACAATCCAGTAAGTGGTAAAACTATCCTCCCCCGTCACTCCATCACATTTATAGAAAGTACAGGAATATTAACCTGTTGTCCATCGGCTACGCCTTTCGGCCTCGTCTTAGGACCCGACTAACCCTGGGTGGACGAACCTTGCCCAGGAAACCTTCCCCAATAGGCGTCAGAGATTCTCACTCTGAATCGTTACTCATACCGGCATTCTCACTTGTAAGCGCTCCACCAGTCTTCACAGTCTGACTTCAATGCCCTTACAACGCTCTCCTAACGCATTTTCATGCCCGTAGCTTCGGTATTGTGTTTTAGTCCCGTTGAATTATCGGCACAGAGTCTCTCGACTAGTGAGCTATTACGCACTCTTTAAACGATGGCTGCTTCTAAGCCAACATCCTAGCTGTTTAAGAAACTCCACAACCTTTCTCACTTAACACAATTTTGGGACCTTAGCTGACGATCTGGGTTGTTCCCCTCGCGTGCATCGACGTTATCACCGATGTACCAACTGCATAGTAATTCATGATAGTATTCGGAGTTTGATTATAGTCAGTACAGCTAGGCGCCGCCATTCCATATTCAGTGCTCTACCCCCATCACTTAACACTACACGCTAGCCCTAAAGCTATTTCGGAGAGAACCAGCTATCTCCAAGTTCGATTGGAATTTCACCCCTACCCACAAGTCATCCGGGCACTTTTTAGCGTACTACGGTTCGGTCCTCCACTTAGTGTTACCTAAGTTTCAACCTGCTCATGGGTAGATCACCTGGTTTCGGGTCTATATCAACATACTAAGCGCCCTATTAAGACTCGATTTCTCTACGGCTTCGCTTTATTCCACTTAACCTCGCATGTTGACATAACTCGCCGGTCCATTCTGCAAGATGTACGCCATCACCCATTAACGGGCTCTGACTAACTGTAAGTAATTGGTTTCAGAATCTATTTCACTCCCCTCCCGGGGTTCTTTTCACCTTTCCCTCACGGTACTAGTTCACTATCGGTGTCTGGTTAGTATTTAGCCTTACCGGGTGGTCCCGGCAGATTCAGACAGGGTTTCACGTGCCCCGCCCTACTCAGGATACTACAAAGAGATTTGCATATTTCGCTTACGGGAATTTCACCCTCTTTGTTTAAGCATTCCAACTTATTCTGCTATATGCAAATTTTGTAACTCTGAAATGTAGTCCTACAACCCCAACAACAAATGTTGGTTTGGGCTTTTCCCCTTTCGCTCGCCACTACTTAGGGAATCATTCTTTATTTTCTCTTCCTGCTGCTACTGAGATGTTTCAATTCACAGCGTGTCTCTTCATTCGACTATTTATTCATCGATATGATAATTGAGGATTAGCTCAATTAGGTTTCCCCATTCGGAAATCCCCGGATCACAGTTCATTTCCAACTAACCGAGGCTTATCGCAGGTAATCACGTCCTTCATCGACTTCCAGACCCAAGGCATCCACCAAAAACTCTTATCTTGTTTAATAGTAGTATAAGACCTATTGTTTGTCTATTGTATGATATATTCTATAGGTTGATCTAAACTTTGAAATATTAATAATTTAATTTTTCAATGTCGATATTCAGTTTTCAAAGAACAAAAAGAGAGATAAATCTCTCAAAACTGGATACAAATAATTTTTCCATAACATTGTGTACTCCGTTGAAAGGAGGTGATCCATCCCCACGTTCTCGTAGGGATACCTTGTTACGACTTCACCCCAGTCACCAGTCCTACCTTAGGCGGTCGCCTCCGAGGTTAGCTAACCGACTTTGGGTATTACCAGCTCCCATGGTGTGACGGGCGGTGTGTACAAGACCCGAGAACGTATTCACCGCAGCGTAGCTGATCTGCGATTACTAGCGATTCCGACTTCATGGAGTCGAATTGCAGACTCCAATCCGAACTGAGATCGGCTTTTTGAGATTTGCTCCATGTCGCCATATTGCTTCTCTTTGTACCGACCATTGTAGCACGTGTGTTGCCCCACTCGTAAGAGGCATGATGATTTGACGTCATCCCCACCTTCCTCCCAGTTACCCAGGCAGTATCTCTAGAGTCCTCGACATGACTCGTTAGTAACTAAAGATAGGGGTTGCGCTCGTTGCAGGACTTGACCAAACATCTCACGACACGAGCTGACGACAACCATGCACCATCTGTCACTCCGTTAACCTCCGCTATATCTCTATAGCATTGCGAAGGATGTCAAGAGTGGGTAAGGTTCTCCGCGTATCTTCAAATTAAACCACATGCTCCACCGCTTGTGCGGGTCCCCGTCAATTCCTTTAAGTTTCACTCTTGCGAGCATACTACTCAGGCGGATCATTTAATGCGTTAGCTGCGTCAGTGAATTCTCCACCGACTAATGATCATCGTTTACGGCGTGGACTACCAGGGTATCTAATCCTGTTTGCTCCCCACGCTTTCGTCCCTCAGCGTCAGTATAGACCCAGTAAGCTGCCTTCGCCTTTGGTGTTCTTCCATATATCTACGCATTTCACCGCTTCACATGGAATTCCGCTTACCTCTATCTAACTCTAGTTTACCAGTATCCAAAGCGAGCCAGGGTTGAGCCCTGGTATTTGACTCCAGACTTAATAAACAGCCTACGAACGCTTTACGCCCAATAATTCCGGATAACGCTTGCGACCTATGTATTACCGCGGCTGCTGGCACATAGTTAGCCATCGCTTTCTGACAGGGTACCGTCAGCTTGGAAGCATTTCCTCAACCAAGTGTTCTTTCCCTATAACAGCACTTTACAATCCGAAGACCTTCATCGTGCACGCTGTGTCGCTCCATCAAGCTTTCGCTCATTGTGGAATATTCCCTACTGCTGCCTCCCGTAGGAGTTTGGGCCGTATCTCAGTCCCAATGTGGCCGTTCAGTCTCTCGACCCGGCTAAACATCATAGTCTTGGTAGGCCATTACCCTACCAACTAACTAATGTTCCGCACCCTCATCCTTTAGTGGAGCTTTAAGGGCTCCTTTCACATTGAAATCATGCGATTTCATGCGTATCCGGCATTAGCCAATGTTTCCATTGGGTATTCCAATCTAAAGGGTAGATTAAGTACGTGTTACTCACCCATTCGCCGCTAGGTTCAAAAGAACCTCGCTCGACATGCATGTATTAGGCACACAGCCAGCGTTCATCCTGAGCCAGGATCAAACTCTTAAAATTTGATTTGGTTATTATGATTTATAAAAATTAAATTGACGTTATGGTATTCGTATCCAGTTTTCAAAGAACTATCATTTTAGCGTATTAACACTAGTAGCTTTAAAATGGCTACATTAAGTATTATACACATTTCTATTTTTTTTAAACAAAAAATATTTTTTTGCTTTATTTCTTAAAAACATAGATAATTAAATATTAAAAAAGTGTTTAAAAAATAAAACCTATATAAGTATATACAAATAAAAAATAAAATGATAAAAATTTTTATTTTTTTTAATAATCATAAGAAGTAAGCTTAATTAACAGCCTCATTTGTAAACATCGAACTTATTCTTTTTTAAAAAATTTACAATAATAATTAAAAAAGTCCAAGTTTTACACAACTAAATTTACTTTATTTGTGTTACACTTGAACTTACAATTAAGTAATAACAGACCATTTTTAGATCTTATATTCTAAATATAAATAAATTATTTAATTTTATCGTTAATAGCATTTTTTAAAACTTTTTCATTTTTATAAAATCCACAATATTTACATGCTTGATGAGGAATAATTGACTGTTTACAATGTTTACATTCAACTAAAATAAGTGCTTCTAATGCGTGATGACTTCTTCTTAAATGTTTTCTTTGTTTTGAGGTTTTTCTTTTAGGAACTATAGCCATTTTACTTAAATCTCCTTAACTTTATTTTAAACTAGTTTAATAATTGCCATTTTCGCATTATCACCAGCACGATTGTCAATTTTAATAATTCTTGTATATCCACCATTTCTTTCTTTATATTTTGGTGCTAATACATCAAATAAATATTGTAATGAATCCTTGTTTTCAATTTTTGAAGGAATAAGTCTTAAAAATTTTGCAGCTAGTCTACGGGTTGAAAGAGTATTTTTCTTTCCTAAAGTAATCATTTTTTCAGCGTTTGATCTAATTCTTTTTGCTCTTTCTAAAGTGGTTTTAACTTGTCCATTAATTAATAAATCAGTAACTAAAGATCTTTCTACATGGTTTCATCATTCTGTATTTCTACGGAATAGTTGTTTTGGGTTAGCCATTATAAATCTCCCTCTTCTAAATTATTTATTTGATCCAATGATTCTATTATGAAATCGTCTTGATTTTCTTCTTTTAGATGACCAGTTCTTTCTAGTCACTCATCTCTTTTTTGAATAATATCTTCAATAGATTTTTTACCTAAGTTTTTAATATTAGATAAATCCTCGTCGCTTAGTTTTAAAATTTCTTCAACTGTGTTATATTTTGCTCTTTTTAATGCATTCAATGATCTAATTGTTAAATTCAATTTTTCAATAGGAATAGAAGCTTTAATATCTTTTTCTTTCTTTTCTTTATTTTCTTCAAATAATTCGATAGTTTCCAAAGCATCTATATTCCCAATAATTTGGAAATGAGCAACAATTATTTTAGCTGCTTGCTCTAATGCTTCTTTTGCATAAAGAGTTCCATCAGTTTCAACATTAATTTTTAATCTTTCTTCAATTAATTTTGATGAACTATTTAATTCTTCAAATGAAATTGCACATTTTTTAATAGGACTAAAATCACTATCCATAGCTAAAAATTGACCATTTTTAATTGTTGATTCTAATTTTGAACCATATTGACTAATAACATTTTTATTTTCTTCAAAATCAATAAATCCTCTACCACTTCTTAAAAATAAATCAAATTCCAATGATCCATTTTTAGAAATATTAGCAATATATTGGTCTTTATTAACAATTTCTAACCCTGGTGTGTTAGGGATATCATAAGCATAAATTTCACCTTCTTTATTTGATCTAAATGAAATTTTTGCTAAATTATCTTTTGCAAAAAATTCAGGATTATAAACAAAACGGATATTTCTTATATTTCTAACTAAGGTAATAGCATCTTCTTTTAAACCTGAAATTGTTTGAAACTCATGTTCGACATTATTAATTTTAATTGCAAATGGTGCTAATGAGGTAATTGAAGATAATAAAGTTCTTCTTAATACTGTTCCCATTGTATTTGCATATCCTCTTGCTAGAGGTTCGACAACAAATGTTGTATTAAAATCATTAATTCTTTCGGCGACTAATTCTTTATAAGTAATTTTTTGAATTTTTTCCATAATATCCTCTTATTCTTTAGTTAATTTTATTTTTCTCTTTTAAGAATTTTCTTTGGAGGACGAGTACCATTGTGAGGTGTAGGAGTTACATCTTTAACATCTTTAATTGTAAAACCACTTGTTTCAATTTGTTTACGAGCTGTTGATTTTCCAGGACCAACACCTTTAACTAAAATTGATACTTCTTTTAAACCAAATTCTTTAGCTTTTTCAACTGCTGCTGCTGCTGCTAAGCCTGCGGCATATGGAGTTTTTTTCTTGGTTCCTTTGTAACCAATAGCTCCAGATGATGATCATGCAAAAACATTACCTTTTAAATCTGAAAAGGAAACAATAGTATTTTGGTATGTTGAGTGAATATGTGCAATACCTTGTGTTACAACTTTTTTATTTTTCTTAGCCATTATTATTTACCTTTCTTTCCAGCGATAGTTTTTCTTGGACCTTTTCTTGTTCTTGCATTTTTCTTTGTTGATTGACCTCTTACTGGCAATCCTTTTCTATGTCTAATACCACGATATGATTTAATTTCCATTAATCTTTTAATATTTAGATTAATTTCTCTTTTTAAATCACCTTCTGTGGTGTATTTTTTAGCTTCATCTCTGATACGTGTTAATTCTTCTTCTGTTAATTCTTTAACTCTTTTTTCCCCATCAACATTAGCATCAGCTAAAATTTGTTTAGCAATGGTTGGGCCAATACCAAAAATATATGTTAGAGAAATACGAGCTTTTTTATTATTTGGAATTTCTATATTTAAAACTCTAGCCATTTTTATTATCCTTGTCTTTGTTTATGTTTTGGGTTAATGCAAATTACTCTATTAACACCGTGTCTTTTGATTATTTTACAGTCTTTGCAAATACGTTTTATCGATGCTCTAACTTTCATATAATTCTCCTTAATTATTTATGGCGAAAAACGATTCTACCTAAGGTTAAATTAAAAGGACTGATTTCAACATCAACTACATCTCCAGGAATTAATTTAATGTTATGTAAACTCATTTTTCCTGAAATATAAGCTTTTATTTCTTGATCGTTTTCTAATAAAACATCATAATTTTTTGTTGAATGCATTTTAGTTATTTTGCCAGTCATTTTAATAACTTCTTCTTTTTTTTCTTTTTTGTTTTTTCCCATTAAATGTTATCTCCTGATAATATATAAGCTTCACCATTATCAATTAATATCGTTTGCTCATAATGAGATGTATTAAACCCTAATGGATCAATTACTGTTCAATTATCTTTTTTAATTATAATTTTTTTAGATTTTTGTAAAATCATTGGTTCAATGCAAATTACCATACCATTTTTTAAAATTGGACCAGTATTAGCAATGCCATCATTTGGAATCATTGGATCTTCATGTAATCTACTTCCAATACCATGACCACAAAATTCATCAGGAGTAAAATATCCTTTTTGGCGAATGAAATTCCCAATCGCCGCTGAGATATCTCCTACTCTTTTTCCGACTTTAATTGCATTAAAACCAGCATAAAAAGCGTCTCTTGCAACTTGAATTAATTTTTTATCACTATCACTAATATTTCCGACGCCTTTTGTAAAAGCCGAATCCGAATAGTAACCTTCTCAAATTACTCCGGTATCGATTTTTACAATATCACCATCTTTTAAAATATAATCTGATGGAATACCGTGAATTAATTCTTCATTAACTGATATGCAGCAAGTTGCGGGGAAATCATATTGACCTAAAAAGGCCGGTTTTCCTCCTCTTTTTACTATTTCTTTAAAAGCGACGCTGTCAATTTCTTTTAAAGAAACGCCTGGACTTATGAAGTCTCATAAAATTTTTTTAACTTCTGCCAAGATTGCACAGGCTTTTTTAATTTTTTTAATTTCAAATTGATTTTTGATTATTATCATTCTAAAGCCCTCTTAACGTCTTCAAACACATTGTTTAATTCTTGATAACTACTTACTTCTAAAACAATATTTTTGTTTTTATAAAAATCGATTAAACATTTTGTTTGCTCATTATAGATTGCAAGGCGTTTTAAAATAACTTCTTTTTCATCGTCAGCTCTTTTAACAACTTCTTTATGACAATTTTTACAGAATTTATTATCTATAGGAGGAAATGATTCTAAATGATAAATAGTTTTACATAAAGGACAAATTCTTCTTTTTGATAAACGCTCAATAATTTGTTCATCAGTAATTTTTAATAAAATTACTTTATCAATTTTAATATTTTTTGTTTCTAAATTTTCTAAAAACTCAGCTTGATCTATTGTTCTTGGAAAACCATCTAAAACAAAAGGAATATTATTCTTAACTAATTCTGAAAGTTTTTTTTCCACTAATTGATTAGTAATATCATTGTCAACATATTTGCCTGAATCTAATATGTTTTTAATTTTTAACCCTAATTCTGTTTGATTATTAATTTCTTGACGAAACATATCACCTGTTGAAAGTTGAAAATATCCAAATTTTTCAACAAGAAGTTTTGCTACGGAACCCTTACCAGCTCCAGGAGCACCTATAAAAATTAAATTAGGTTTAATACAACATTTTTGTCCCTTACAATCACATTTTTTATTTATCATATTAAATCTTCTTCCTCTCCATATACTTCTTTTAATTCTTTAATCATACGTCTTTTTCTTGCAAGCTCTTGTGATTTATATCTTGCTTGAATTTGTTGAACTGTTTCGGTAGCTGTTGAAACAAGAATCATTATTGATGTTCCCCCAAAAGCAATAGGAGCAGGCATTCCAAACATACGCAAAATAAATTGTAATGCCCCTAAAATTATTAAATAACCAGCTGAAAAAAATGATAATCTTAAAACTGTATTTAATAAATAATTTTCAGTTTGTTCACCAGGTCTAATACCTGGAATAAACGTACTGCTTTTTGCAAAATCTTCACTAATTTTATCAATCTTAGATTGTTGAATACCCATTAAAATTGTTAGCCCAAATGTAATAATAACAAATAAGAAAAATCCTAATGGCTGTGTTAGTTGAAGATTTGAATAAACTCATTGGTAATAACGGCTTGTATCAGGATTGAATAACCCTGCAATCATTGTCGGAACTGAAAGTATCATCATTGAAAAAATAACTGACATAATTCCGGCAGGATTTGCCTTAATTGGTAAATAACTTAATTCTTTTTCACTTTTTGAAAGTCCAGCTCCAACTTGTTGAATCGGAATCTTTCTTTCTGCTAAAGTAAAAATTACCACTATAAAAATAACTAATAAATATGATAATAAATAAACGACAAAATTAATAGTTTCTTTTAAAACAACTACTGAGTTATTTTTTAAAGATGGCATGTAATATTCAAAAGCATGTCTAAATGTTGGAATTAATGAGTTAGCAATTCCTACAAAAATTAATAAACTTGTTCCATTTCCAACACCTTTATTTGTAATTTGTTCAGATAAAAATAATGAAAAAAATGAACCAGCAACTAATAAAAATGGAATTATTACTCATTGATAAACAAAAGTACCTTTTTCACCCAATGTTTTTAAGATATTATCCGAAAATTTAATTCCAAAATTATCAGTTGGATTTAAAAGTGCTCTTGTTATCAAGATAGCTTGAATTATTGCAAAAAATAATGTGGCTGTATAAGTTATAAAATTAATTTTAATTCTTCCTAATGGACCTGACTGACTTAAACGATATATTGCAGGGAATGCCTTCGTTTGTAAAATCATCATAATTAAAGAAGAAGAAATAAACGGACCAATTCCTAATGCAACAATTGAGAATTGTCTTAATCCACCGCCCCCAACTAAGTTTAATATACCAAAGAAATCACCTTGATTCAATTTATTTTGATTAGCTAATTCAACTCCTGGAAGAGTAATTGTTCCAGCAGCTAAGAAAAGGGCAATAATAAATAGAGTGAATAAAATCTTTTTAAAAAGATTATGATTTTTTCATCACTCTGACCAAATGTTTCTTTTTTGGACAAAAAACTTATCGATCGCTAATTTGCGTTCAAGTCTTTTGTTATATGTTTCCTTTTCTACTTTTGTTTTTTTAGCCATTATTGAACCTCGATTTTTCCTCCGGCTTTTTCAATACTTTCTTTAGCTGATTGTGAAAGTGTAGGAATTAAAACTGTTAATTTTTTACTTAAAGTTCCATTTCCTAAAATTTTAACAGGTAATTTACCTTTAATTAGGTTTTTAGCCTGTAATGTTTCATATGAAACAACATCACCATTAGTAAATCTTTCTTCTAATGAAGATAGATTTACAACTTGGTATTCAATGTGATTTACATTATTAAAACCACGTTTTGGAATTCTTCTAAATAGTGGTAATTGTCCACCTTCAAATCCTAGTCTAACAGTACTTCTTTTAGTTTGTCCACTTTGTCCTCTACCAGCTTGTTTACCTTTACCGGCTGCATGACCACGACCTACACGATGTTTTTCTTTACGAGCACCAGGTGTTGCTTTTAATGTATGTAATTTCATAATTGAACAATCTCCTTATTTTAATAATATATTTTATTATTTTGCTAATAAATGTTTAACATCAATATCACGTAATTTAGCAATTTCTTCAACAGTTTTTAATTTTTTAAGTGCATTTACAGTAGCATGAACAATATTTTGTTTTGTTCTTGAGCCATATGTTTTTGTTGAAATATCAGTATAGCCTGCTAATTCAACAACTGCACGAACTGTGTTAGAAGCAACAATACCAGTACCTTTAGGAGCTGGACGAAGTTGTACTTTTGAAGCTAGGAATTTTTCTTTAATTTCGTGTGGAATAGTACCTTTAACTAAAGGAACCGTGAAAACATTTTTTTGTGCATCTTTAACCGCTTTTTTAATAGCGTCTTGAACTTCGTTTGCTTTACCGTGTCCAAATCCAACCTTACCTTTTTTATCACCAACAACAACATAAGCAGAAAATGAAAATCTTCTTCCACCCTTAACAACTGTTGTAACTCTAGCGATATCAATAACTTTTTCTTCAAATAATTTTGGTGTTGCAACTGTATTAAATTGTTTTTTAGGACTAAAAAATCTTTTTTCGGTTGTTTGCTTTAAATTTTCTTTATTTTCTATTTTTTTAGAAACTGAAACAACTTTAGTTTCTGCTGCTTTTTCAGTTTCTTTTAATAATTCTTCAGCCATGATTAGAATTTAATCCCTTCTTCTCTTAATGTATCAGCAAATGCTGCTAATTTTCCATGATATATATATCCTGAACGATCAAAAACAATTTCTAAAATTTTTGCTTCTTTTAATTTTAAAGCAAATTCTTTTGCTACTTTTTTAACTGCTTCGATATTATTGCCTTTTTCATTTAATTGTCTTGTTGAAAATGAAGCTAGTGTTGTATGAGTTAAATCATTAACAGCTTGAGCATAAAAATTATGTAATGATTTAAAAACAACTACACGTGGTCTTTGTGCTGTACCTTTTGCTAATTTATTAGTAATTTTTAAATGCTTAGCTTTACGTTTTTCATTTCTTGATAACATAATAAATCTCCTAATTTAATTAACTACTTAGCAGCAGTCTTTCCTTCTTTACGTCTAATAACTTCATCTTTATACATAATACCTTTACCTGAATAAGGACTTGGACGTCTAATATCTCTTAGATTTGCAGCAAATTCACCGACAGCTTGTTTGTCAATACCAGAAATAATAATATTAGTTGGTTTTGGTACTTCGACTTTTAAATTTGATGGTATTTGCTTCATAACATTATGCGAATAACCTGCTATAATTTCAATCTCATTTCCCTTTAGTGTTGCTTTATAACCAACACCCTTGATTTCAATTTCTTTTTTGTAACCCTTTGAAACTCCAATTAGCATATTGCTAATATTTGCATTTGTAGTACCATGTAATTGTTTTGTAGTTTTTTCTTCATTAGCTCTTAAAGTTCTAATTTCATTATTTTCAATAATAACTGAAATTAGTGGTGAAAATGTATATTCTAATTGACCTAAATTACCTTTAATTGTAATATGGTTGTTTGATAAATTAACTTCAACACCTTGAGGTATTAATAAAATTCTTTTTCCAATTCTTGACATAATTTAAAAACCTTATTAATATTAATTATCAAATAAATGCAATAACTTCGCCACCTAAGTTAGCTTTTCTTGCTTCTTTATCTGTTAATAAACCTTTCGAAGTTGAAATAATAGCTGTACCATATCCACTTAAAACACGTGGTAATTTTTCTGCTGATGAATATACTTTTAAACCTGGTTTTGAAACTTTTTTAATATCTGTTATTGCAGATTGATTTTGATTCATTCCTTTATATTTTAAAGATATTTTAATTTCTTTAAAACCGTTTTGTGATGTAACTACTTCATAAGAAGTAATGTATCCTTCTTTGGCAAAAATTTCCAAAATCTTTTCTTTTTTGTTTGAATGTGGAACCACTACTTCATGATATTTTCTTGAAATAGAATTTTTAATTCTAACAAACATATCTGCTATTGGATCTATAATAATAGCCATAATTATCAGCTCGCTTTCTTTACACCAGGAATTTTTCCTTCGTGTGCTAATTCTCTAAAACAAATTCTACAAATTTTATATTTACGCAAAACTGCGTGAACACGGCCACAAATTTGACAACGTGTATACTTTCTTACTGAAAATTTAGGTTCACGTTCAGCTTTAATCATTAATGCTTTTCTTGCCATACTAAATCTCCTTAATTATTGCCTTTTGCAAATGGAATTCCAAGTTTTTTTAATAAAGAAAATGCTTCTTTATCAGTATTTGCGGATGTTACAAGAATAATATCCATACCTTTTAATTTACGTATTTTATCAAATGAAATTTCAGGGAAAATAATTTCTTCTTTAATTCCAATAGCATAGTTTCCACGACCATCAAAGCTTTTTAAACTTGTACCATTAAAATCACGAACACGAGGTAAAGCAACGTTAATTAGTTTGGTTAAAAATGATCACATTCTTTCACGTCTTAATGTTACTTTTCCACCCATTGGCATACCCTCACGTAATTTTCAAGAAGCCAATGATTTTTTAGCTGTGGTTTGATATGGTTTTTGACCAGCAATTTGACTTAATTCAACCATAACTTCTTCAATAGCTTTTGAGTTTGATACTTCATTTCCGGCTGTCATATTAATAACAATTTTTTGTAAACGAGGAGCTTGCATTACTGATGAATAACCGAATTCTTTAACCAATTCAGGACGAACTGATTCTAAATATTTTTTTTCTAATTCTAATTTAGCCATAATAATTTCTCCTTTTTACTAAATAACCTTATTAATTTTTTTCATAACTCTTTGTTTTTTACCGGTTTTAGCATCAACTTTTCATCCAATCTTAGTTCCAATTGATTTTTGACCTTGTGCGGCTTTTTTAACTAAATAAGCTACGTTTGAAACATGAATTGGGAATTCTTTTTTCTCAATTTTACCATCAGTATTTTCTTGTGAAGGTTTGTGGTGTTTAGTTTTCATATTAATTTCTTTTAAAACAACGGTTTGTTTTTTAGAATCTGTCGATAAAACTGAAGCAAATTTACCTTTTTCTTTACCTGAAATAACTAAAACAATATCATTTTTTCTAATTTTAGCTTGAGACATTATAAAACCTCCGGAGCTAATGAAATTATTTTTAAATATCCCTTGTCACGTAATTCTCTAGCCACTGGACCAAATACCCGAGTACCTCTCATAGTACCATCTTCTTTAATTAAAACAACTGCATTGTCATCGAATCTAATGTATGAACCATTATCTCTCGCAATACCTCTTTTTGTTCTAACAATAACCGCTTTTAAAACTTGACCTTCTTTAACAACACCATTTGGAATGGCTTTTTTAACTGTAACTACAACAACATCTCCAATATTTGTGCTTCTTACTATTGAACCACCTAGGTTCTTAATAATCATAACTTCTTTAGCACCTGAGTTATCAGCTACATTACATCTTGAAAATTCACTAAGCATTTTCATTTCCTCCAATAGCGCTTGATTTAATTTCAACTAATCTAAAGTGTTTAGTTTTTGAAAGTGGTCTTGTTTCTTGAATTTCAACTACATCGCCAATTTTTGCTTCATTTTTTTCATCATGAACAGCAAATTTCTTAGATTTTTTGAAACGTTTTGAGTATAATGGGTGTTTTTCATATGTTTCAACCATAACAGTAATAGTTTTTTCATTTTTTGTACTAATTACAGTTCCAACAAGTTTCTTACGACCATTTTTTCTAACAACTTGTTCCATTATTTATCTCCTTCTTCTTTTTTAGAGTTTAATGCAGTTAAAGTTCTTGCAATATCTTTTTTAACTAAATTAATTTTATGTGTTTGATCAAGTTGACGAGTTGCATTTTTGAAACGTAATGAAAATAATTCTGCTCTTAATTCAGTTAATAGATTGTTTAATTCTTCAACTGTCTTTTTCTTTAATTCAACGTATGACATAATTATTTTTGTTCTCCTTCTGGATTTGTTTCTTGCATTTCTTTAGCAACTATTTTTCAAGTAACTGGTAATTTGTGACCACCCAATCTTAAAGCATCCTTCATGGTATCAACTTGATTTCCTAAAACTTCAAACATAACAGTTCCTTCTTTAACAACTGCAAATCATTGATCAGGAGACCCTTTACCTGAACCCATACGAACACCAATTGGTTTAGATGTTTTTGACATATGTGGGAATATTTTAATAATAACTTTACCTTCACGGCCCATACGACGAGTAATAGCGATACGAGCTGCTTCTATTTGTCTTGCACTAATTCATGCTGAAGAAGTTGATTTTAAACCAAATTCTCCAAATGAAACTGTGTTATTTCTATGTGCTTTAGTTTTGTCATGACGAATACGGAACATTTTTCTGTGCTTAGTTCTCTTTGGTTGAAGCATTTCTGTCACCGCCTTTTCTCATAACTCTTGGTTTTCTTTCGATCTTTGATTCTAATGCACTAATTTGTGCTTTACCATTTTCTAAAATTTCACCTAATGATACTCAAACTTTAATACCTAAAATACCATATGTTGTTTTCGCTCTAGCTACAGCATAATCAACATCTTGTCTTAAAGTATGTAATTTCATTTCTCCTTCGGTATAACCTTCAGTTCTGGCCATATCAACACCATTTAAACGACCTGAAACTGATGTTTTAATCCCTTTTGCTCCCGCTTTCATAGCGCTTTTGATAGCAAATTTTTGTGCTAATCTAAAACTTCCACGGTTTTCTAATTTAATTGCAATTCCTTCTGCTAATAATCTTGCATTTAAATCGGGATTTTTTAATTCTATTACATCTATAGTAATATTTAATGATTTATTCTTTAACTCTTTTTTAAGAGCTAATGTAATTGCTTTAATATTATCACCATTTGTTCCTAATAAAGCAGCAGGTTTAGCTGTAAAAACAAAAACAATAACATTTCCATTTTGGTTTCTTTTAATTTGAACATTACCGATTAAATATTCACGAACTTTTTTATCAAAGAAATCATAAATTTTTTGATCTTCTAGTAATAATTTAGCAAAATCTTGTTTATCTGAATATCAAACTGTATTGTGATCTTTTGTCACACCATAACGGAATCCATTTGGATTAACTTTTTGACCCATAATTATTTTGCCTCCATATCTAGTTTTTCGTCATTATTTAATTCTAATAATTCGATGTAAAAGTGACTTGTTCTTTTTAAAATAGGGTAAGCTCTACCACGTGAGTGTGGTTGAAATCTTTTTAGAGTAGGACCTTCATTTACTAAAATTTTTGAAACTACTAATTTTGTAGCATCTAAACCAAAGTTATTTGTTGCGTTAGCTATAGCTGAATTTAGAAGTTTAAGAATAATTTCTGAAGCTTTTTTGTGTGTTGTTTGTAATATCACTAATGATTGTGTAGCTGATTTATAACGAATTAAATCTGCAACTAATCTTGCTTTTCTTGCACTAATTCTTTGCATTTTAACTGATGCTTTAACTACTTGTGTCATATTATTTCTTTCCTTTTGCTTTATCAGAACCATGTCCATTGAATGTTCTTGTAGGAGAAAATTCCCCTAATTTGTGTCCTACCATGTCATTAGTTACAAACACATCTATAAAAGCATGTCCATTATGAACTTGGAAGGTTAAACCTATAAATTCTGGATAAATTGTCGAACGTCTTGATCAAGTTTTGATTGGACGTTTTGGTGCTTTATTTTCTATAATAGCAACAACTTTTTTCATTAAGTGATCATCAACAAAAGGTGCTTTCTTTAATGAACGAGACATTATTTACTTTCCTTTCTTCTTCTAATAATAAATTGGTTAGATGATTTTTTAGTAGCTCTTGTTTTAACCCCAAGAGCTTTTTTACCTCATGGTGTCATTGGTGATTTTCTACCAATAGGTTGTTTACCTTCACCACCACCGTGTGGGTGATCATTAGGGTTCATAGCAGAACCTCTAACTGTAGGTCTAATACCTCTTAATCTATTTCTACCTGCTTTACCGATATTTACTAATGAATGTTCTTCATTACCAACTTCACCGATTGTAGCACGGCAAATACCTAAAACTTTTCTTACTTCCCCTGATTTTAATCTTAAAATAACGTATTTTCCACTTTCATCTTTACCTAAGATTTGAGCCGAACTACCAGCTGAACGAGCTATAATTCCACCTTGTTTTGGTTGTAATTCGATATTATGAACAAATGTACCTTCTGGGATATTTCCTAATGGTAAGTTATTTCCAATTTGAATATCAACATTTTCGCCTGAAATAACTTTTTGTCCAACTTTAATATTTTTTGGGCTAATAATATATCTTTTTTCCCCATCACGATAAACAATTAATGAAATATTAGCTGATCTATTAGGATCATATTCAATAGTCTTAACGACTGCTTCAATTCCATCTTTGTTATATCTTTTAAAATCAATAATACGATAAAATCTTTTTAATCTACCACCATGATGACGGGTTGTGATTTTACCTTGATTATTTCTTCCTGAATGTGTAGGAAGTGCTACAAGCAATGATTTTTCAGGTTTATGACCAGTTAAATTTGCTTGATAGTCAAGAGAAGACATATTACGACGACCATTTGTATATGCTTTAAACTTTTTAATAGCCATTGTTGTATTTCTCCGTTTCTTAAAAATATTTTTTTCTTTTAAGATAATCAATATTATATTTTTAAATTAATCTTATAGGTTTTCAAAGGTTTTCAAGATTAATTATTCTTTTGTTCTGATTCAGTTTTTTTAGCTTTTTCTTCGGCAACTTTTTTAATTTTTTCAGCTGCTTTTTTCTCAGCTTCTGACATTTCTTTTACTTCTGCTTGTTTTTCTTTAGCTTCTAATTCTTTTTTAGCTTCTTTAGCTTCTTCAGCAAATAAAAGAATTTTTGATTTTTCATCTAGATATACAATAGCTTTCTTAACTGCATTTGTAAATCCTGAAAATCTTCCTAATTTAGCAGGTTTTTTGTCATAGTTTATAATGTTAACTTTTGTAACTTTAACATCAAAAATAAATTCAACAGCTTTTTTAACCTCAACTTTGTTTGTTCTTCTATCAACTACAAATGTATAAACGTTTTGATTAGTTCTAGCAATTTCTGATTTTTCTGTTAAAACAGGATATTTAATAACTTGATTAATATTCATTATTTTGCCATCCCTTCTAAGAATTTAATATCATCTTCACTAATTACTAACACATCAGCAGCTACTAATGCTTCAATTGATAAAGATGTTACTTTTGAAACGTTTACATTTGGTAAATTTTTAGCTGATTTAAAAATGATTTCATTTGAAGATACTATTAAAATATTGTTAAGATTAATTAAGTTGTCCTTATTTAATTCTACTAATAATGCTCTAGTTGAAATTTGTTCTAATTCGTATTTTTTAACTAAAACACTATTAGCATTTGCTAGCATGGTTAATGCTGAGAATAATGCATTTTTTCTAGCTTTTTTATTAATTTTTAAATTGTAATTTCTTTCAGTTGTAGGACCAAACGCTCTACCACCGCCAACAAAAATTGGACTTCTTAATGATCCAGCACGAGCATTACCAGTATGTTTTTGTGCTCATGGTTTTTTACCTGTACCACTAACTTCTCCACGTGACTTAACCTTATGAGTAGCTAGACGTTTTGATCCTCTTTCAACTAAAATTGCATCGAATACTGATTGAGTGTGAATTTTTTCTAATCCAAATACACTTTTTGGTAATAATGAGTTATCAATTTTAACTTCTTTTGAAGATTCTTTTTTAACAACTTTTGGAGCAGATTTGTCTACTAAATTTTCTTGTTCAATATATTCAATAGCTTTTTCATTTGAAATTTTAGCTTCTAAAACTTTATTAGCAATAATTCTTGCTTTTTCTAAATCAACACTTCCACTGTATGCACCATTTCTATGGAATCATACACGTGTATCATTTTCGGTTTTTTCACTAACATTTATAAATTCATTAACAGCATCTATAAAGTTAACAAAATTACCTGATACTTTTTCTTTAGCTTTCTTGAAATTAAACGAAATATTTCTATCTTTATCGAATGTTTCAGAGATATAGAATTTTTCAACAACTGATGTAGCCATTATTATTTATCTCCTTCTTCTTTTTCTGCTTTAGCAATAGCTTCAGCTAAAGCTTTTTTCATGTCTTTTAATGACATTTCCATGTTTAATTCAAGATTGTATTTTTTAGATTGTTCAAAAATTTCATTTTTAGCCAATGCTTCTTTTAAATTTACTAGTTTAATTTCTTCTTTCTTTTGAACTGATTTTTTAGCATTCTTAATAACTAATAAAGCACCTTTCGCTCCTGGTGTACTTCCTTTAACTAATAGCAAGTTGTTTTCAGAATCTGATTTTACTACTTCAAGATTTTGGATTGTAACTTGTTCGGCTCCTAAGTGACCTGGCATTGTCATACCTTTTCAAACTCTGTTTCCAGAAATGTCACCAATAGAACCTGTTTGTCTAATAGGTTGTGAACCACCACCACCACCGTGTGATTTAGGACCTATATGTTGGTTTCATCTTTTAATGGTTCCGGCAAAACCTTTTCCTTTTGAAATCGCCGTAACATCAACTACATCTCCGCCTTCAAAAATTGAGGCATCTAATATTTCACCTAAGTTGTAACCAGTCATGTTACGGATTTCTTTTACGAATCGCTTAGGTGTTGTATTTGCTTGTTTAAAATAATTTACTTCAGGTTTCTTAATTTGAGATTTTTTCTTATCTTCTAAACTAAGTTGTGTTGCAATATATCCGTTTTTATCTAATGTTAAAACGTTAGTAACAACATTTGGTTTAACTTCAACTATAGTAACTGGTATTAATTTACCATCATTTGTAAATAGTTGAGTCATTCCAACTTTTCTTCCTAAGATTCCTTTCATATTTTCCTTTCATATTTTATGTTTTGTTCAAGTTTATTGTTTATATTTAAAAAATAAATAATCTGTATTATGCTACAGATTTAACACTAATTTGAACACCAGCAGGTAATTCTAATCTTTTTGCTTTATCAACCAATGTTTCAGAAACATTTGATAAAACAATTAGACGTTTATGAGTTCTGCTTTCAAATTGTTCACGAGATTTCTTATTAACGTGAACTGATCTTAAAATGGTAACAATTTCTTTTCTTGTTGGTAAAGGAATTGGACCACTTACATTAGCTTTTTCTGCTTTAGCTAATAGCACAACTTTTTTTGCTGCATCATCAACTAAACTTGCTTCAAAAGCTTTGATCTTAATTTCTAATTTTGCCATTGTTTGTTCTCCTTCTTCATTTATGAAGTACTCCACATAAGTTCTCAATAACCAAGATGAACAACTAAGCTTGGCATATCGTAACCTTATGTTTCTTTGCATAGTTGCTAACTAATTATACCAAAAACATTTTTTTTATAGCGTTTTTATAAAAAAATATAATAGTAAAAATTTTCTTAAGTTTTAATGGCTGTAAATTACAAAAAAATTATTTTTTTACAAAATATTTTTTATTTATATTATAATTAATCGTGCAAATATTAAATGGAGGGGTAGCGAAGCGGCCAAACGCGGGTGGCTGTAACCCACTTCCTCACGGTTCGGGGGTTCGAATCCCTCCCCCTCCACCATTTTGCCCTTTAGCCAAGTGGAAAGGCAGCGGTTTTTGGTACCGCCATCCGTTAGTTCGAATCTAACAAGGGCAGCCATATCATTTAAATAAATGAAAAAAAAGCTCATTACGAGCTTTTTTATTTTAATTTTTAATTAAAAAAATAAAATGCCAGAGAAAATAATAAAAACTCCGACATTTTATTTGTGAATTACTTTATTATTATATTTAAAATTTTATTTTCTATGTAAATTATTTTAATAATTTCTTTATTTTCTAATCATTTTTTAATAGAATGCAATTCAAGAGCATGTTTTATAAGCTCTTCTTTATTTCAAAAAGGCAAAATTTCAATTTGTCCTCTAACTTTTCCATTAATTTGAATCCCTATTTGTGGATTCTTAATAATTATTTTTTTACTGTCACAAATAGGTCAGGTTTGAAACTCAATAGGTTTTTCACCTATCATTGAAAGAATTTCTTCAGAAATATGTGGAGCAAAAGGCGAAAATAAAATTGCAAAATTTTTAATAATATCTTTTGAATTAACAGTTTTTACCGTTAATAAATAATTTATAAAAATCATAAATTTACTTATAGCAATATTAAATTTATATTTTTCAATATTTTCAGTAATATCTAAAATAAGTTGATTAATTTCGCTATCTAGAACCTTATTTGGAGTAAGTGGATCAATGTTGTTTTTTAAATTATCAAATATTAAATATATTTTATCAAGTCACTTTCTAATTCCGTTTAATGAATCGGTATTCCAAGATTTTGATTCAGTAAGTGGACCCATAAACATTTCATATAATCTTAAAGCATCAGCACCATGCGATTCAACTAAACCATCAGGATTAATAACATTTCCAAGTGATTTTGACATTTTTTGCCCATCAGGTCCTAATATAAGTCCTTGATTGATTAATTTATAAAATGGTTCTTTTGTATTAACAATGTTTAAATCATATAAAAATCTATGTCAAAAACGTGCATACAATAAATGTAATACAGCATGTTCTTGACCACCAATATATAAGTCAACTGGCATTCATTTTTCAAATCTTTTTCTAGCTTTAATTGAATCTAAAGGTAAATAAGTCCCATCTTCGTTTTTTAAAATGTAAGCTAAAAAATATCAACTAGAACCAGCTCATTGTGGCATTACATTTGTATCATGACGATATATTTTTCCATCAATTTCTACATTAACTCAATCTTTAACATTAGCAAGTGGTCCTTGCGTCGTCCCTGAAGGTTTAATGTTCGAAATTTCTGGCAAGGATACTAAATCATCTACTAAATGAATTTGATTATTTTCATCAAACAGAACAGGAAACGGCTCACCCCAATATCTTTGACGAGAAAAAACTCAATCTCTTAATTTATAATTAATTTTCTTTTCTACTTTATTTATTTTTTTTAAGGTTTTATATATTATTTCTTCTGCTTCTTTATTTTCAAAAAAATTAGCTAATTCTGAATTTATATGCTTACCATTTTCTAAATAAGGTAATGTTGGAGATTCAATAACAGGTTTAATTTCTAAATTAAATTTTTTAGCAAACTCAAAATCTCTTGTGTCATGAGCTGGTACCGACATCACAACACCAGTACCATAATTCATTAAAACATAATCTGATACTCAAATTTCAATCTTTTTATTTGTTAATGGGTGAATAGCATAAGCACCAGTAAATAAACCAGTTTTATCTTTATTAAGTTGTGTTCTTTCAAGTTCATTTTTACTTTTTGTTAATTTTAAATATTCCTCAATATCGTTTTTGTACTCATTTTTAGCTATTTTTAATAAAAGTGGATGTTCTGGACTAATAACAAGTACAGAAACTCCATAAATTGTATCCAGTCTTGTAGTAAAGGTTTTTAAACTAAAATTGTCATCAAAAATATCTCATTCAACAATGTGACCTTCAGATTTTCCAATTCAATTTTTTTGAAGTAATTTAAGACTCTCAGGTCAATCTAAATCATTTAAGCCTTCAAGTAATTTATCAGCATATTCAGTAATTTTTAAAACTCATTGCTTCATCGGTTTTTTAACAACTAAAAAATTACCTCTTTCAGATACTTTTTGTCCATCTACTTCAATAATTTCCTCATTTGCTAAAACAGTACCTAAACCTTCACACCAATTAACATCAATTTCTTCAATTGAAGCTAAATTATGTTCGTAAAGCTTTTTAAAAATTCATTGAGTTCAAAAATAAAATTTTGGGTCAGTTGTGTTAATTTCTTTTGAATAATCGTATGAAAATCCCATCAACTTTAATTGTCTTCGAAAGTTATCAATATTTTTAATTGTAAATGGTGCTGGATGATTTCCGGTTTTAATAGCATATTGCTCAGCAGGCAATCCAAAAGCGTCCCAACCAATAGGATGCAATACATCAAAACCATTTAATCTTTTATAACGAGAAATAATATCAGTTGCGGTATATCCTTCTAGATGTCCAACATGCAAACCTGCTCCCGAAGGGTAAGGAAACATATCTAAAATATAAGCTTTTTTTAAACTTGTTTCTTTAGTTTTAAAGGATTTATTTTTTTCTCAAAAATCTTGTCATTTTTTTTCAATTTCTTTGTGATTGTACATGATATTAATTATACAATAATAATAAAAATTCGCCATTTCAAAAAAAAATTTAAAAAAAATATATTATATTTTTTATCTTAAATTTAATAAGAAAATAAATGTTACAAAATTTAAAAATATTTTATTATCGAAATATTGTAAAATTTATATATTATTTTCAAATAATAAGGAGCAAATATGGAAGAAAAAAATAAAGATTATAAAAATACGCTGTTGATGCCTCAAACAGATTTTTCAATGAAAGCTAATTTAGCTGAAAAAGAAAATTTGTATCAAAAAAAATGAAAAGAAATTAACTTATATCAAAAAATATTACTTTCAAACAAAGGAAACAAAAGTTTTGTTTTGCATGATGGGCCACCGTATGCAAATGGTAACATTCATGTTGGTCATGCTTTAAATAAAATTTTAAAAGATATTATAGTTAGATATAAAAATATGCAAGGCTTCTTTTCACCCTTTGTTCCTGGATGAGATACACATGGATTACCCATTGAGCATAAAATGCTACTTGAAAGAAAAATGACTGCAAAGGATTTTTCTGTTTTTGAATTAAGAAAAGCTTGTACTCAATACGCATTAAGTCAAGTAGAAAAACAAAAAGCTCAATTTGAAAAGTTATCATTATTAACTGATTTTAAAGAAATTTATATTACTCTTGATAAAAAATTTGAGGCTGAACAATTAAGACTGTTTAAAAAAATGATTTTTCAAGGATTAATATATAAAGATTTAAAACCAATTTATTGATCACCTTCTTCACAATCAGCGCTAGCAGAAGCTGAAGTTGAATATGCTGACCATATTTCACCATCGATGTTTGTTGCATTTAAAATAACAAAAGGAAACGAATTAATAAAAGAAAATGAAAATCTAATTATTTGAACTACAACTCCATGAACTTTAATTGCTAATTCAGGTGTTGCTATTAACAAAGATTTTAAATATATAAAAGTCTTAGTTAACAATCAAGTTTATATTCTAGCAAATGATTTAGTTGAATCTGTTGCTAATTTATGTAAATGAGAAGAATATAAAATAATAGAGGAAGCCTTTGAAGGATCAAAACTTTTAAATATCCAATATCAAAGTCCTATTAATAAATTAATTTGTCCAGTTGTTGAAGGTCATCATGTTACTCTAGAAAATGGATCTGGTTTAGTTCATATGGCTCCTTTATTTGGTGAAGATGACTTTATTATTGGTAATAAAAATAATTTAGTTAGAATAATGCATGTTAATGATGATGGAATGCTAAATAATGAAGCACTACAATTTAGCGGTAATTTTTATGATGATGCTAACCCTTTGGTTGGAAAATTCTTAGAAGAAAATAACTTACTTTTAGGTTTTAAAAAGATAAAACACTCATACCCTCATGATTGAAGAACTCATTTACCGATTATGTACCGTGCAACACCGCAATGATTCGTTTCAGTAAAAAAAATAAAAGATAACATTTTAAATGAGATTAAAAATGTTAAAACATATAACGATTGATCTAAAACTCGTTTAGAATTAATGCTCGAAAATCGTGATACCTGATGTATTTCAAGACAAAGAAGTTGAGGGGTTCCAATTATAGTTTTTTATGACGAAAATAAAAATCCTATTTTAGAAGAAGAAATTTTTGATCATGTAATAAATTTAATTGAAGAAAATGGATCAAATATTTGATATGAAAAAAGTGTTGATGAATTATTACCTGAAAAATGAAGAAATAAGGGATTTAGTAAAGAAAATGACATTATGGATGTTTGATTTGATTCCGGATCAACATCGCTTGGAGTTAAACCGGAAGGACTAGAGGCTCCATTTGATTTGTATTTAGAAGGATCAGATCAATATCGTGGATGATTCAACAGTTCAATGATTAACTCTGTCGCTTGAAGAAATAAAAGTCCATTCAAAGCATTTTTATCACATGGTTTTACATTGGATGGCAAGGGAAGAAAAATGTCTAAATCTTTAGGTAATACAGTAGATCCTCTTGATGTTGTTTCAAAATACGGTGCTGATATACTAAGATTATGAGCTGCTAATTCAGAATATACAGCAGATATTTCTATTGATAATAAAATTCTTGACCAAAATGTTGAAATATATCGTAAATTAAGAAATACAATTAAGTTTATGCTTGGCGCAATTTCAGATTTTGATTTTAATTATGTAGATCTTGATTCAATTCATCTTTTAATGATTGAAAAATTAAATAATTTAGAAGCTAAGATCTTATCGTTCTATGATAATTATAAATTTGTCAATGTTATAAAAGAAATTAATAATTTTATTATTGACTTGAGTTCATACTATATTTCAATTACAAAAGATATTCTTTATTTAAATTCAAAAAACGATTTTGAAAGAAGACAAGTACAAACAGTATTTACAAAAATAATTAAATCAATAATGACAATCCTAGCTCCTATTTTGCCTACAACAATGGAAGAAGTTTACCAATACTTTAACGAACCTAACAAACTTGAATCTGTTCATTTACTAAAATTAAATCTAAATTCAAAATTAACATTTGAACAATCAGAAAAATGAAGCGAATTTTTTGATTTAAAAGATCAAATTTATAAACTTATTGAAGAAAAAATAAAATCTCAAGAAATTAAAAGACAAAACGAAGCTTTTGTAAAAATTTCTACAAATTCAGAATTTATTAAATCATTACCCTTAACAAAACTTTTAATGGTCGCTAATGTTAATATCGGAAGCGAAACAAAAATTGAAATTTTACCATCATTAAAATGTTTAAGATGTTGAAATCATTATCAAGAAGATAATTTTAATAAAGATTTTGAATTATGTAAAAGATGTGAAAGAGTTATTAATGGAAAATAATAAATTAAAATATTTTTCAAAAGAATATTGAAAACAATATTGAAAAAAAATTGTTATAAATCTTACTATCTTTTTTTTAGTGTTCTTGTTTTTATTAGCAATTGATTTAATAACAAAAGAATTTATTTTTAAATGAGAAAATAAAGAAAAAAAAATAGTTAATACTGATTATGAAATAGGAAATAGTTTTATTATTTTTAAATCGGTTTTACATAAAGGAACCACAATTGGACTTTTTGAAACTAATTTAACAATTTTACATATTATTAGCTTTTTCATAATTTTTGCTTCATTATGAGCAACAACGTTTATTAAAGAAAAAAAATCAATTATAATAGTTTGTTTTTTAGCAATGGTAAGCGCAGGTTCACTCGGGAATATGATTGATAGATTTTTGTTTTTAGGTGTTAGAGATATTATTAATTTACCCTGAGCTAATAAAGGAGTATTCAATTTTGCCGATATTTGATTAGTTTTAGGTGGGGTCGGAACCGTTGTCTCTATTACTATTATTAATTTAGTAAATTATTTTAAAACTAAAAAACAAAATAATAATCAATAACTAAAAACAAAAAAGACACCAAATTTGTGTGTCTTTTTTTAAATGTTCTATTTTTTTAATTTTGTTAAAGCAAGGGAGATTTTTTAAAAAAAAATTGAGATTTAATCTTATGATTAGTTCTATTTTTTGATCTAAAAAATAATTTATATTAGAAAATTTTATAATAAAATAAATTCTTTATTTTTTCTTATTTTTATTTAAAAATAAAAAATACGTAATAAAAATATTGTGAAGGGAGAAAAATGATAAAACTAAGCAAACAAGAGTGTGACGAAATATCGGGCGGATTCGCAATTTCAACAATTTTTAGTAGTATTCTAGCATCAATACCAGTAATTTCTACTTTTGTTACATCTACTTTTGGTTTAATTAGAAGTATTTCATCTGATAAGGGTGAAATTAAAACTAAAGATGGATTCTTAGCAAAATGAGAAGATGGAAATAATAAACAAGGTTTTAATATTGGATTCCATTATTGTATGTAATTAATAAAAAAAGACTAGAATTAATCATTTTTTCTAGTCTTTTTTATTTTTTGTGAAATAGAACTTATTTTTTTGATTTTTCTAATATCTTGTTAAATCTTTCTACACGACCACGAGCTTTAACGTCTGTACGGTTTCCAGTGTAAAATGCATGACAATTAGAGCAAACATCTAAGGTTACTTTTTCAGCAGTTGAACCAAAAATAAATTCTGAATTGCATGAAGAACATGTTGCTTTAATTTCAGCATATTTTGGGTGAATTTCTTTTTTCACAGTATGCTCCTTTTTTGTATAAATATAAATAAGTTAATTAACTAGCAAATATTTTACCACAAAATATTTATTTTTTACTTATTAATGTTTTTTCATTTTCATTCAACAACTTCTGGCATATCGTAACCAAACTCATGAATGTAATCTTTATGTTCTTGAATTTTAGCATCCATTAAATCTAAAAATCATGATTCTTTTGAACCATATAGTTTTGCAATAGCATCTTTTGCAATATGGAATCTGTCCATTTCGCTTAATTGTCTAATGTCAAAACTAGTTGTAATATCACCATTTTCTCTATAGCCGTGAATTACTAAATTATGGTTTGTTCTTGTAAAGAAGATATCTCTTATTAATCCTTCAAAACCGTGAAATGCAAACACAACTAATTTATCTTTTGTAAATACTGCATCAAATTCTTCATGCGTTAATCCTCTAGGATCAACGTCTTGGCTTCTTAATTTTAATAAATCAACAACATTTACATATTTAATTTTTAAATTAGGAAAATGCTTATTAACAATAGAAATTGCTGCTAGAGTTTCTAAATTTGGTTCAACCCCTGATGAAGCAAAAACAATATCTGGTTCTTCTCCTTTTTTTACATTTGATGCTCAGTCAATTTCTTTATAACCTTTTTCAACTAATTCTTTTGCTTCTTCAATATTGAAAAATTGTTCTCTTGGTTGTTTTGAAGCTACAATTAAATTAATAGTATTTCTTTCTTTTAATGATTTCTCCATTACTGCTAATAATGTGTTTGAATCTGCTGGTAAATATTCTCTTATTAATTCTGGACGCTTATCAGCTAAATGACCTAATAATCCTGGATCTTGGTGAGTATAACCATTATGATCTTGTTGAAAAGCATTTGATGTTGCAATAATGTTTAATGATGGATAATCCTTTCTTCAAGGCAATTCAAGTGATTTTTTTAATCATTTCATATGTTGAGTAAGCATTGAATCAACAACTCTTAAAAATGACTCATATGAAGCAAAGAAACCATGACGTCCTGTTAAAACATATCCCTCTAAAAAACCTTGTGCTTGGTGCTCACTTAATTGCGAATCAATAATTCTTCCTTCCGGACCTATTCACTCATCATATTCGCCAGAAACTTCTTCTAATCATTGGCGTTTAGTTACATCAAATAAAGCAAATAAACGATTTGATTTAGTTTCATCCGGACCAAATACTCTAAAATTATCTGGATTTTTTAAAATAGTATCTGCCATATATTTGCCTAACTCAACCATATCTTGGCTTTTAAATTCACCAGGATAATTAATATTTAAGGCAAATTTTTCTCAATTTGATAAATTAAGTTCCTTAGGATTAATTCCTCCATTTGTAATTGGATTTGTAGCCATTCTTTTATCACCTTTAGGTGCTAAATTTTGAATTTCAGGTAAAACTTTTCCATTTTTATCAAATAATTCTTCAGGTTTATAAGATTTTAATCATTTTTCTAATTCTGCAATGTGTTCTGTTTTAAAGGCACTAACAGGAAGTGGAACCTGATGTGCTCTAAATGAACCTTGAATTGATAAACCATCTCACTCTTTTGGACATGTTCAACCTTTTGGAGTTTTAACAATCAATACAGGTCATTGAGGTCTAGTTGCATTTTGTGCACCTTTAGATTTAGCTTCTTTTTTAATTGCAAGGATTTCTTCAATAGCTAAATCCATCATTTCTGCCATGTCCTTATGAATTTCGAGATTACTTTTTTCCTCACTTCATTCAAAAAAGTGTGGCTTTCAGCCCATACCCTCAAAATATTTCTTAATTTCAGATTTTGGTTTTCTTGCAAGTAAGGTTGGATTTGAAATTTTTCCACCGTTTAAATGCAAAATAGGTAAAACAACACCATCATTTACTGGATTAATAAATGAATTTGAAAATCACCCAGCACATAATGGACCAGTTTCCGCTTCACCATCTCCAACAACAGCAGCAGCAATAACATCTGGATTATCCAAAATATTTCCAGTTGCATGTGATAGTGAATATCCTAATTCTCCGCCTTCATGGATTGAACCTGGAGTTTCAGGGGCAGCATGACTAGCAGTTCCTCCAGGGAATGAAAATCTTTTACACATTTTTTGAATCCCTGAAATATCTTGAGTAATTTCAGGATAAATTTCAGAATAAGATCCATCTAAATATGAGTTAGAAATCATAACCTGACCGCCGTGTCCAGGACCTTCAATATAAAACATATTTAAATCATATTTATTAATAACTCTATTTAAATGAGCATAAATAAAGTTTTGCCCCGGAATTGTTCCTCAATGTCCAATTGGATATAATTTAATATCATCTTTAGTTAATTTTGTATGCAATAATGGATTATTTCTTAAATAAATTTGAGCAAGACTTAAATAATTAGCAGCTCTAAATCATTTGTCCATTAATTCAAAATATTCTTTTTTATTAAAATTATCTTTCATATTATCCCTCTTCATTACATTAAAAAATAAATACTATATTTACTATGTTAAAGTAATAATATTTTACCTTATTTATTACCTTATTTAAGGGATTTTAAGCTACTTGTATAAAAAAATGCCAAATGGCATTTTATAATCCTAATTCCTCATCTGTTGGGATATTTAAATTTGAACCAACATACGCAAAAATTTCAGGAGTTTGTTTAATGTACTTACCATCTAAAATTCTTTGAACTGATTCAACTGTTTCATCCAAAGAAACATAAACTCCAGGAGATTTTGTAAAATGTTCAGTCATAAAGAAATTTTGAGTAAAAAAGTTTTCTAATTGTAAAGCCTTCTTAACAGTAATTTTACTTTGTTCATCAAGTTCATCAAAACCTAAAATCATAATAACATCTTCTAAATCTTTATAAGCCTTTAATATTCTTTTAGTTTCTAAAATTGCATCAAAGTGTTTTTTACCAATAATTTTTTCATCAACTGAATTTGATGAACTAGCTAATGGGTCAAAAGCTGGAAAAATATTTTTTGCAGTTTGATTACGTGACAAAACTAAATTACCATCTAAGTGATTAAAAACAGCAACAGCTGATGGATCACTTAGATCATCCATAGGTAGGAAAATCGTTTGAAACGATGTAATAGAACCATTTTTATTTTTAAATAGTCTATTTTCAATATTTGCAACGTCAGATTCTAGAGTCGATTGATATCCACCAACGGATGGTTTTTTTCCTAATGAAGCAGAAACTTCATTTTCGGCTTGAACAAAACGATAAATGTTATCAATAAACAATAACACATTACCTTTTTCATAATCTCTTAAATATTCCGCAGCTGTTATTCCGATTGGAACAATCGACATTCTAGCTCCAGGTGATTCATTCATTTTTGATATATACATAGCTGAATCTTTCATTAAATTTGAAGATTCAAGCTCGTTAAATAATTCAATCGCTTCTCTTGATCTTTCACCTGAACCAATAAAAATATTTGATGTCTTGGTTGATTTCTTATTAACATTAAATATAATTTCTTTCATTAAAACCGTTTTACCAACTCCAGCTCCACCAAAAATTCCTAATTTATAACCTTTAATAATTGGCATAAAAAAATCAATAGCTTTAATACCTGTTTCAATAACTTCTAATTTATTATCTAAATATCTCTCGTTATTAATAATTGAATTCATTTCGATATATTTAGGTTTTGTTTTGCGATCTTCTAAAAGTGGTTTACCTTCAAATGAATAAATATTGTTTTTTGATTCACTTCCAACAGGAACCATAAAACTCTTTTTAGTATTCACTATTTCATCGTTAATGTTAATTTCTTTTGATGAATAGATAATAATTGCTCTAATTGTTTCTTCATCAATTATTCTTTTAACTAATAAATATGTCATTCCATTATTTGTTGTAAGTAATTGATTAACAAGTGGTAAATCTTTTTTGTTAAATTTTATTTCAACAACATCAGATCATAATTTAATGATTTTTCCCATTATTTATCTCCTAATCTTTTAGCTACTTGTTCCAAATAATCTTCACTAAACTCAATGAATTCATGTTCATATTCAACATCTCAATCTAAATTTAAATAATCCGAATATTGTTTTAGTGCATATGCAAAAAAGTTTTTCATAATATTATCATCATAGTTTGTTGTTGTTTGAATAGTATTATAAGCTTTTTTAGCTTCTTCGTTTGTTTCGATTAAAATATCAATAAATTTTAATGCTTTTTGTTCATCCTTAATACCACGTAAAATAGTTCATGAAATTAATTTTGACATTAATAAAACAAATTTATTTGAGTATAATGAATAACCTTTTTGAATAAACATTTTATCAATCATTTTTCCCTTGTACAATAAAGCAGCTGTTTCTTTGTTAAGTTCATAATCTAAAACGGCTAATTTTAAATGTCTTTTATATTGTTTGAAAATTTTACCAACTTCAGAAGCTACCTTTGACATAATTCTATTTTGAACTGATGATCCTGTTCTTGAAACTGATAAATTAATATTAATAGCCGGCAAAATACCTTGTGAAAATAAATCAGCGCTTGTTACAATTTGACCGTCAGTTATTGAAATAACATTAGATGAAATTAAAGAAGTAATATCACCATCAATTGTTTGTAAAATAGGTAAACATGTTATTGTTTTTCTTCCTACGAATGAACCTGCTCTTTCAAGGAGTTGAGAGTGAGCAAAGAAAATATCACCAGGCATTGCTTCTTTTCCAACTGGTTTATCAGTTAATAATGCTATTTCACGGATAATATTTGCATGCTTAGTTAAATCATCAAAAATAACAATAACATCGTTAGTCAATGAAATATTTTCCGCATGAGCCATACCAACATATGGCGCTAAATATTGTTCATATGCACTAGTTGCTGGAGCATCAACAATAATTGTATTTTTTAATGCGTTGTGTTCTTTTAAAATGTTATATATTTTTGAAATACTTTCTTTTTTTTGTCCGATAGCAACATAAACACATTTTGTATTTGTTTTTGCTTGATTTAAAATAACATTAATTGCAATATGCGTTTTACCTGTTTGTCTATCACCTATTATTAATTCACGTTGTCCTTTACCAATTGGAATTAACAAATCAATTGATGTAAAACCAGTATAAAGTTGTTCATTTAAAGTTTTTACACTCATTAATTTATGAGCTAATTTAAACATTGCGCTTTCTGGATCATGTGCATTCTGCTTAATATTAATTTTTTCAGGTAAAACAACATTTCCAAAAATATCAATAACTTTTCCAAAATGTTCATTTGAAGTAAAAACATTATATTTTTCTACAGCAACAATAGTGTCATTAATTTTTAACTCTTTATTTTCATTATTCGATAGTAAGAAAGCTCTATCTTTTGTTGCACTAATTAAAATTAATTTAATATCATTATTTTGCTCACAGACGAATTGTTGACCTTGTTCATAGGCAAACTCACCCGATACTTCAACAATGTACCCAAAAATCGAAATGATTTTAGGATTATTAATATTTATTTTTTTACTTTCCATTATTTTCTCCTTCTGAAATATTTAAATTTAAAAAGTATTCTGGTTTAATATAAATTTTTAAAGTTTGTGAATTTTGAGAAAAATATAAAATTACATTTGGAATTATTTCAATATAACATTCAGCCTCAATTAATCTTAAAATTTCTTCATTAAATGCATGTTTAAAAAAATTATCAACTTTAAAATCTTGTTTATTTTCTAAAATATATGGAATTTTTTTATCTAAACTAAATTTATAATTAAATTCATAATCTAAAACAAAATTTTTAAAAATTATTGTTTTATTTTCACTTAAAGATATTCGTATTTCATTTAAAAATTCTTTAAATATTACATCATCTTTTTTAAAATTATTTTTAAATAAAACCGTTGAAACTAATTTATTAAATTCAATTAGTTTATTTTGTTTTATCAGTTCTTTAGTATTCATTCAAAACAAAATTTGATCTTTTTTTGATTCGAAACTCATTGTTTTATTTTTCATTCTACTCCTTGTGTTTTATATAAAAATAATCATTAAAAATTATAATATATCATTTTTTTATTTTTTTGAAAATTAAAATATGTAATAAAAAATTAAAAATAATGGAACGATCCATTATTTTTCTTCAATTGCATATACAGATGCAAATTTTCTATTAATTCTGTTTTCGAATTTAACTATCCCATCAATTAAAGCATATAGAGTATCATCTTTTCCTCTGCCTACATTGTTGCCTGGGAAAATTTTTGTTCCTCTTTGTCTATAGATAATGCTTCCTGCAGTTACAAATTGACCATCAGTAGCTTTAACACCTAATCTTCTACCAGCCGAATCTCTACTATTAGAAGTCGTTCCACCAGATTTCGTATGTGCCATGTGCTATTTCTCCTTAATCTCTGTAATTTTTACTCTTGTATAAGGTTGACGGTGACCTAACTTACGTTTATGTGTTGATTTGGCATTATGTCTATAAACTACGATTTTTTTTGCTTTACCTTGTTTTTCAATTAATCCTAAAACAGAAGCTTTTTCTAAATAAGGTTGACCAATTTTACCTTCAACAGCTAAAACTCTATCAAAAGAAACTGTATCACCTTCATTGCCATCGATTTTTTCAATGTAAACAACATCGCCTTTTTTAACGATTAATTGTTTTCCACCGGTTTCGATAATCGCAAACATTTTATAAAGCCTCCTTATATTTTGTCGCATCTTTAAGGTACTTAAAAATAAGTTTAGACCTTTTTAGAATGGTTACTCTATAAGTAACTTACACATTATATCAAATTTTTTTGTTAATTTCAATTTTAATATAATAAAAAGCAAGGAATTAAACCTTACTTTTAAATTTAAATTATTCTAAGTCTTCTTCGTTTTCTTCTTCATTATCATCAAATGTTGAATCATCAAAGAAGTCATCATTTTCTTCATCTTCAAATGATGGCATATTTTTATCATCTTCAACATACTCTTGTGTTAAAGCATCAATATCTACTATATTTTCGCCATCTAATTCATTAGTAGAATACTCTTCTTCGTCAGTATAACTTGTAAAATATTTTATTGATGGTTTAATATCATATTTTGAATGTTCTTCAAATGAATAAAGAGCTGTTCCAGATGGAATTTTTTTACCAACAATAATATTTTCTTTTAAACCAGTTAAATTATCAGTTCTTGATGAAATAGCAGCATTAACTAAAATTTTTGAAGTTTCTTGATATGAAGCAGCCGCTAAGAATGAATCTGACAATAAAGGAACTTGTTTAGCACCTTTAATTACAACATTACCATAAGCTGGCTTTTTATTTTCACTTAATAATAAAGCATTTTCTTCTTGATAGTCAAATATATCAACTATTGCTCCTGCAAAGAATTTAGAATCACCAGGTTCGCTAATAACAACTTTTGACATCATTTGTCTAATAATAATTTCAATATACTTATCACTAATTGCAATACCTTGAATACGATAAATTCTTTGAATTTCTTTTAATAAATAATTTTGAACAGTAATAACATCAGTTAAAGCTAATAATTCTTTTAAAATAATTGGACCTTCAGAAAGTTTTTGACCAACTTTTATTTCATCATTTATTGATACTCTTAATTTTTCATTTGTATTAACTAAAATTTCTTTAAATTCAACTTCTTTATTAGAATTTAGAATTTCAATAGTTACAATGTAATCATTTTCAGTTTTTTCATTCTTTTTAATATCAATAACTCTACCTTGATATGGTGAAATTATTGCTGGTCTACCTCATGGTTGTTCGTGTGCGTCTATTAATTCAATCAAGCGAGTAAAACCACCGGTAATATCCTCAACCCCAGCAACACCACCGGTATGGAATGTACGCATTGTTAATTGTGTTCCAGGTTCACCTATTGATTGAGCAGCTATAATTCCAACAGCTTCTCCAATATTTACAACACGGTTTGTTGCTAAATCCTTACCAAAACACATCTTACATACACCATTACGAGTGTTACATCCTAAAATTGATCTAATTTCAACTTGTTCAATACCAGAATCGATTATTTTTTGAGCTATTTTATTAGTAATTAAAACATTTCTTCCACAAATTAAATCATTATTTTTATCATAAATTGGTTTATTTGAAAAACGACCAACAATTCTTTCTTTTAATGAAACAATAATTTGTTTAGTTTTAGTATCAACAATATTTTTTGCTAAAAAACCATATTCTGAACCACAATTTTCTTGTCTTACAACAATATTTTGAGCCACATCAACTAAACGTCTAGTTAAATAACCAGATTTTGCGGTATTTAAAGCAGTATCGGTTAAACCTTTTCTTGCCCCGTGTGTTGATGAATAAAATTCAAAAGCAGTTAGACCTTCAATAAATGATGATTTAACTGGAACTTCAACAGTTGATCTAACAACTCTATCATTTTTTGCATCCGCCTTAGTAGTTTTGGTGTTATTTGCCATAAGACCACGCATCCCAGCTAATTGAACGTAGTTAGAAATATTTCCACGAGCACCTGAGTTTATCATTGTAATAACTGGGTTTTTAGGATTATTTTTAATAATTGTTTGCAATTCATTTTGAATATTATCTTTAATTTCGGCTCATTTTTTAATTGTTAATGAATATCTATCATCATCTGTTATTAAACCTAAATTATAATATTGTTTTAATTTAGAAATATATTCATCACCTTCAGCAATATATTGTGATTTTTTTTCAGTTTCTAAAATATCTGAGAAAGAAATAGAAATTCCAGAAGTAGTTGAATAATCAAAACCTAATTGTTTAATTTTATCCAAAATTGATGCAACTATGTTTGTATATTTAAACCAAACAATATCAAGCATTTTTGCTTTTTCTTTTGCAGAAATAGGGACATTATTAACACCTTGATATTTTTGCTCAATTTCTCGTAATATTTTTTGTTTTTCAATTAAAACAAATTCCGTTAATAAGTCAGCATGTTCTTTTTCAAGATTTTGACCTTTATATGTTTTTAATTTTAAAAATTCTAAAACAATATCCGATTCGTCTAAATCATTAATTTTATCAATAACACTTGCTACGTTAGAAATACTAATAGTTGATACATAATTATCGAACATGTAACGAATTATTTTTGCAATGTTCTTTTTATTAAAAGCCTCTTGTAAAGGTAATTCTTTAATATAATTAGCAATATTAGTTCCAGATTCAACAACATACAATTTATTAAATTCATTTTTATATTCTTCTAAATTAATAGCCTTAGTTACTTTGTTATCAAAAATAAATGGGAAATCTTTTGGAAAGACATTATTAAAAATGAATTTACCAACTGTTGAAATAACATAAAGTTGAGAATTAATATTAAAACCAGTAAATAATTTTGAATTTTTAACTTCTTCAGCAGGTAAAGCAACTCTTGCATGCAATGAAACTTTTTTAGCTTCTAAGCTTCTTAAAATATGATCTAAATTATCAAAAACTCTTCCTTCTCCTAATGCATCTTTTTCTTCGATTGTTAAATAGTAAAGACCTAAAATCATATCTTGTGAAGGATTTATAATTGGTTCACCATCTTTAGGACCTAAGATATTTTTATTAGCCAACATTAATTCACGGCTTTCTAATAATGCTTGTTCAGAAATAGGAACGTGAACAGCCATTTGATCACCGTCAAAGTCAGCATTAAAAGGAGTACATACTAATGGATGCAATCTAATAGCTTTTCCTCTTACTAATACTGGCTCAAAGGCTTGAATTGATAAACGGTGTAAGGTTGGAGCACGGTTTAATAAAACAAGTCTTCCTTTAATAGCTTCAGCCACGTGTGGTCAAATAATTGGATTTTGATCCTCAATGATTTTTTTTGCGTTTTTAACAGTTGTTGCAACTTGTTTTTCGATTAATCGAGCGATAATTCATGGCTCAAATAATTTTGCAGCCATTTCACGAGGAATACCACATTGATGCATTTTTAAATTAGGACCAACAACAATAACTGAACGGCCTGAATAATCAACACGTTTACCAAGTAAATTTTGTCTAAAACGACCTTTTTTACCAGTTAAGGCATCTGATATTGATTTAAAAGGTCTATTATCTTTTGATAAAACAGGGTTAGGAGTTCTTCTTTGGTTATCTATTAAAGCATCAACAGCTTCTTGAATCATACGCAATTCATTTTGAATAACTAATGTAGGAGCATCTTTTTCTTGTCATTGTTGTAAACGGTTATTTCTGATAATAACTCTACGGTACAATTCATTAATATCAGATGTTGAATGTCTCCCACCATCTAATTGAATTAAAGGTCTTAAATCCGCAGGAATAACTGGCAAATTATATATTAACATATTAGTTGGTGATTGTTTCGATTCTATAAATGCATTAATAACTTGTAGCCTTTTATAAAGTTTTTCTCTTGTTTGTTTTGTTGTTGTTGCAAACTTGCTTTGGTTTTTAGCTTCTTGTAAATTTAATTCATTAATTTGTTTAGTTACATAAGCTTTTTCAGCTGCTAAATCTAACTTTTGCAATAAATATTCAATTGCTTTTGCACCAGTCATAATTTTTGCATCTGAATAGTGTTCAATAACCTCATTTAATTCATAAAAATCTATACCATATTCTTGACCAATTTTCGATGTTGCTTTTTCAACTAATTGTTCAATGGTTTCAGTAATATCCTCATATGCTTCTTGATGATCAGGATTTTTAGGATCAAAACGTGTTAAAAGTTCATCAAGCGCTTCTTTATAAATAACAGCAGCGTCATTGATTTCAATAATTAAATTTTTAGGTAATGATTTAAGCCCGCCATCTTCAACAACAATATGATTTTTGTAATAAATTAGATTTTCTAATTCTTCTCTTCTAACTGTTTCTTGCGAGTTATCACTTGAGATTTTTAAACCTAATAATTTATATAAAATCGAATGATCAACTTTGAAATATCAAAAATGAACAACAGGGCTATTTAATTTAATATGCCCCATATGATTTCTACGTGAAATCTTTGGGAGAATTTGAACATTTTCTTGTTTACATAACTCTGTTCTTGTACAGTATGATCCTTCGTTTATTTTTTTATATTTATAACCACAAACTGGACAACGATAATCAATCATTGGACCAAAAATAATTTCATCAAATAAACCACCTCTTTCAGGTTTATATGATTTATAGTTAATAGTTTCTGGTTTTGTTACTTCTCCATGAGATCAACTTTCTACATCTTCAGGTGTAGCTAAAGACAGAGAAATTTTTGTAATTTTTGATTCATCTAATAAGTCATATTTTGAATTATTTTTCATATTATTCAGTTCCTCCATCTCAATCTTGTTGATATTTAGTATCAACTCTTTCTAATTCGAAGTCATTTTCATCACTGCTATTATCGTGAGCTTCTAGTTTAATTCCTAAACCTCTTAATTCGTATGCTAAAACATTAAATGATTCTGGCATACCTGGTTTTGGTAATTTAGTCTTTCTAGCTAATGAGTTATACAATTGATTACGTCCATTAATATTATCTGATTTATAAGTTAGTAATTCTTGCAATAAATTAGCTGCTCCATATGATTCAATTGCCCATGTTTCCATTTCACCAAATCTTTGGCCACCATTTTGTGATTTACCACCAAGTGGTTGTTGCGTAATCAATGAGTATGGTCCAACTGAACGAGCATGCATCTTATCATCAACCATGTGATAAAGTTTTAAATAATACATAATACCAACAGAGATTGGTTGATCAAATGGCTCGCCTGTACGACCGTCATAAACAACTGATTTACCTGATGAATTAATCTTAGCTTCTTCTAAAATTTCCTTAATTTGATTATGGGTTATACCATCAAAAATAGGAGTAACAAATTTTGTATTTAGTTTTTTAGCAGCTAAACCTAAATGAAGTTCAAGAACTTGGCCAATGTTCATACGCGATGGAACACCTTGTGGATTTAAAACAATATCTAATGGTGTTCCGTCTTCTAAGTATGGCATTTCCTCAACTGGTAAAACAATTGAAACAACCCCTTTATTTCCATGACGTCCAGCCATCTTATCGCCAACTTTAATTTTTCTTTTTTGAGCTATTGAAACTTTAACTATTTTTTCAATTCCATCTTCTAGTGTATCACCTAATTCACGGCTTAAAACATCAACTGCAACAACAGTTCCATTATGCCCGTATTTAACTTTTAAAGAAGTATCTTTTCTTGAAGCAGTTTTTTGACCAAAAATTGCTGCCATTAATTTTTCTTCAGGTGTTGGATTTTCTTCACCTTTTGGAGATGTTCTACCTACTAAAATGTCACCAGTTGAAACTTCTGAACCAACTCTAACGATACCATTTTCGTCTAAGAAACGTTTTGAATGATTTGAAACATTAGGAATATCTGCAGTTAAAATATCTTCACCTGCTTTTGAATGTCTAAATTGAATTGTTTGCTCTTCAATATGAATAGATGTATAAACATCATCTTTTACTAATCTTTCAGATAAAACAACAGCATCTTCATAGTTAAATCCATGTCATGTTGTAAAACCGACTAAAACATTTTTACCTAAAGCCATTTCTCCATTTTTCATTGATGGACCATCAACTAATAAATCACCCGCTTTAATTTCTTGATTTAATTTAACAAGCGGCACTTGATGGATTAATGTCCCTTGGTTTGATCTTTCAAATGTTCTTAAATAATATGAATCTGTTTTTTTGCTTCCTTCTCTTGATATCTTTATCACATTAGCGTCAACATAACTAACAACACCATCGTATTTAGCAATAATATTTGTTGATGAATATTTAGCAATATCAGCCTCAACGCCAGTTGCAACTAATGGAGCTTCAGGGAATAAAACAGGAACTGCTTGACGTTGCATGTTAGACCCCATAAGTGCACGGTTAGCATCATCATTTTCCAAAAATGGAATTGCAGAAGCAGCGATAGATGTCATTTGGCGATTTGAAACACCAACAAAATCTACTTCATTAGCAGGAACTTGTAAATATTCATTATCACGACGCACCATTACTAAATCGTCAATTATTTCATCATTTTCAATTCTAACTGTTGATTGTGCAAATGAATATCCTGCTTCTTCAATAGCTGTTAAATAATAAGGTTTACTAAAATCAACTTTTTTATCTTTAACTCTAAAATACGGTGACTTAATAAATCCATATTTATCAATATCAGCAAATGAAGCTAAATTAAGGATAAGTCCGATATTTGGTCCTTCAGGAGTTTCGATAGGACAAATTCTACCATAATGAGTAGGGTGAACGTCACGAACCTCAAATTGTGCTGTATCACGATTTAGACCTCTTGGTCCTAATGATGTGATACGACGTTTATTTGATATCTCGGCTAGTGGGTTACATTGATCCATAAATTGAGATAATTTTGATGTATTAAAAAATGATTTAAATTGATTAAAAATAGGTTTATTATTTGTAACATTCTTAGGAGTAATTTTTGAAGTTTCTTTTGTCGAAATTCTTTCACGAGTATTTTTTTCTAATTTTATTAAACCTATTCTAAATTGATTTTGTAATAACTCTCCAATTGTAACAATTCTTTTATTTACTAATGAATCAGGATCATCATCAACCCCAATGTTTGATAATAAATTGAAGTAATAAGAAATTGTTGCAATTAGGTCTGGAATTAATAAGAAATTCTCCGTTGAATTTGGATCATTTCCTAAAACTTGAATTTTATTTATATCATTCAATAAATCATTTTCGGTTGGATAAACTCAAACTCGTGGAACCATTAGCCGTTCTGAAAGTTTTTCATTACCCAAAATTTCTAATTGGTTACCATAAACTGAACCATTAATATCTGGTAATCTTCACAGTGGTAAAATACCTAATCTAAATTCTTCAGCAATTTTTCTTGCAATTTCTCAGGTTATTAATAATCCTTTTTGATATTTAACGTCACCGTTTTTTGTAACAATATCTTCAGCTAAATATGTATTTACAAGCCTTTCAGCTATATTTAACTTACGATTTAATGTAAAACGACCAGTTTCAGTTAAACTATATCTTTTTTCGTTAAATAAAGTTGAAGGAATTAAATTACGTGCTGATTCAGCAGTCATTCTATCGCCTTTTCTAATTAAACGATAAATAGTTTCTTGCGCATCTCTTGTAATTTCTTCTTGAGTATCACCAGCAGTTTTATCCCTTCTTAAAGTTTCATTTAATTCAGGGATATCACCGAACATATTTAAAATACCATTTTCACTAAATCCTAATGCTTTTAGGAATGTAGTTAATAAAAATGATTTATTTTTATCAATATGAACTTTTATTGTATCAGGGTTAGATGAAGTTGTCTTGTGATATATTTCAACTCATGAACCAACTTGTGGAATTATTTCTACTTTATTAAACAAGTCATTTGCTTGCTTATTTCTAACATTTACACCAAAATAAGCTCCTGTTGAACGAATAAGTTGAGAAACAATAACTTTCTCTGAACCATTTATTACAAATGATCCTCCATAGGTCATGATTGGAATTTCTGCAAAAACCACTTCAGCAGAAATAACTTCACCAGTTTCTTCGTTTATTTGTTTTAATTTTGCTTTAAGCTTACCATGATATGATGAACCTTTTTGTTTTGCTTCTTTAATGCTTTCAAATTCAGTTTTTTTTGGATATTCAAAAGTAGCCGAATTTTCAATATATTCAATTTTAACTTTTCCTCTAGCTTCAATTGGATAAATATTTCTTAATTCTTCTTCTACTCCAGAAGTTAGAAATTTTTCAACAGAATCTCTTTGCATTTTTAAAAAGTCTGGTGTATCGAATTTATTTTGACTAATTGAATAGTCACGACGTTCGGTAATAGGTCCAAATTTTCTTAAAACATATTGTGGTTTATTACTCATATCTAACCTCATTATTTAAATTTGTTTAAATTTATTTATAATTTTAAAATATTGTATATTAAAATAAAAAACACAAAAACGGCTTATACTAAGCCCGTTTTTAATGTTTAATCAATTAATCTAAAACTACTTCAGCTTTAACTTCAGCTAGTTTAGCTTTTAATTCTTCTGCTTCTTCTTTCTTAACATTTTCTTTTAATAGTGCAGGTGCAGATTCAACTAATTTCTTAGCATCCATTAAACCTAAACCTAATAAGTCTTTAACTGCCTTAATAACAGCTAATTTATTTCCACCATCTGATTTTAGTGTTACATTGAATAATGTTTTTTCTTCAACAGCTTCAGCAGCAGCTGGAGCAGCAGCAGCTACAACAGCAGTAGGATCAATTCCAAATTCTTCTTTTAATCCTTCTACTAATTCCATAACTTCTTTAATGTTCATTTCTTTTAATGCTGAAACAAATTCTTCTTTTGTTAATTTAGCCATAATTTTTCTCCTTAAATTTAATTTATTTCTTTTATATTATTCTGATAAATTTCCTTGTTTTACTAATTCATTTAAACCAATTGCAAGATTTTTAATTGGTGCAAGTAATGAATTTCCAAGAATCATAAGTGATTCTTCGTATGAAGGAAGTTTTGATATTTCGTCTAAGTTTTTTGCATCAACAACTTTATTTTCATAAATTCCAGCAACTAATTCTAAAGCAGGGAATTCTTTTTTAAATTTTACTAAAGCTTTTAAAGTTGTTAAATCGTCTTGCTTAGCAAAAACAAAAAGATTCTGTCCAAGCAATAAATCATTTAACGATTCTTGTTCGGTTGACTTTAAAGCTTGTTTTACTAAACGGTTTTTATAAACTTTTACTAAAACGCCGTATTTAGCTAATTCTCTACGAATAACTTGTAATGAGGCTACATCTAATGTTTTATATGAAGCTACATATAAAGCTTTTGACTCATTTAAGTTTTTAGAGATTTCATCAACAACTAAAACTTTAGCATCTCTTAATGCACTCATTTTTCCTCCTAAATTTATAATTATGTAAAGATTGCAATATTTAAAAACTTTTACATACTCGGTAACTTTATTAAGCATTTGCCGTTACTGTCTTCATATATTGCGTAAGCATTATAACATAAATTTTTTAAAATTTAAAATATATAGAAAAAATAATTACTAATTTTTTATAAAAATTATTTTTGACTGATTTTTCTATTTTGAATAAAAATTTTTAAAAAAATTTAACTTATTTTTAGATTTTTTTTGCAAATTTTTTTATAAAAAAACTACTAAATTTTATCTATTTTATTGATATATTTTAATTTTATTTTATGCATTTACTATATCTATTCAACGAAATAACTTAATTTTAATGTATTGAAATTATTAAAAAATTTTAATTTTATAGTATTTATTTTACATAATTGATTATAAACTAATATAGATTAAACAAGAAATTAACCATTTTTTATTAAAAAACGCAAGTTTTTTTAGACTTGCGTTTGAATAATTTATGAACTAAATTTAAATTCTTCAGGTATTTCATTAAGTCCATTTTTAAATAAATTAGTTTTTATATTTTTTTCTTTGTATATTTTTTGTAATGCTTCACGATATGAATTTTTTTGATTTTCTCCGCCACCATAAATTAAATCATATTGTGGTAAATTATATTTTCCATATAATCCTTCATAATTAAAGCCTTCAGATCTAAAAGCAACTGATAAACCTACTCTAGCATTATCATTAGTTGCATAATAAATTGAAACTAATTCATTATTTTGATTTCTAATTGATGAACCAGAAGCGCCTCCAATTGGAGCTCAACGTCTAGGAATATATCCAAGGCCCATATTTACATATCTTTTTCCATCTACATAGTAAAAATCATCGCCAATTTTAGGAGCTGCTATAAATGTATCAGTAACTCCAGGCTTAAAAGCAAATGAACGATATCCGATTTGATATGATAAAAAATTACCTCGATCTAATTTAGCTTTTGGAATTGAAGAAGGTCCACTTTCATCTTGGGTAATTTTAGCTTTATAATAATCTGAATCATTATTTGTTCATAAACTATGTGAATATCCAAATTTAACTCTATTTTTTTGATCATTATCAATATAATCTTCTAAATAATAATCGTGTGTTGAAGAAGGTCAACCTAGCGCATATAAATGATCAATATTTTTAGGTAATTCTCCTTTTATCGGGTATTCAATTTTATTAAAATCTTTTAAATATGAGTTTTTTATAAATTTAATATGTTTATCTTCATTATTTGCGTAATTATTTGTTATTTCTTTTGCTATTTCAGAAGAAAAATTAGGATCACTAACTTTTGGGTATTTATTTGCAACATCTTTATCATTTGAAACAGCTGTAAATTTATCTATTTTTGAAAAATCGATTTCAATAACTGCAAAATCAACAAATTCTTCCAAATCATCAAATTCTTTTTTTTGCTTCTCAGATAAAAATTCTTTAGGACTAGTTTTTAAATAATCAGTTCCATCAAATACTTTTCTAATAGCACTTGGGGTTTGAAAATTAAATGACGTTATGTTATCATCCATTTCTGAAATTCTTAATTTAGCTCCAACTTTTAAATCATTATCAATTTTTGTAATCGTAAAAGCTTGTAATTTATTAGTAATAGCCTTCGCAACATGTGAGTTTGTACCTAAATATCATTTTGTTGGATAGCCGTTAGTATCTAATTGATAATCTAAAATTCAAGCAGTACCTGTTTCGGATTTTGATTCTCTTTTTTCAGCTGCTTTTTTTCTATATTCTTCAATATCTTTTTTCAATCCTTCAATTTCTTCAGTTGTATTATGATTTTCTAATCTCTTAATTTCTTTGTCATAACCTTCTAAAGCATCATCTTTTTCTTTTTGAAATGCCTCAGTAAGATGAGGATCTTTATTATTGATTATTTTATTATTTAGTTCTTCTTCAACCTTTTCTCTATCTTTTTTTATCTTTTCTAGTTTTTCAGCGTTTAATTTTTTAAATTCATCTTCATTATTTGGATCTTGTCAATGTTTTATTGCATACTCGGCCTTTGCTATTTCATCACTATAATCGTTTAAATTAGTTAATCTTAAAGAAAATGTTTGTTTAGCAATATCCAAATATTTTTCATTAATTATACGGCGTGCTAAACCATTTGTTTTATAAATATCTTTCTTGCCAATTGTGTCAACTCATGAAGGTTGTTTTCCTAATTCATAAGATGTTAAATTAACGCCATCAATAGTGCCATCTTCATTATAAGAAGGTGTAGTAAAACCTTTATATGCTGAATTTTCAAAACTGTCTTGTCCTAATTGTTTAGCTTTTTTATCATGTTCTGCAATTTGTTTTTCAGTTGCTTTTACATTAGGTCATAAATCGCTTCATTTTTTAACACCAGCCTTAAATTCTAAATGACTTTTTAATCCTTCCAAATACTTTTTATTATCTTTTTCAAATCTTTGCATTTGATTTAAACTAACATATTCATTTATTTCTGAAGTGGTTGCATTTGGACCTAATTTATTATTTGGTTGTTTACCATTTGAATCATTATTATCTGGTGAAGTTCTCAAACCACTTAATGAATAAATATTATTTTTTCTTTTTAAAGTTGCCTTGTTTATGAATGAAACATTAATCTTAGCTTCTCCTGTTCGATTAGCATTATCTTCTAAAATAACGCTTTCAACTTTAAATATAATTTTTTTATTTAATTCTTCATCTTTAGACTTAATTTTCAAACTTGAAGCATTTTCTTGAAGTTCACTTGCAAAGATATTTTTTTTATCAGTTGCACCTAAAAAATTATCAAACATTAAAACTAATTTATCATCCAAATTATCAGAAATTAATGATGAAATATCTTTTGAAAAGTCTTCATCAGAATATTTTAAGGATTCATCTGGTTTTAAATTGTTTTCATTGTTTTTAATATTTTCTTTTATTCTTTTATCTTCATTTTTGATATTCGTAATGGCATTGTTAATCTTGTTTGTATACTTTCTAAGTTCAGTAATATTTTTATTTTCTTTTTTTAGAAATTCTTCAACTTCTTTAGCTAGTATGTCACCATCTGTATATTGTTTAGAATTAATGGATGTTTCATTTGAGTTTTTAAAATTTTCTAATTCTTTTTTTAATAAATCTAAATTTGATTTAAGTGTTTTTTCTTCTTTATCTTCTTTTTTTTCACAAGATATTAAGGGGATAGTTGGCACTAATACAAATGGCAAAAATGATAATAATGCATAATTTTTCTTAATATTTTTAAAATTTAATTTTTCTTTCATATTTTTTATATTTCCTAAAACTTAAAATAATTATTAGTTAAATGTTTCGTCTGATTCATATGAGACTTTATAACCATTGCTTTCTAATTGAGATTTTAATTCACTTGATGCGTCTTGTGGAATTTCAATTTGTCTTGAAATTCTAGACAAATTAATTAATAAATTTAAATTAGATAACGCAGAATCTGTTAATTTTTCTTTAGATGTAATTCTTATTCTATCAGTTTCTAATCCGTTACTAAATTCAATCTTTGTAGGTGGCATTCCTGGTTCACCTAAAGCCATAACTGTATCGAATTGTGCGTTATCTAGATCATAACCACTAATCGCGTATCAAGAATTATTATTATAAAATTTAACATTCTTTAATTTTCTTGGTTTCTTTCCAGAATTTGTAATTCAATCATAAAATTTTAGACCTTTTAATGATCTTATTGAAGGAGCTCTTGAAAAATCAAGCCGGGTTGGATAGCTATTATTCCCTTCGTCGTGATCGGGATCATTACCTGGTCCAAAATTACCTTGAAAGGCACCTTCGTTATTTCTAGAATAATAAACTAAACTTAATCCTTCATTTATTCTTTTGTATTTATCAGATTCAGTTTTTAAAATATCACTTTCTTCAAAAGCTAACGTGTTAAAAGTAATTCTTGTTGCAATATCAGCACCTGCTTTATTTTGTTTACTTACGTTATAATCAATTGTATTAATTCACTCAACTTTTCTAAACGATAGAGGATTAATGCTTCAATCATCTAAAAGTGAATTTCCTAATGTATATAATCCAAGTTCTTTGATACTTTTATTTTCAAGAGCAATCAATGAAGCAGTGTTAGTTGCTCGATGATCAAAAAATAATTCTAGTTGAGTTAATCTATCTGGTAGAGCTGATAAAATTTCTTTAAAAGTTTGATTAACATCTTTTTTACCCATATTTTTAATACGATATGAAGTAATTTCAATATTTTTTGCTTTTAAATCTTCAATTAATTTTTTAGTTTTTGCATAACCTTGGAAATTAGATGCGTCAATTTCAACAACAGTAGCTTTTTTCAAATCTCCTTCTTCAGGATTTTTATTCGTTAGCTCAGTAATTCTAATACCGTCAGATCCTCCGACTCCGAATTCTTTAAATTTTGTTTTCGTTACATCTTGTTTATCTCAACCTGGGTAATTTCCGCTACTAATTTGATCAGGAGTTCTTCCATAATATCCTTTTATTGGAATACCACGTCTTTTTTTGTTATCTCTTTCTAATCTAGATGTTACTTTATTATAACCAGGGGCAGGTGAATATGTATATGAATCAAGCTCACCGTTTTCATTAATATAAGCATTATCGGGTGAAGCTGTATAACCTTCTTTTAAATATTTTTCAGCACCTTTGCCTAATTTTGTAAATTTAGAATAATCTAATTTACTAATTAATCAAGCATATTTACGATTTAATGTTTTAAATTGTTTATTTTTATATTCTTCCGCTGCACCGGGAATTAAAAACTCAGTAACTCTTGGACTATCAAGTAATCTTTTAAATTTATCTAAAAACTTTAACCAAACTCCTTCGTTTTGTTTAATGTAATCATCTGGATTAAAATATTTTGATTCGGGAGTATCGACAATATCAGTAATATATGAAGGAAAATAGTTTTTAAGACCTTCTTTATCATTTTTCAAACTATTTACTGTCGCTTTTCTTAACTCATCAGTAACTTCAACATTTGTTATGGTGCCCACAATAACACTTCGATATGGTTTAGGGTTTGCAATATTAGCTTTAACGTACCTTGGATCCTGCACTCTTTCTTTTGGTGGCGTAACAGTAGCTTTAACCCTAACACCGTTTATTTCTAATATTTTCTCTGTTTCATCCTTTTTAATTTCAGGTTTGGGTTGCGGAATTGGTTTAGGAGTTGGTGATGGTTTTATTTCTTCTTTAGGTTGTTCGATAATAACAGGTGGCTTTGGAATAGGGATTGGTTTAGGTTTTAATTCTGGCTTAATTTCAGGTTTTATTTCTTCTTTTTTAGGTTCTGTTGGTGAAACTGGCGGGATTGGAACTAATTCAGGAATAGGTTCTGGAGCTTTTTCAATTAGAATTGGTTTTTCTATTTCTTTTAAACCGTGATCTGTAATTGAAGGTATAGCGTTAGTTGTATCTGGTGTTCCTTTGTGAAATAATTCACTTTTTGCTCCAAAATCATTATTATATTCAATTCCATTTCTATTTTTTTGATTTGCCATAAATATAACAGTTCCAAAACTTGAAGATGCAACAATTGTTGCTATTAAACTGAAAAATACAATTTTATTTTTTTTATTTTTTAGAAATGCCATATATGTCCTTTTTTATTTAAATATTTAAATAAAAACATTTAAATAATAAATCAATTTTTTGTTTTAATTATAATTAGTTTTTTTTTTTTTTATTTTTATTATGAAAAATAAAAATGGTTTTTATATAAAAAATGAAAAATATTACATTTTCTTTTTAATTTAAGCTATTTTAAAAAATATGGACTTTAAAAAAATCCATATTTTTACTTTTTATTTTTATTATTTTAATCTTCTTCAACTGAAGCTTTTCCACCACGTTTTTTGATAATTTCATCAGCTAAATTACGAGGTAGTTTTTCATAATGATCAAATCACATTTGATATGTTCCACGTCCTGTTGTCATTGATCTTAATTGTGTTGCGTAACCAAACATTTCGCTTAATGGGATATATGCTTTAATAACATGGGCACCATCATTTCTTGTTTCGTTATCACGAACTTGACCTCTTCTACGTGAAATATCACCCATAACATCACCAAAGAAATCTTCTGGAACAACAACAGCAACATCCATAATAGGTTCTAATAAAACTGTGCCTAGTTGTTCACGACCTTTAGTTAATGATTTAGAAGCAGCTATTTTATAAGCTAATTCAGAAGAATCGACTTCGTGGTATGAACCATCAAATAATGTTGCTTTAATATCGATCATTGGATAACCAGCAAGAATACCAATTTCCATTTTTTCTTTAAGACCTTTTTCAATAGACTTAATATATTCTTTTGGAATTTTACCACCAACAATTTTATCAATAAATTCAAAGCCACCATCTGGGTTTGGTTCATATTTAATTCATACGTGACCATATTGACCTTTACCACCTGATTGTTTTTTATGAATTCCTTCAACATCAGCTGATTTAGTAATTGTTTCACGGTATGAAACTTGAGGAGCACCAACACTTACTTCAACTTTAAATTCACGTTTTAATCTATCAACAATAATATCAAGATGTAATTCACCCATACCTGCAATAATTGTTTGACCTGTTTCTTCATCGGTGTAATATTTAAATGTTGGATCTTCAGCTCCTAAACGTTGTAAAGCTAAAGATAATTTTTCTGAAGCATCTTTAGTTTTTGGTTCAATAGCTTGAGAAATAACTGGTTCTGGGAAGTTCATATTTTCTAGAACAATATCTTTGTGTTTTTCATCAATTAATGTATCACCGGTTGTTGTATATTTTAAACCAACAGCAGCAGCAATATCACCTGCTCTAACTTCTTCAATATCAGTTCTTGAATTAGCGTGCATTAACAAAATACGGCTAAGTCTTTCTTTTTCACCCTTAGTTGAGTTAGAAACATATGATCCTTTTGTTATAACCCCACTATAAACTCTAAAGAATGTTAAATTTCCAACAAATGGGTCATTCATAACCTTAAATGCTAGTGATGAAAAGAATTCATCATCAGAAGCCGGAATAGTAATTTCTTGTTCACCCTTGTATGCTTTCATAGGTGGAATATCCAATGGACTTGGTAAGTAATCAACAACGGCATCTAGCATGAATTTAACACCTTTGTTTTTAAATGATGTACCACAAACAACTGGGAAGTATGTTGAAGTTAATGTTGCAGTTCTGATTGCTTTTTTCATTAATTCAGGGGAAATTTCTTCTTCCATCAATAGTAATTCCATTATTTCTTCATTAAAATCTGCTAATGATTCAGCTAATGAGCCTCTCATTAATTGTGCTTCATCTTTTAAATGAGCTGGAATTTCAATTTCCTTCATATTTTCATCTACACTACCATCAAATTCATATGCTTTCATGGTTACTAGATCGATAATACCAGTAAATTGAGCTTCTTCACCAATATTTAATTGAATAGCATGGGCATTAGCTCCTAATAGTTTTCTTAAAGATTCTACTGATGCTTTAAAATTAGCACCCATTTTATCCATTTTATTAACATAAACAATTCTTGGAACTCTATAGTTTGTAGCTTGTCTTCAAACTGTTTCTGTTTGTGGTTCAACACCTGATTGTGCATCCAAAACAGCTACAGCTCCATCTAAAACACGCAATGAACGTTCAACCTCAATGGTAAAGTCCACGTGTCCTGGAGTATCAATAATATTTAATCTTTTATTTTTTCAATATGCTGTAGTAGCAGCTGATGTAATAGTAATACCACGTTCTTGTTCTTGAACCATTCAATCCATTTGTGAAGCACCTTCATGTGTTTCACCAATTTTATGAATTTTACCGGTATGAAATAAAACTCTTTCTGTTGTGGTGGTCTTACCAGCATCAATATGAGCCATAATACCAATATTACGATAATCTTCTAATTTATATTCTCTTGACATATATTTCCTTAAAGTTTTAATATAAATAATTTAAATAAATTTTATAATTATCATCTAAAGTGAGCAAATGCTTTATTTGATTCAGCCATTTTATGAGTATCTTCACGTTTTTTAATAGCTCCACCCATTTTATTTGAAGCATCAATAATTTCATGCGCTAACTTTTCTTCCATGGTTTTATCATTTCTTAATCTTGCATATTGAATAATTCATCTTAATGCTAATGTTTGTTTTCTTTTAGCACTAACTTCACAAGGAACTTGGTAGTTAGATCCACCAACTCTTCTTGAACGAACTTCTAATTGAGGACTTACATTTTCTAATGCTATATTAAATACTTCTAATGGTTCTTTACCTGTTTTTTGTTTAATTATTTCAAATGAGTTATATAAAATGCTTTCAGCAACAGATTTTTTACCATCTAACATAATAGTGTTAATTAATTTGGTAATAATTTTTGAGTTAAAAACTGGATCTGCTAAAACATCTCTAACTGGTGCTTTGTGTTTTCTTGACATATTTTTCCTTTCTTTCTAACTTTTTAATTAATTACTTTTTGGTTTTTTTGTTCCATATACTGAACGAGCTTGTTTTCTATTATTAACTCCAGTAGCATCTTGTGTTCCACGAACGATTGTATATCTAACTCCAGGTAAATCATTAACCTTACCACCACGAATTAAAACAACTGAGTGTTCTTGTAAATTATGTCCTTCTCCTGGAATATATGCTGTAACTTCTTGACCATTTGATAATCTAACACGAGCATATTTACGAATAGCTGAGTTAGGTTTTTTAGGTGTCATTGTAGCCACACGAGTACATACACCACGTTTAAATGGCGCAGGAATGATTTTTTCTTTCTTTTGTAAAGAGTTATACATTTTTAATAAAGCAGGTGCTTTTGATTTAGATGTTTTATCTTTACGGCCTTGTTTAACTAATTGAGCAACTGTAGGCATATTTTTCCTTTCATATTTTTTATTATAATTTTTTTAATATCTTTAATATTTTTTATTTACCACTATAAAAATTTTAAAAATTTGATGAGTTTCACTAAAAAATACTAATAAATTATACAACAACTAAACCGGTGTTTTTTATTTTTTTTATTTTTTTTATTTATTGTTATTTTAAAAATTAAAAAAATGGCATCAATTAGCCATTTAATGTTTTATTGAAAGATTTATCAATTTCTTTTCTTTTTTTCTTAATGTCTAAAATAAAATTTTCAAATTTTTGAGTTTCAGATGTTATTTTATCATTTGTTCAATTAGTGTTAAATGTATTTTTGTTTAAATAATCTTTAATTTCAGCAACTAAACTAACATATTGAGGTTGATTTAATGTTTCTAACATTCATTTTGAAAAATCAATAAAAAGTTTTGAATATTTTTCAAATAAAGTTACTTTCTCAGTTTTTAATTCATAAAACTTAGTAAATAATTCCTTAAATCTATCTTTAACTTTTCTTGAAAATTCATCAATATTGTTTTTTTCATCAATTTGTTCATTTTTAACCATTTTTAAAAGATCACTAATATCTTGTTTTAATTTAATTACTTCAGGATCATTACTTTCGATAAAAAAATCATCGACATTTCCTAAAAAATCAACAATAGAATCTTTTCAAACATTTAAAATAGTATTTTTAATTTCGTCAATTTTAACACATGAAACAACAGTTGGCATAGCAATTATTGTTGGGCTTGAAGCAATAATAAGTTTAGTAATATTTTTCATTTTTACACCTTAAAAATTCTATTTTATATTGATTTAGTTAATAAAAATTTTGATATTAAAAATTCTTTATAATCTTTTAAAAATTCAAGAAGTTCTTTTTCATAAACAACTTCTAAATCATCAATTGTATAACTAATTAAAGAACTTGTATTGAAAAATAAGTCCTCAGTTTCTGAATCGCGATAAAACAGTCATGAATTTTTTGATGTAGATTGATAAATTGGATCATTAATCCTTGATTCATAAACATATTCTTCATATTTTTTATTAAATTCTTCTTTTGAAAGTTTACTTAAATCTTTTGTTTCATTTATTATTTTAGCTTTTTTGTCAACTTTATCCATTCATAAAATTTCTTTTTCAATCTTATCTAAATTCATTGATTCATCAATTGAAACGCTATCTGAAATTAATGTTTGAGCAGTTTTGAATTCATTATTTGAAATTTTATTTACAACTTCTTCAAAATAATTAATTTTAAATAATTGATTTAAAAATATATGATATTGTTTTTTAAATTCCTTTTCTTCTAATGAATTATAATTTGATATCCATTTAACCAATAAGTTTGCCAACAAAATATTTGAACCTTTTAAATTGTCATAATTTATGTTTATTTTTTTAGGAAAATTTAAATTTAAGGTTTTATTTTTAGATTCTTTAAGAGAAATTATTTCTGAAAATATTTCACTTTCACTTTTCTTGTTGTATTGTGGATAATTAAATTTAATCTTATAAAGAATTAATGTAAATATTAAAAATGAAAGTGCCAAAATTGATCCTGTTGTAAACCCGAGAGCAAAAAGTGTTTTAAAAGATGTTTCATTATTTTGTCTTACTTTTACAAACACAACTGCTGAAAAAACAATTTGTGTCATAATTAGTAAACTAATGATAATAATGTTAAAAAAGGCATTATTTTTAATATTAAAACCTTGAATATGTTTTTTAACTAAAAATTCACCTAAAATTTTTTTAGTTTTATCAATACTTCTTTTAAATCCAATAAAAAATTTAATTAAAAAATAAATATTTATAATAAATAAAATAGTTAAAATGAATGAATATGCAAAGTATGAAGTATTATTTTGTGTTTTTTGAACTACTTTTGAACTTTTTTCAGCCATTTCTAAAAATAATAAATTCATTTATAACTCCTTTGTTATTTTTTTAATAATAAAAATCAAATGTTAATCATCTGATTTTTTTTCTTCATTATTTTTTTTCGTTTCTTCTTTTTGATTTTTTTCTCGTTCTTCAAAAATAGAAGAAATTTTTTCAATTAATTCATGACGACTTAGTTCTTTTGCTCCAAAAATATTTAATTTTTCAGCCATTAAAATAAGTTTTTTGTCATCTAAAGTTTCTAATTTTGATTTATATAAAGAAGTAAAATCTTCTTTTGAATTACTTTTTTGAATGTCATTTGTATCTTCTGGATTCGAAATTTCTGGACTTTGAATATTTTCTTTAAATAACGAATCAAAAACATTCATTGGAGAACTTGTGATTTGTTTTAATTGAATATGCATCTTTAATGTTTTAAATAATCTTATAATTTTTGAACATGGTAAATAACAAACAAAATAACCAACAATAATAAAAATAGTTATAACAATATTTAAGATACTATAAACATTTCATGATTCTATTTTAAATCTATTAGATGAAAAAATTAAGTTAATAATATTAACTGTTATTACAATGCTATAAATAAGTGATAATCAATTTGAATATCTAGAATAATCTTTTTGTTTCATTGCTGAAATCAATGAAATTGAATGCCAAATTACCATTGCTAAAGAAATTAATAACGATGATATCGAAGTTATGAAATTTCTTGTATAAAATGTGTTTACTGCTCCTTCTGGATCTACAACCTTTTCAACCCCAATTAAAATTAAATATTGATTAATGTAAGAAACTTTGTTAATTGCATATTCAATAAATACAGCACAAAAAAACACAACAATAGAAATTAAAAATGTTGTGAATAAAATTCATCAAATTTTAAATCTTTTTTTATTTTTTTCATATAAATCTTGGGTACTATTATATAAATTTAAATCAATTCCTCTCATTTTTTTTACTCCTTAATAAAAAATTAAATTATGTTTTAATTTAAATAAATTAAATGAAAACATTAATTATATTAAATTATAGCCTATTAAATAAATTTATTTGCTAGCTTCAATTTCTTTTTTCATAATTTCAGGAATTGGCGCTTCAAAATGCATTTTTTTTCCTTTATTATCAATAAAATCTAGTTCAACTGCATGTAATCTTTGATTAAACTCATCTACTTTTTTGTTGTAAATTGGATCGCCATATACTGGATGATTAATATATTTTAAATGAACTCTTATTTGATGTGTTCTTCCTGTTTTTAAATTACATTTAACTAAAGTTTTATCTTTATTATTAATTTTTAAGTATTCTAAAACCTCAATCATTGTATAAGCATTTTTAGAATTTTGTTCAGTAACTGTGTATTTTTGTCGATTCTTAAAATCCCTTCCAATTGGTAGATCAATATGAATTTTTTTATTTGGTATTTTTCCATCAACAATTGCTAAATAAGTTCGATTAATTTTATGTTCTTTTAATAAAGAAGCAAAATAATTATGAGTTTCATTATTTTTAGCAATTATTAAAAGACCACTTGTATCTTTATCAATACGGTGAACAACACCTAAACGAAGTAAACCATTAATATTACTTAAATTATTCTTAAAATGATACATTAAACCATTAACTAATGTATTATCATGATGCCCTGGAGCAGGATGAACTACTAAATTTGAAGGCTTATTAATTATTATATAATCATCATTTTCATAAATAATATCAATTTCTATATTTTGTTCTTCAATATTTTGTTGCTTTTCAATTACCTTTATAATTTCTATTTCATCGTTTTCTTTAACGATAAATTTATTTTTATTAATTTTAATTTTATTTACAAAAACAGCGCCTTCTTGAATAAGTTGCTGTATATCGTTTCTTGTAATGGTTGAATTGTTTGTTACATATTTATCAATTCTATCCGGATAATTAACTACTAGCTTTAACATGATTTTAAAATTATAACAAATGTTATAATATTAAAGTGAAGTTTATTGAAATCAAGAAATCAAAATTTATTCCTTTTTTATTTGATATAGGTTCAAAAGAAGAGGTAAAAAATATTATTGAATCACTTTGGAAAGAACATAAAAAAGCAAGACATATCGTTTATGCTTTTACAATTAAAAATAATGATGTTACTATTAATGGATACAGTGATGATAAAGAACCTAAGGGTGTTGCTGGTATACCTTTATATTCTTTTTTAAAAAATAATAGCTTAGAAAATAAATTAATTGTTATAGTTCGATATTTTGGCGGTATTGAATTAGGAAAAAGCAATTTATTAAGAGCATATTTACAAGCTGCTAAGTTACTAATTTAATATAATAAAAATAACTAAAAGTTAGATAAAAAAATAAATCTAACTTTTAGCTTTATTTAATTTCGAGGGTTGGTTGAGTAGCTTGTTTTTTTATTTTAGTTTCGTAATTAATAATAAATGAAAATTGAATTGTATATACAATTGATGAAATTATTTGTCATACAAGAGCTCCAATTAAACCGTTCAAAGCTCCTTTTGAAGAAGTATTAGCTATACTTAAACTAAAGAAAATAATTCACCATGAATTATTAATTAAAAATATAAATGGCATTCAAGGAGTTAAACCCTTAAAGTTTTTGCTCTTTAATCCTTTAATTAATTGAGGCATAAATGCTAAGGTTGTACATATCGGTGTGATTAATCCGATAATTAATGATGTTGTTGAATCAAATGTTCTTATTTTGTTTGTATTTTCAGGATAAAATTTTCCAGTTTTTATTTTTTGATCAACTAATAATAAAAACACCACTAAAAATGCAATAACTAAAAATTCTGAAATAACAATTGCAATAGTAGCTCACATTTTTTGTTTTTTATTAATATTTTTATTGTAATAATATAGAAAAAACATTGTAAAAGCATAAATAAATGAACAAAATAAGTTAGCTAGAAAAATATATCATCCATCTTCATTAGGAGTAAAAACACCATAAATAATTCAAACAATTATTCCGATATGAAAAATTCAAAATGAAAAATAATTTATGTTTTCAGACTTTTTGGTTTTAATCAATCTTATTAATTGAGGCACACCTAATAAAATAGTTGTGATAGCTCCTAAAGCTCCAAATATTTGAATAAAAATATCTATTGGTTTCATAGGTTAAAATTATAACATTTTAAACTTATTTTAAAGCTATTTTTTAACATAAAAAATAAAAAACACCTTTCGGTGTTAAGTCATTTCTGAAATGGTGGCTCCGGCAGGAATCGAACCAGCGACACACGGAGCTTCAGTCCGTTGCTCTACCAACTGAGCTACAGAGCCATGGCGGTCCAGACGGGAATTGAACCCGCGATCTCTTCCGTGACAGGGAAGCGTATTAAACCACTTTACCACTGGACCGTGGTTGCGGAGATTGGAATCGAACCAATGACCTTTGGGTTATGAGCCCAACGAGCTGCCGCCTGCTCTACTCCGCTATATAATGGCGGGCAATGAGGGATTTGAACCCCCGCGGGCCGTGAAGCCCCTGGCAGTTTTCAAGACTGCTCCCTTCAGCCTCTTGGGTAATTGCCCACTGGTGGACCCAACAGGACTCGAACCTGTAACCGACCGGTTATGAGCCGGTTGCTCTAACCATTGAGCTATGGGTCCTTTGAAAATATCCCAATTGGGTATCTAACATATGGTAGCACCGAAGAGAGTCGAACTCTTGACCTTCCGGGTATGAACCGGACGCTCTAACCAACTGAGCTACAGTGCCATAATGGTGGAGAGGAAGGGACTCGAACCCTCTACCTCCTGCGTGCAAGGCAGGCGCTCTGGCCAGGTGAGCTACCCCCCCATAAATGGTGAAGAAGACAGGATTCGAACCTGCGACCGCTTGAGCCCAAGTCAAGTGCTCTACCAAGCTGAGCTACTTCTCCACGCAATTTTTTACATTCGCATTTGCAATGCTATATTATTATATATTATTTTTTTTAAATGTTAAAAACTTTTTTAAAAATCTTCACTATTTCAAATAAATTCATAATCTTTTATTTTTATAGTATCACCATCAGATACTTTTGAATTCTTAATTAATTCAAAAACTCCTAATGATTTTAATTTAGAATTAAATCTTCATAAATTATCCAATGATACAACAGGAATTTTTTCATATACTTTATAAATATCATCACCAATAATTTCATAAGTGTTATTAGAAAGTTTAATAATTTCAATTGGATTTTTATTTAATTTAATTACAACAACTTCTTCTGAGTTTTTTAAATTATCAATGATATTATTTTTTGAATTTTCTAAAGCTTGTCATAAATTCATCTTAATTTCATCTATATTAGAATCAACAAAAGCTGAATTCGTTACTAAATTAACATTCGGATACTTATTTTTAAATTGAGATAAATGATCTTCAAAAAACTGTAAGTCTGATTTATTAGCTACTACAACTTGAGGCAAATTTTCTAACTTTAGATTATAGCTTTTTAATTCGTTATTAATAACTTCATAATCTTCGATTGGATTTTTATTTTCTGAACCAAAATCAATTACATGACAAATAACTTTACATCTTTCAATATGTTTTAAAAATCTAAATCCTAGCCCTCGACCCTCGGAAGCTTTTTTAATTAATCCCGGTAAATCGGCAACAACAAAATTATTTTGAAAATATTTAACTAATCCTAGTTGGGGAACAAGAGTTGTAAAATCATAATCAGCAATTTTTGGTTTTGCATTTGAAATTAAAGAAAGAATTGTACTTTTTCCTGCACTAGGTTTTCCAACGAATCCAACATCAGCTAAAACTTTTAAAGTCAAATGTAAATTAAATTTTTCACCAAGATTACCATTTTCGCAAATTCGAGGAGCTGTATTTCTTGATGATTTAAATCTTAAATTACCTTTTCCACCTTTTCCACCTTTAGCAATTAAATATTTTTCTTCAGAAATAATATCAGCTATTAATTGACCTTCTTTATACACCATCGTGCCTAATGGGACTTTAACGATTAAATCTTCACCACCTCGACCGAAAGCATTTTTAGGTTTACCATTTTCTCCAGACTCAGCAGTAATTTTATTTTGATAATAAAAAGGTAGTAAAGTATTTTGACCAGAATCACCTTGAAAATAAACTGACCCACCGTCTCCTCCATCCCCGCCGTCTGGACCACCTTTATCAACATTTGCTTCACGACGAAAACTTATTATTCCATCTCCGCCTTTCCCAGCAATTACTAATATATCAACTTCATCAATAAATTTCATGTGTTTATTTTATCAAAAAATAATTAATAAATGTAAACTAATTAAATTTTGTTTTACATGATATAAATTAATAAAATTAAATAATTTAAAAAAGTAATAAAAATTTATGTTAGAATCCGTTCTCAAATAATTTTGTCTTATTATTTCCATCTTCAAAACCATTTGGATAAAGAATTCTTAAATTTTGCCTAAAAGAATTTTTTTGATTTTTAAATTTAGTTTGATCAGTTCCATCAATTAAATTATATGCATATAATGTATCACCGGTTGCACTTTCAATGTCATCTGATTGAATAAATGGGGCAATTCCAGATCATTGTAATAAATCTCCTGGAGTAACTGAACTTGTAACAGCATCATATATTCCAATCATTTGTCCAAATTCATTATAAGCTATTGAGCCAGAAGCACCGTAATATAATGATGAGAAGTTAATATTATAGTGATTTCCATATCATGAAGCCATAACTCTTCTTCAAACATTATCAGCAATTGATAAATTATTTCCAAACTCTAATTTACTTTCATAATTATTTAAAGGATAGGCAAAAGTTTTACTATTAACAGGATTACTATTATACGAGATTAAAGTTTCTGATTCTCTTTCGATTGGATTATTTGTCATTCAGTAAGAAGTTTTAGAACCATCAGAAGGATAACCACCAATAAAAATATTTTTTAGGTTGTATAAATTTTTTTCATTTCTATATTTTTTAAACGCAGATACATAATCAACTGTTAACATATATTTTGATATTTCTTTGTCTTGATTTGGTAATAAAGCAGTATTTTGTAATCGATTTATGTATGAATCAACGCCATTAATTGCATCTTCAACTCATTTTTTGAGCTCTGAATTAGCTTTTGTAAGATCAACATCAACTTCAAAAATAGCCATGTCTATTGAAATTGGAACATACATATCACTTTTTAATCAATGTTCATATGCAGGTTTAAGCACATCTTCTTCTAGCTTGTTTTGATTTTTTAATCAATCGTATCTAGATAATGCTTTTTCTTTTAAATCTTTTTGATATTTTTCTATGGCTTCTTTTCTCATAAAATCAAATGCAGCAAAAACAATTTTAGGAGCAGAAATTGCATCAGAAGTTTCAGTATCTAGTATTGATTCTTTTTTATCATAATTTTCTAATTCTTTTGAATTTGTATAATATTTTGGAATTCAGTTATTTTTAAAAGCTTCTTGTACACCGTTTTTATTAGCAATTGGTTCAAAATTAGTTGGTTTATTTTTGGATTTTCCTAACCCAATAGCAATAACTTTATCATTTACTGGATCATAATAATTTAATTCTTTATTTTTACTATCATCAAGTGAATTACTAAAATTACTTATAACATGTAAATTTGTAGCAATAAATAATTTATATTTGTTAGGAGCATTTGTATATTTATGATAATCAAGTAATCAACCAGTTCCCTTATCATTAGAAATTAAATTACCATTTGCGTGTTTTGTAGCAAATTTAATTGAAAATGTTCGATCATAAATTTCATTATATATTATATTAGCATCAATTTTTTTAAAGTTTTTGACATAGTCAGGATATTCATGCTTTTTATTATTTAAATTTTGTAAAAAGCTAGGAGGTAAAACTGGACTATTGATATTCAAATTATTATTGCCATTATCTTTATCTTTTTGTGTTACAATATCTTTTTTTAATAATGGTTCCGGATTATTTGTTGTTGATGTCATTTTGTTTTTTATTTTAAGCTGTTGAATTCCTTCTAATTTAAAATTTAAATCAGAAATTAATTTATTTAAAAAAATATTATTTTGTTCTTCTAAAGTAATATTTTCAAAACTTTTTAATAAATTATCAACTTCAGTATTAATTTCATTAAATGAAGAATCATTTAACTCTTGTTTAGCAATTAATAAATCGTTTTTCAATTTATTTACTTTTTCAATTAAATTAATTTTATATTTAGATGATTCTGATTCAACATTTTTACAGCTAGTAATAAAAAAAACGGGAACAAAAGACAAAGGAGATAATAATAGTATTTTTCTAATTTTTTTCATATTTATTTTCCTAAAATTACATTACTAAATAAATTATTTTTTTGCAATCCTTACAAATAAAATTTCATTAGCTTCAGGATTTAAATTATCAAACTTATTAAAGTTATTTATCATTGTTTTTGAATTAATTTTTTGTTTTAAAAATAAAAGAATTTTTGAGGTTTTTTTTGGCATAACATTCGATAACATTAAATTAATAACATAAATACCATTTAACAATGTATTTAAAACACAATTTAATCTTGTTAAATTTTCTTTTAATAATCAAGGTTTTGTTAAATCAATATATTCATTTAATTTTGATGATAAATTAATAGCTAATTTAAAGGCTTTATCTGCATGAAATTCATTAAATAAATTAATATATTCATCATAACTTTTTTGTAATGAATTCAAAATATCTCAATCAATTTGCTCTAAATTTTTCTTATCAAAAAATGTCCCATTACTAAAATTCTGATTAATCATTTTTATACTTCGATTAACTAAATTACCAAAATTATTAGATAAATCAGCGTTTAAAACATTAATTAAAAGTTCTTCACTAAATGAAAAATCAGAATCAATATTAACCTGTGAACTAAAAAAATATTTAATTTCCTCAGCACCATATTTCTCAATCAATGGAATCGGATCAATTACATTTCCTTTAGATTTTGACATCTTACCTTCAGGTGTTATTATTCATGAATGAATTACTTCTTTTGTTGGTAATTTAATTCCAAGTGATGAAAGAAAAATAGGTCAATATATCAAATGAAAACGAGATATTTCTTTTGCTAATAAATGAACTCTTTCATCACCATTTTCTCAAAACTTTAAGTAATTTTCATTATTATTTTGATTATATCCTAACGCAGTTATGTAACTAAAAAGTGCATCTAATCAAACGTAAATGACATGTTGTTTTTTATCTTTATATTGATCTTTTGGAATTTTAATACCTCAATCAAATGAAATTCTTGTTACTGATAGATTCTCTAAACCTTTTAGTAAAAAATTATTCTTTAATTCTTTTTCAATGGCTTTATTTGTTAAAAAATCAGGATTATTTTCAAAAAATGAAATTATTCACGGTTCAAATTTTTTCATATTAAAAAAATAACTTTCTTCCTCAATTTCTTGAAGTAAGTGACCTGAAGTTGGATGATAAAATTTTCCATCTTTTAAAATAGCTTGTGTCTTTGTAAAAAATTCTTCATCGCTAACTGAATAAAGTCCAGAATACTTATCTTTGAAAATAAACCCTTTTTCATACATCTTATTAAAAATTTCTAATATTGTTTTTTCATGATTTTTGTTTGTTGTTCTACTATAAAAGTCATAATCTATTTTTAAAAGATTTCATAAATCAGTAAATTTATTTGATTGAATATCAACAAAATCTTGAGGAGCTAAATTATTTTCTTCTGCTTTTTTTTGAATTTTTTGACCATGTTCATCAATACCTGTTGAAAAAAATGTTTCATAGCCTTCACTTCTTTTAAAATTTCTATAAACTCAAGCTAAGGTTGTTGTTAATAAATGCCCAATATGTAAATTTCCACTAGGATAATAAATTGGAGTTGTAATGTAAAATGTTTTATTTTTTTTATTCATAATTATTTTTCTCTTTCTTTTTTAGGATAATAAAGTTTTTGAGTTTCTAAAGAATATGAATGATCATTTTTATTTTCATTATGTAAATAAATATTCTTTTCAAAAAAAGTTCCTCAACCAGAATTAAAACGAGATTCAACTAAGCAAAATTTAGGTAATGAATTTATTCTTGTATAAACAATTTGAACTCTTTTTGGTTCAAAATTGTATTTTCTTAATAAACAAATTAAATCAATATACCTGGCCATTGGTAAAACTATTGTCAAATATCCTTTTTGTTCAATAATTTTAGATGATAAAGATACTAATTGTTCTAAGTTTAAATTAATTTCATGAGTTGCTAGTTTTTGCTCATGAGTTCCAGTTTTTCTTACTTGATTAAAGTTTTCATTATAATATGGTGGATTAGCCACAATTGATGAATATTTTTTAGCTAATTTATTTCCACATTTATAAGCATATTCTTTTGCGTATTCTTTAAAATCAGCTTCAATAATATTAATTTGATTTTGTAGATTATTTAGTTTAACATTTTCCTTTGCTAATTTTACAGCTTTAGGTTGGATTTCAATTGCATCAATATTAATTTTTTTAGACCTTGAAGCAATAAAAATAGATAATGCTGCGTTATTAGTTCCAACTTCTAAAATATTTGAAACATTGCGATTAATTGAAACAAAATTACCTAATAAAATTGTATCAACTGAATAATTAAACATCTCTTTGTCCTGATAAACAAAAAGATCATTTCCATAACCTAAATTATTTTTAAAAATACCTGTTTTTTTCATATTTATTTATCAATTATAAATTATTTATTTTTTAAAAAAATAAATTATCATTGCATTTTTAGTTTTAAAATATTTTTTAATTAAAAAATAGCTTACAAAAATTTATTTAAATATTCGAAATAAAATATTTAAGTATAAAAAGATTTTATCTTTAAACCCAATTTTATATAAAAGTTTTTTAATGTGGAAAAATATAAAAAAATATTAAAACCGCACAATTTTTTTAAATGGTTTTAATATTTAATTTAAATTTTTGATGCTAATATAAGCAAAAACTTAATTAGTTTTAAAAAAGTTTTCTTTTATTCATTTTTCTAAATACTAGATTTTTATCAGTAATATGAAATGATTTATTTTTTTCATTTTTTTGATATTCTTTCTTATTTGTTTTATATGTTTCTTCAGTAGGGACAGTTACTCTAAATCATGTTTTATAGTCTTCAAATTGAACTCTATACTCAATGCCATCACTATCGCCACTACTAAAGATTATAGCATCTTTCTTGTCTTCATTATTTGAAGATGTTTCATTACCTAGTCAAACATATCATTCATTAGGATTTTGAGACTTTTGTTGTGAATCTTTAACATAGAATTTTATTTTTAAATCACTATATGTTGATTTATTATCATCTCCATCTAAGGCGTGTATATCATTATACTTACCATTCGATGTTTTTTTATAAACATATGCATCATTAATTTTAAGATTAATATGATCTCTATCAATATCGTCTTTTATTGATCATTTTCCATTTCCTATTAGTCTAAGTATTTCATTTTTAAACACTATTTTTTTAACTTCATCAAATGTTTGTTGAAGCTTACCGTTAATTAGGCTAAATAAGTATGTATCATTTTTAATTTGTTGGTTAGCTATTTTATCTCTTATTTCAATAGTTTCTGTCTCATATTTTTCCCAAGCAATAGTTTTAATAGAATCATTTTTTGCTTTTTGTTCAATATAAGTTTTTATTTCATTTCAATGACGTACGTATTCATGAAGATTTCTAAATGCTATTTCAAATTCGGTTATTTTATCTGATAATTTTACATTTTTTTCAGCAATATCTTTTGCAATTTTTTCGTATTTTTGAACAATTAAATCATGATTTTTATCTATATTTTTATTCCATTTATCATGGCGATATTCTTTTAATAAATCAATTTCATTATTTAAATTAGTTTTTGAATCCTCATACTGATCATAAATTTGTTTATTATTCTTAATTTCTTTATTTATATCTTCTTCTAATTTAGCAAATTGAGAATTAAGATTTTTTTCATTTCTTCAATGTTTGTTAATTCTACTTAAAAGTTTTTCTTTAATATCTTCATTAATTTTTTTATCAATATGGACTTTATTTGCTAATTCTTTATACTTATTGGCTAATGATATTTTTTCTTCAATTCAATTTTTTATATTTGATATTTCTTGTTTAGTTTGGTCGTATCTAGATACGTCTCTAATTTTGTTTATATGATCTGAGTTTTGTTTAATATTGTCTAATTTATTAGAGTATTTATCTATTTCTAATTTTGTTTCTTCTAATGTTTTTTTATAATTATCATAAATATCAGGTTCAATATCGTATCCTACTTTTATAGCATTATTTTTAACCTTCAAAAAGAAGGATGACATATTTTCGTTAAAACTATTAAATTTTTGTACAATTTCTCTTTCGACAATTTGTTTTTTTGTAATTAATTGGTTTTTATTATTACCCTCAACTAAAGTATTATTATTTATAAACTGTACAAAATCCGCATAAATTTTCTTTAATTCATCATTATTATTATCATATTTAACAAACTCATTCATATCGTTTTTTATGTTATCTAAGATTTTTAGATTTTTTATATGTTCTAAACCATTTTGTCTTCAGCCTTCAATTTCTTGAGTTAATTCATTTAAATATTTTCTGTCATAATCGTTGTAATTTTTAATATTATTATCAATTTTGAAGTCCCTCGATTTTAATTGACTTAGCAACTGGTTTTTAACTCAATCCGGCAATTCTTTTGAAAGGGAATTTATACTTGTTTCTCTTTCTTTTTTTATTTTTTGAGCTTCTTTTAATGTATTATATCTTTTTTGAGCTTCACTAAAATCATTTACTTTTATGAATGTATTACTATTTAATTTCCATTCTGTACTCAATAATTCAAAGTTTGGTGACATTATATCGTTAATTCAACTCTGTTTTTGAGTATTTATTTCAATTGCAGATTTTATAATTTTATCTATTTCATCAAGATTATTTAATGAATTTAGCTGATATTCAATATTATTTTTTTCATCACGAGATAAATAATAATTTTGAATATTATTGATACCTTCAATTACTTTTTCAGCTAATTTTTTAGCATCTTCAATATCTTTTTTAATTTTATTAATTGTTACTTCATCGGCATCTTTTTTTAAATTATCTTTAGCTTTTTTAATAGCTGCATCTAATTTTTCTTTGACTTTTTTAAATTTAGGATCAGTTAATGTAGCTGAATACTTTTTGATTTCTGCAAGTGTTTTTTCATATTCTTTTCTTGCTTCAGATGCTTTTTTATTTTTTTCTTGCTCTTCTTCAGTTTTAACTACTTTTTTAGCATCAACTTCAATTTTTTTAACATCTTCTTTAGCTTTTTCAAAGGCTTTTTGAATTTGTTCTTTAGCTGCGTCTAATTTTTCTTTTACTTTATTTTCATTTGCTTCAACTGATTTTTTAGCTTCATTTAATGCTTTTTGTAATTCAGTTTTAACACTTTCATATTTTTTATCTGCTAAAGTTTGTGAAATATAATTTTCAACTTCAGTTTCCAATTGTTTTAAAGCTTCTTCAGCTTCTTTATTTTGAACATCAACTTCAATTTTTTTAACATCTTCTTCAGCTTTTTTAGCTATAAAAACTAAATTATCAATATATTCTTCAGAATTATTTGATTTTTCTTTTTCAATTTCATTTAATGTATTTTTCAACTTTTCAATAGCATTTTTTAAATCAGGAGATAATTTATTTTTTTCTATTTTTGTTACTTTATTTAATGTTTTAGTTGCATTTTTAATAACTTCAGCAACAAAATTTTTATTTTCAATTAATTTTTTTTCTGAATCTTCTATTTTAAATTTTAGATCTTGAATATTTTTTTTAAATATATATAAAATCTCTAAAATGCTTTTATATTTAAGAAATTCTTTATTATCAAAGTAAGAAAGCATTTTTCTACTTTCTTCTAAATTATTTTTTGCTTTATTAATAGCTTTTTCATATGTCCCAATAGAATTACTATTCAATTCAATAATTTCAACTTCTTTATTAATTTCTTGAATTTTTTTATTAATATCTGAAATTATTTTTTTAATTTCTTTTTGACTTAATTTATTTAAATTAGAAATCAAGCTAGCTGTGGTTAAAACAGTGGTCGCGGTTGCTAAAATAGCTAAAGATTTTATTATTTTTCTTTTAGTTGATTTTTTCATATACTACATTTTTCCTAAACATTTAATTTTTTAATTTTTTAAAAATTTATAACATTTAAAAAGAAATTTTTAAATTACTTATTTTCTATTAAAAATTAATTTAATAATTTTTTATTTTATGATTATTTTCAAAAAAAAAAAAAAAAGACTTTTTTTTACAAAAAAATGCCTTATTTTATATTAAAATTCAAGATTTTTTAATTTATTTTATTTAACCTTTGAGTTTAATTATATATTTAAAAAATTTAAGATAACGACTTTCTAAAGCCGTTATCTTAGGTGCAACAAAAATAAAATAAAATTTAGTTATATTTCATTTCTTCTCATTTTTCTTTATTAAAATTCTGAAGAAAATTAATTAATAAATCGCCTGCTGCCATTAAATCAGAAATTGCACAAACTCCAATTGGACTATGTAAATATCTTTGAGGTAATGAAATTGTTAAAGTTGCCGCGCCACCATGTGCAAATTGTAATTCATGAGCATCAGTACCGCCACCCATTGCTACAAATTTATAAGCAGGTATTTCATATTTTTTTGAAATATTTTGAAATTCCTTAACTAATTTCGGATCCATCATTGTACCACGATCTTTAATTCTTAGCGCAGCTCCTTTAAATAATGAAGTATTTCCAGAAATAGTATTTGGAGTATCATATGAAGCACAGGTATCTAAAGCAATAGCAATATTAGGTTTAATTAAAGAAACACTCGTTCTTGCTCCTCTTGTTCCAACTTCTTCTTGAACAGTTCCAACTAAATATAAATCAACATCTAATTCTTTATTTGAAATTTCTTTTGCAACGTATTCTAAGACAGTTACTCCTGCTCTATTATCCATTGCCTTACCACCAATTAAATTTGGATCATTGAAAAAAATTGTTTCTCCTGACATATAAACTAAATCGCCAACCCCAACACCTTGTTCAATTGCATCATTGTCTGATTTAAAACCAAAATCAGCGTATAAATCATTATTTGTAATTGCTTTACTAATTTCATTATCTTGCATTATATGAATACTTGTATGCCCAAATAATCCTAAAAATACTTTATTATCTTGTGTAACTAGTTTAGCCTTTGTACCTATAACAGTGGTTGGTCAAATTCCGCCAATTGGAGATAAAAATAGTTGACCTTTTTTGTCAATATTTCTAACCATAAATCCAACTTCATCCATATGAGCCGCTATCATTACTTTTGGAGCATTTGAATTTTTTGATTTTTTTCTAAAAATAACTGAACCTAAATTATCTCTTGAAACCTCAAAATTAAGCTCTTTAAATGATTCTTTTAATTCATTAACAACAGGTTCTTCATAACGAGACATTGCCTCAATTTCCATATATTTAATTAATCTTTGCTTAAATAATTCTTTTTTATCCATAAGGTTATTTTCCTTTTTTAAATTTTTTAATTGTTTACAAAATATCATAAAAATTTTACCAAAATTATTAGTTCAAAAATTTTATGTTTAAAATAAAAAAATTTTTAAAACTAATAACTTTATTTTTTTAAAAAAATAGCAGAGAATTTTAATACTCTGCTATTTATAAAGTTATTTTTTAAAACTATATCCTCTTGCTGCGTAATAAATTGCTTCAGCAACTGTTGGATGAGTAAAAGGATGATTTTGTAAATCTTTAAATGATATTTTATTTGCCATAGCCAAAGCTACTTCATTAATAATTAAATGAGCTCCTTCAACAAACATAAAAGATCCTAAAATTTGATCATCTTCTTTTGAAATTAAAAATTTAATAAAACCAAATTCCTTATCTAAATTATCAGCATGAACTCTTGGAAGAACTTTTGTGGGAATTTTAACAACATTGAACTCAATATTCGCTTCTTGAAGTTGTTGTTCATTGTAGCCAATACCTGCAAATTCAGGATTTAAATAAACTGATCAAGGAATTAACTTGGTATCTATAATTTCTTTATTTGAATTTTTTTCTAAAATTTCTTTAGCAATAATATCACCGCTTTTATAAGCAAAAGTTGAAAGCATCATTTTTCCAGTAACATCACCTAATGCATATACATCTTTTATACTAGTTTCCATTTTTTTGTTAACTTTAACACTATTATTTTTATTCAATTCTAAATTTAACGAAGTGAAAGATTCAATATTAGCGGTTCTACCAATTGCAAGCAAAACTTTTGAAGCTTCAATTTTAGTTTTAAGTCCTAGAACATCAATTAATAAATTTGAATCATTAAATTTCAAAATTTTAGCATTTTCAATAATTTTGATACCTTTTGCCTCTATATATTGTTTCACATTATTTTGTAAATCAATATCAAAATTACTCATAAATTTATTTGAATCAATTAGGATTACTTTTGAACCTAGAGTTGAAAAATAATAAGCAAATTCAAGACCAATAGGACCAGTACCAATAATAATTAATGATTCAGGAATTTTATCTAAATACAAGGCATCTTTTGAATTAATAGCAAATTTTTGTTCTTTTGCTTCATTATATCCTTGAACATCTAAATTACGACTTGAAGCACCAGTTGCAATTACCAATTTATTAGTTTTGATGGTTTTGTTATTAACAATTATTGTATTTTTATTTAAAACTTTACCTTCACCAAAAAATATTTCAACGCCTGAAGCATCTAACGATTTTTTAATTGCATTGTTTAAAAATTCTTTATTAATTTGTCTTCTTTTTTGAATTGAATTTATGTCAAAATTAATATCATTAGCACTAACTCCAAACTCATTTGCATTTTTTAAGGTTTCCAAAACCTTTACGCTCTTGATTAATGTTTTAGTAGAAATACATCCTTCATTAACACAAGTTCCACCTAAGTCGCCTTTTTCGATTAATGCAACTTTTTTACCATTTGAGGATAGTATATTAGCTAAACTATATCCACCAGGTCCAGCGCCTAAAATTACAACATCAAATTCTTTCATTTAATTACCTCTATTTATATTTTTTTAATGCTTAATTATACACATAAAAATATTTATTTTATGTAATTTTTATTTTAAAAAAACACAAGCAAAACCGCTCGTGTTTTTTAAAATATATAAAATATCTGTAAAAAATTATTTTGTAATTTTAGTTACAGTACCAGCACCAACGGTTCTACCACCTTCACGGATTGAGAATCTAGTACCTTCTTCAACAGCGATAGGAGCAATTAAAGTAACTTTTAATTCAACTGTATCACCTGGCATAACCATTTCACGTTGTCCAATAAATTGAATTCCACCTGTAACGTCTGTTGTACGGAAGTAGAATTGTGGTTTATAGTTTTGGAAAAATGGTGTGTGACGTCCACCTTCTTCTTTTTTAAGAACATAAACTGTAGCTTCAAATTCTGTGTGAGGAACGATTGTTTTAGGTTTTGCTAAAACTTGACCACGTTCGATTTCTGATCTATCAATACCACGTAATAATAAACCAGCGTTATCTCCAGCTTGGGCTTCTTTTAGATTCTTTCTAAACATTTCAATACCAGTAACAACTGTTTTCTTGGTTGGTTTTAGACCAACAATTTCAACTTCTTCGTTTAATGTTAGAACACCACGTTCAACTCTACCAGTTGCAACTGTTCCACGACCAGTAATTGTGAAAACATCTTCAATAGCCATTAAGAATGGTTTTTCTGTTTCACGTTTTGGTTCTTCAATATATGTATCAACAGCATCCATTAATTCCATAATTTTTTCTTCATAAACTGGATCACCTTGTAAAGCTTTTAAAGCTGAACCAGCAATAACTGGAGTGTTGTCACCATCAAATTTATATTCGTTTAGTAAGTCACGGATATCCATTTCTACTAAACCAATCATTTCTTCTCTTTCATCTTCTTTAAACATATCAATTTTGTTTAAGAAAACAACTATCTTAGGAACACCAACTTGTTTTGCTAAAAGAATGTGTTCACGAGTTTGAGGCATAGGACCATCTGTAGCAGCAACTACTAAGATAGCACCATCCATTTGTGCAGCACCTGTAATCATGTTTTTAACATAGTCAGCGTGTCCTGGACAGTCAACGTGTGCATAGTGACGTAATTCTGTTTGATATTCAATGTGTGATGTATTAATTGTAATACCACGTGCTTTTTCTTCTGGGGCGTTATCAATTGAAGCATAGTCTCTAGCTTCTGATAAACCTTTTTTAGATAAAACTGTAGCGATAGCAGCTGTTAATGTTGTTTTACCATGGTCAACGTGTCCAATTGTACCAACGTTAACGTGAGCTTTTGAACGGTCAAAATCTACTTTTGCCATTTTATATCCTTTCAAAATATTTAAATATTTTTTTATTGTATTGATTTTTAAATAATTAAAAAATCTTGATTAAACGCGTTTAACCTCCTAAGCATAGCCTTTCATCTATGTCCTGTCCAAAAAATCGTTTAATTTAATTTCTATTTTTGATAATTTTACAATTTTCAAATGATAATAAAAATAATTTTAACAAAAATAAATATTTTTATCCAAATAATTTTACCAAATTAAAAACTATTTTGAATTATCAAAAATATATTATTTATTATTTTTAAAAAAAATAAAAAACTCAGAAAATTAATCTGAATCTTTTAAAATTCTTCCTAGGACAATTTGTAAATTTTCAATTGGAACAGGTTGTAAAACACCATTTTCAGCCAGAGTTATTCCGCCATTTTCTTCACTAACAATCAATGTTGACGCATCACAAACTTCAGAAATACCCATTCCAGCACGATGACGAGCCCCATATTTATTATCAATTGATTTTTTAGTTATTTTATAATATGTTGCAACATAATAGATTTTATTATTTCTAATAATAACACCGCCATCATGTAAAGGACTATGTTTATTAAAAATTGAAAGTAGAATTGATGAAGAAATATTTGCGTCGAGAATAATTCCATCAGTTCTTAAAGAATCTAAATTATCCTTATTTTCAATTGTAATTATTGCACCTGTTTTTGTTTTTGATAGTTTTTCTAATGCTTCTTTAATTTGATAAATTATTCTAATTTTTGTTGAATTTCCAAGAGTTTTTTTATTTGATTTATTATTTTGTGTTGCTTTAATAATAACTATTATATAGTTAGTTAAAATAACTAGGGCAATTAAAATTACTATACCTAATATTACATATATAGCCGTTTCCATTTAACCCTCCTACCATCATTTATTTAGACCAATAATAACTAAAAGTAAACTTATAATTATAAGAATAAAAACACTAATAATTAAAATTCTTTTTGCTTTTGATAAAGGTCTAGTTTTATCTGCTAAAGGAGAATCAGACCATTTTTCATACTCAATAAAATTATTGTATTTTAATCTAATTTTATTTTGTCTTTTCTTTGATTCCTCGATTTGTTCAAAACTTTTTTCATCTTCAATTTTCATAAATCTTATTTTTTGAAACAATGAAAAAATTTCCATCTCTGAATAAGATTTATAAAATTTTGCATTTTTTTTATATGTTTGAAATTCAGTAATTATTCTTGAAATATTATCATTTTCAGGATCATATTTCAAAGTTCTAGTATCTTTTTGTTTTTGTGCTTTTAAAAGTTTTGCCATTTTATTTATCCTTTATAAAAATTTTCTAATCATTATTGATTAATATTTTAAATAATATAAATTTCTATATAATTTTAACTATATTGTAAAAATTTTATATTAATTTGGGAGATAAGTAATGAAAAAAACAATAAAGGACATAGATTTAAAAGGTAAAAAAATCGTCTTAAGAGTTGATTTTAATGTTCCGATATCAAATGGAAATGTTGTTGATACAAAAAGAATAGATTCTGCTATACCAACAATTAACTATATTTTAGAAAACGGTGGAGCATTAATTTTATTATCTCATCTTGGGCGTATAAAAACACAAGAAGATAAAAATACTAAATCATTAGAAGTTGTTGCTAAAAAATTTGCTGAAATTATTAAAAAACCAGTTAAATTTATTCCTCAAACTAAAGGAAAAGAAGTTGAAGAAGCAGCTAAGAATTTAAAAGAAGGTGAAATTATTTTCTTAGAAAATACTCGTTTTGAAGATCTAAATAATAAAGCTGAATCAGGCAATGATAATGAATTAGCTAAATATTGAGCAAGTCTAGGAGATGTTTTTGTTAATGACGCCTTTGGAGCTTCACACCGTGCACATGCTTCAACAGCTGGAATTGCAAAATATTCAAAAGAATCTGCATTAGGATTTTTAATGAACGATGAAGTTATGCATCTTCAAAAAATTTTAGAAGGTTTTGAAAGACCTTATGTTGCTATTATTGGTGGAGCAAAAGTTAGTGATAAAATTAAGGTTCTAGAAAAATTATTTAATGTCGCTGATAAGGTTTTAATTGTTGGTGGTATGGCATATACTTTTCAAAAAGCTTTGGGACACAAAATTGGTAATTCAATTTGCGAAGATGATAGAGTTGAAATGGCTAAAAAATATTTAAAACAGTATAAAGATAAAATTGTTTTACCAATCGATAATGCTTATACAGATGATTTTGCCGATAAAACTCCATTATTTACAGATAAAAATAATATCAACATTCCTGATGGATATCAAGGCTTGGACATTGGTCCTGAATCTGTTAAACTATTTAGTAAAATAATTTCAACAGCTAAAACTATTTTTTGAAATGGACCAGCAGGAGTTACTGAATTTAAAAATTTTGAAAATGGTACTAAAGGTATTGCAATAGCTATTGCAAACAATCAAAATGCATATTCAGTTGTTGGTGGTGGAGACTCTGTTACTGCAATAAATAAATTAGGATACCAATCAAAATTTAGCTTTATTTCAACTGGCGGTGGAGCTTCAATAGAATTTATTCAAGGAAACATAATGCCTGGTTTTGATTCGATTCAAGATAAAGAATAATATTTTAGTTAAAAATAGTAATTAGATTGACTTAAAAATTAAAAAGTCAATCTTTTATTTCCTTTTTGTTAAAATTTTACTTATGATAAAATCAAAATTAAATCTAAAAGAAACTCAATTTGCTATTGAAAAATTAAAAGATGTTTTTTCATCTAAATTAAGAAAAAATCTTGGTTTAACAAGAGTATCAGCTCCACTTTTTTTAAAAAAGAAAACTGGTTTAAATGATGGTTTAAATGGTGAACAAGCTGTTACATTTAAGCCTAAAAATATAGTTGAAAATGTTGAAATAGTTCACTCATTAGCAAAATGAAAAAGAGATGCTTTAAATCGTTATAATTTCTTTTTATACGAAGGTATTTACACCGATATGAATGCTATTAGACAAGAAGAAGATATTGATTTAACGCATTCATTTTATGTTGATCAATGAGATTGAGAAATGGTTATTGATAAAAATGATCGTAATATACCTTTTTTAAAAAAAATTGTTAAAAAAATATATAAAACTCTAAGAACCACTGAAAAAGAAATTAATAAAATATATACAAATTTAAATACTAAACTTCCAGAAAACATAACATTCATATCTTCAAAAGAACTTTATAAACTTTATCCTTTATTAACACCAGCAGAAAGAGAGTATGAAATAGTTAAAAAAAATAAAGCAGTTTTTATTTATCAAATAGGAAACAAACTGCCTGATGGAATCCCTCATTCAAAAAGAGCAAAAGATTATGATGATTGAAAATTAAATGGGGATTTAGTTGTCTATGATCAAGTAAATGACATTGCTCTTGAATTAAGTAGCATGGGAATTAGAGTTGATTCAACAGCACTTATAAAGCAATATAAATTAGACAAACAAAAAATTAGTGAAATTTCTCCATATCATAAATCTGTTTTAGAAAATAAATTACCTTTAACAATTGGCGGTGGCATTGGTCAATCAAGAATAGCAATGTTTCTTTTAGAAAAAGAACATATTGGTGAAGTTCAAGTTAGTGTTTGGGATGAAAAAACTATAAATTTTGCCAATGAAAACGATATTATTCTGCTTTAAAGTGTTATACTTTTTTAGTAATCATTAAATTAAATACATTAAGAGTTGTTTAGCTTGACAAGCAATGAAACATGCCAACCTGTTTTTTTTAAAAAATAAGGTGGAATAGTCAGAGATATTTTTTATCTAACATGTATCATTTAAGTTTTTGCATTTTAAAAAACAACTTAAATTAAGTTGTTTTTTTATTGTTTTAATTTAATTATTTAATAATAAAGAAAGGAAAATATGAAAAAATTACTTACTTCAGAAAGTGTAGGAGCAGGACATCCTGATAAAATTTGTGACCAAATTTCAGATTCAATTGTTGATGCTCTTTTGAAACAAGATAAATATTCACGCGTTGCCTGTGATGTTATAGCTAATGACGATCTAATTTATATTGGTGGACAAATTACTACAAAAGGATATATTGATACAATTAAAGAAGCCTGAAAAATATTAAAAAATTTAGGCTACAATGAAAATGATTTTAAAATAATTAACGCTATTACTGGACAAAGTCCGGATATAGCTCAAGGTGTAAATAAAAGCGATAATAAGGAATTAGGAGCTGGAGATCAAGGAATATTATTTGGATATGCAACAAATGAAAATGAATTTTATATGCCTTGAACTATTGTTTTAGCACACGAACTTGTAAAACGAGCTGAAAAATTAAGAAAAGAAAAGAAATTCCCTTTTGCAAAATCTGATATGAAAAGCCAAGTCACTATTGAATATGATGATAAAAAAAATACTTACGAAGTTAAAAAAGTTTTAATGTCTATTCAACATGAAGAAAATTTTAATGATTTAAAATTTAAAAAATTTATTAAGGAAAATATTATAGATTTTATACTTAAAAAATATAATTTTAATTTAAATTACGAACTTTTAATTAATCCTACAGGAAGATTTGTTGTTGGAGGCCCAATTGGTGATACAGGTTTAACCGGACGTAAAATAATAGTTGATACTTATGGCGGTTTTGCTCATCACGGCGGTGGTGCTTTTTCAGGAAAAGATGCTACTAAAATCGATAGAAGTGCTGCTTATATGGCAAGATATATTGCTAAAAATTTAGTAGCAGCTGGAATTGCTGAAAAAATTGAAATTCAACTTTCGTATGCAATCGGTCTACCAAATCCTCAATCAATATATGTTGACACCTTTAATTCAAGCATGTATAAGGAAGAATTAATAATAAAAGCTATTAATTCTATATTTGATTTAAGCGTTGAAGGGATAATTAATACCTTGGATTTATTAAGACCAATTTACTTACAAACTGCAACTTTTGGTCATTTTGGAAGAAATGATTTAGACCTAAGTTGAGAAAAATTAGACAAGATTGAAAAAATAAAAGATTTTTTTAAAAATTATTAAATTTCTTTAATTTATAATTTTATATGTTTAGGGGATTAGTTTAATGGTAGAACTATGGACTCCAAACCCATCTGTGCGGGTTCGATTCCTGCATCCCCTGCCATATCAAAATTAATTTGAATAAATAAAAAACTGGTTTAAAAAGTCCAGTTTTTTATTTCGCAATTTTAAAATAGCAAACATCACCGTCTTGCATTAAATAATTTCGACCTTCTAATGACATTTTGCCAGCTTCTTTTGCTAATTTTTCGCCTTTATATAAAATATAGTCATCATATTTAATAACTTCCGCTTTAACAAATTTTTTTTCAAAATCTGTGTGAATAATACCCGCACATTCAGCAGCATTCATACCATTTTTAAAAACTCATGCACGAGTTTCAGTTTCGCCGGCAGTAAAATAAGTAGATTGATTTAATAAATAAAAACTTTTTGAAATAATAGTATCAAGTCCAGATTGAGAAATATTATACTCATTTAAAAACATATTTTTTTCATCTTTAGAAAATTGTGATACTTCATATTCAATTTTTATACAAATTGGAATAATTATTTCTTTAGCTTTTTCAAGTTCATTTTTTAGTGCTAAGTAATATTTTGCTTCATTAATATTTTTATATGAATTAACATCTAAATTTGCAACATAAATAGTTGGTTTTAATGTTAAAAATTGATAGTTTTTAATAAAAGCTAATTGCTCTTGTGAAAAATCAATATTTTTAAGCATTTTTTCATCCATTAAATGTTTTTTAATTTCCAAAAGAAGATCATATTCTTTTTTTAATTCTTTATCATTTGAATTAAGCGCCCTTTTTCCGATACGATTTAAAATATTTTCAACTGTTTGCAAATCAGATAAAATAAGTTCTAAGTTAATTATTTTTAAGTCTTCAATAGGATTAATTTTATTGTTAACATGAACAATATTATCATTTTCAAAACATCTTACAACATGAACAATCGCATCAACTTCGCGAATATTTGCTAGAAATTTATTTCCTAATCCTTCTCCTTTTGAAGCGCCTTCAACTAAACCAGCAATATCCACAAACTGAAAAGTAGCTGGAGTTATTTTTTTAGCATTTACAATTTTAGCAAGATTATAAAGTCTTTCATCTTCTAAATTAACAATTGCAACATTTGGTTCAATCGTTGTAAAAGCATAATTTGCTGCTTCAACTTCATTTAATGTTAATGCAGAAAAAAGTGTTGACTTTCCAACATTAGGAAGTCCTACAATACCGGCTTTTAATGACATTTTTAACCTCCAACAATATTTATTTTTTATAATAATAATTTTAATAAAATATTAAAAATTACCTTAATTTTATAATGAAAAAATTATGCAATAAAATAAAAAAGAAATAAAAAAAATGGGGCGTTCGAAGGGGATCGAACCCTCGTATGCCGGAGCCACAACCCGGAGCGTTAACCACTTCGCCACGAACGCCATTTTTAAATTGCTTAATAATTTTAACATAAATTAAGCTTCTTTATAAAAAATAAAAATAAATCCAAATTATAATAGCTGGATTTATTTTAATAAACATTAATTAATAAAGATAACTAAGAATTTTTTTTGCTTAATTCTGAAATTTTAGCTTCAATTTCATTTTTTAATGATTCAAATTCAGTTTTAGTATTTGCTTTTTTATTTTTATTTATTTTTTCAATTTCACTTACAATTTCTTTTTTTGTTGATAATTCCTTTATTTTTGCAGAATATCATTCCTCATATTGTAATTTAGCAGTAAGATTTTCAATTTTTTCTTCTAATAATCTTAATTCTTGTTCTGTTGCTTTATCTTTTTCTAAAATATCGATTAGATTTTTATTTTGTTCTTCTAATGATGCCTTTAATTTTTCTAATTCTATTTTATTGCTTTTATATGTTTCTAATAATTCGTTTGTTTCTTTTAAATCTGAAGAAGGTTCATTTTTTTTAATAGAAACAGCTATAAACATAGTTGTTGTCGCAACGGTTGCTAAACAAGTAAGAGAAAGAATAAATTTTTTAACTTTTTTCATTTTTTTACCCGAGACTTTTCATTATTAATCTTATATAACTAATATATTAAATTTTATCATACTCATTTATTAAAATAAATAAATGGCAAATATTATAAGAATTTATTATTTTAATAAATCTAAGATTTCTTTTTCTTTATTAGTTAAATTAAAATCAACTAATAAATTAACATGGCAGTATCCAAGTGGATTTTTTACTAAATAATTTTGATGATATTCTTCTGCTAAACAAAAATTATCCAGTTTTTTAAGCTCGACATAGAACTCTTTATAATCTTTTTTTAAAATTTCAAATAATTTATTTATTTTTAAAAAATCAATTTCATCTAGGTAATAAACCCCAGTTCTATATTGAATCCCAGTGTCAACACCTTGTTTATTTAATGAATCAGGTTCAATAAATCTAAATAAATGTAAAATTATTTCTTCTAATGAAATTTGATCTGAATCATATTTTAGTTGCAAGGTTTCAGCATGTTGTGTAAATTTTATTTGTTGATATGTGGTTTTTTTAGTTAAACCATTAGCGTATCCAACTTTAGAATCTATGATTCCTTTAACATGTGAAAAATATGCTTGTACCCCTCAAAAGCATCCCCCGGCTAAATAAATAGTTTTAATCATTTTTTTCTCCTAACTAATAAAGTTTATTCTTATAAAAAATGCAGAATAATAAATCTGCATTAAAATTATTTTTTTTGTTCAGCCAATTTTTTTTTCAAAAATATTTCTTCAATAACAGTATATTTTGTTTGTTTTTGCTTATAAAATTTAGCATGTAAATCAAATGGTTTAATGTCAATATTATTCACTATTATCGATAATAAATTGTTTTTAAATTCAACAATTCCACGATCAATATAAAAAATTTCTATTATATTATCTTTATTTTTAACATATATTTGTGAAGGGATTAATGCTGCTAAAAAGGGGATGGCTTCCTTCATCAAACCAATTTGACCTTCAGTAGTTGTAAAAGTTACTATCGAAGCTTGAGATTGATAATAAACACCATCATGAGTTGTAATAACAACATCAATTAATTTATTATTCATAATTATTTTTCAAATTTATAACCTAAATTTTTAGCTTTTTCAATAACATCTTCAATTGTACCAACATATAAAAATGCTTCTTCTGGTAAGTCATCATATTTACCTGAAAGAATTTCTTTAAATGATCTAATAGTATCTTGTAATTGAATATATCTACCTTTGATACCACTAAACTTTTCAGCAACGAAAAAAGGTTGAGATAAAAAACTTCTTATTCTTCTTGCTCTTGTAACAACTTTTTTATCTTCTTCGCTTAATTCATGCATTCCAAGAATTGCAATAATATCTTGTAATTCTTTAAATCTTTGAAGAATATTTTGAACTTCCCTAGCAGTATTATAATGATCTAAACCTATAATATTTGGATCCATCATTCTTGAATTTGAACCAAGAGGATCAATCGCAGGATAGATACCTAATGCTGCTATATCACGATCTAAAACTGTTTTAGCATCCAAATGCGTAAATGTTGTTGCTGGAGCAGGATCTGTTAAATCATCAGCCGGAACATAAACAGCTTGAACTGATGTGATAGAACCTTTATTTGTAGAGGTTATTCTTTCTTGTAATTGACCCATTTCAACAGCTAATGTAGGTTGATATCCAACGGCAGATGGCATTCTTCCTAATAAGGCAGAAACTTCTGAACCGGCTTGAGTAAATCTAAAAATATTATCAATAAATAATAAAACATCTTGACCCATTTGATCTCTAAAGTATTCAGCCATTGTCAAGGCTGTAAATGGTGCTCTCATTCTTGCTCCGGGAGGTTCATTCATTTGGCCAAAAACTAAAGCTGTTTTATCTAATACTCCACTAGCTTTCATTTCGTGATATAAATCATTACCTTCACGTGTTCTTTCACCAACACCAGCAAAAACTGATAAACCACCGTGTTGCTTAGCAATATTATTAATTAACTCTTGAATTAAAACTGTTTTACCAACACCAGCACCACCGAATAAACCAATTTTTCCACCTTTGATATAAGGAATAAGTAAGTCAATAACTTTAATTCCGGTTTCAAAAATTTCTAGAGTTGATTTTTGCTCTTCAAAACTAGGTGCACTTCTATGTATTGGCATTTTATTTTTAAATTCTCCGCCAAGTAAATCAATAGGCTCACCTAAGACATTAAACATTCTTGATAAAATTTCTTTTCCGACAGGAGCTGAAATAGGTCTTTTTAAATCTAAAACCCTCATTCCTCTTCTTAGACCTATTGTTAAACTCATAGCTATTGTTCTAACAGTATCATTACCAATATGTTGAGCTACTTCTAAAATTTGTTTATTATCTGGATTTTTTTCATCAATAACTTCTAAGGCATTAAGCATTTTAGGTGCTTGACCTTCTTTAAATCTAACATCAATAACAGCACCTAAAATCTGTGTAATAACACCATAATTTAATTCATCATTTTCTTTATTTTTCATTTTAAACCTTTCTAAGAACCAGATCCATTAACAATTTCTGTTAGTTCTTGTGTTATTTTTGTTTGACGTGAACTGTTATATTCAATTTTTAAATCATCAATTAAGTCTTCTGCGTTATCGGAAGCTTGTTCCATAGCAGTTCTTCTTTGGCTAGTTTCAGCTAATTTTGCATTGATCATAGCATTATAAATTGAAGCTTCAAAAAATATTTTAAATGAATTTAATAAAATAGTTTCAGCATTCGGTTCAAATATAATTTCATTATTTTTATAAGTATTGTTTTCGATATATTCTTTTTCTTTATCTTTAATAGTGTCAAAAGAAATAGGAAAAATTTCTTGCACAACTGGATCAGCTTTTAAGGCGTTTTCATAATTTGTATAAATTAATTTAACTGAACTTAATAAAGAAATTTCTAAAACATCATATATTTTATTTGCAACCACTTGAGTTATTTCGTAAGTTGGATTATCCCCTATTTGCGTTAGCGTTTGAATAATATGAAATTTCTTATTTTTTTCAATTAAACTAAGAAGTTTACTACCAATAACAATTAAAATATCATCACCAGTTACAACTTCATTAATTTTTTTGTACATTTCTGAATTAAATGATCCACAAAGACCTAGATCACTACCAAAAACAATAAATAAATTTCTTTTTGCTGAAAATTTTAAAGCATTTGTATTTAAAAGTTTATCAATATCTTGTTCTGAATGCTTGATTAAATTAATAAAAATATTTTCAACATTTTTAAAATATAATTTAACTTCGTTAAGTTTATTTTTAATTTTTGAAAATTTAGCTGTGGCAACTAATTGCATTGCCTTTGTAATTTTTTTTGTTGAATTAATTGAGTTAATACGTTGCTTTATTTTTTGTAAACTTTCCATGGTAATTCTGGAACAGGAATAAAGTTATCTTTGTTATACAATGGGATTGTTTTTATAAATAAATCATTAAATGCAATAATTTGATTATAAATTTCTTCAATTAACTCATTAGTTCAATCATTAGCTTCATTAATTTTTCTTAAAATCTTTGTCGCTTCTGTATTTGTTTCAAAGAATGTTAAAATTTGTTGACGATAATTAACAATCATATTTTTAGGAATAACATTAATTAAACAGTATTTAGCACAGAATAATAAAATAATTTGTTGTGTTGGTGAATAGGGTGAAAATTGAGCTTGTTTTAATAATTCATAAACTTTTGCACCGTGATCAAGAATAATTCTTGTATTTTGATCTAAGTCAGAACCGAATTGAGCAAAAGCTTGCATTTCGTTGTATTGAGCTAATTCTAATTTTAAACTAGAAACAATTTTTTTAGTCATCTTAGTTTGTGCTGAAGATCCAACACGACTAACTGAATAACCAATATCAATAGCAGGTCTTTGTCCTGAATTAAATAATGATTCTTTAGTAAAAATTTGACCATCTGTGATTGAAATAACATTAGTTGGAATATATGCTGAAATATCTTCAGCTTGTGTTTCGATAATTGGTAGGGCTGTAATTGAACCACCACCATATTCTTCATTTAAACGCGCTGATCTTTCAAGTAATTGTGAATGTAAATAAAATACGTCGCCAGGATATGCTTCACGTCCAGGAGGTCTTCTTAATAGTAATGATAATGTACGATATGCAACAGCGTGTTTTGATAAATCATCATAAACTATTAAAACATTTTTTCCTCTTGACATTCATTCTTCAGCAATTGTAACGGCGGTATAAGGAGCTATATATTGTAAAGGAGCGCTTTCAGAAGCAGAGGCAGCAATAATAGTCGTATATTTTAAGGCATCATTTTTAGAAAGTTGATCAACAATTTGGGTAATTGTTGAATTTTTTTGACCAATTGCAACATATATACAAAAAACATCTTTACCTTTTTGATTTAAAATTGAGTCTATAGCAATCGCTGTTTTTCCAGTTTGTCTATCACCAATTATTAATTCACGTTGCCCTTTACCGATCGGAATTAAAGCATCTATTGCTAAAATTCCAGTGTGAAGTGGTTCTGAAACTTCCTTACGTGTCATAACTCCAGGAGCTATTTTAAAAATTGGTCTTCTTATTTCAGAATTAATTTTTCCTTTGCCATCTATTGGTTTTGCTAAAGCATTTAAAACTCTACCTAATAAGGCATCACCAACTTCAACAGAAATAACATCATGAGTTCTTTTAACGTGCGAATTTTCAACAATATTTCTATCATCCCCCATGACAACAACACCAACTAATTCTTCTTCAAGATTTAATGCCATTCCAACTATACCACAGTCAAAAATAACTAGTTCACCATATTCAACATTAGTAAGTCCACTAACCAAGGCTATTCCATCACCAACAGTTATAACTCTTCCGACTTCATTATAAGCAATAGTTTCATTAAAATCTTTAATTTGATTTTTAATAATAGCTGATAAATCACTTGGTTTTAAAGCCATATTTTTCCTTTCATTATACTAATGATTTAATTTTGTTTAATTTTCCTAAAACTGAATTATCAATTAAAAATTCGTCAATTTTTATTTTTATTCCACCGATTAATGTTGGATCTAATTCATTAAATAACGTTACTTGTGCATTTAATGCTTTTGAAAATTTATTTTCTAAATCTGTAATTTCTTTTTTGCTTAATGACTTAACTGAATAAACATAACCAAACTTAATGTTTAATTCTTCGTTAGATAATTCAATAAAACGGTGAAAAATAATATCCATATATTTCACAACATGTTTTTTTGTTGCTAATTTAATTGTATTAATAATATATGAATGATAAGAAGCAAAAGCTTTATCAATCAAGTTATACTTTTTTTCTTCTGAAATATCAAAAGAATTTAAAATTGTTAAATATTTTTTATTTAATTTTAAAACCTTAATAATGTCTGCAGCTTGATTAGTAATTTCAATTAATTTATTTGAGTTTCTAGCTAAATCAAATAAAGCAAATGATCAATTGTTAATAACTTCATTTAAATCTGTCATAACTATTTTTTAATAACTTCTTGAATCATTTTAATATTGTCGCTATCTTGGATTTCGCGACCAATAATTTTTTGTGCTATTTCAACAGCACTTTCAATAATAATTTTCTTTTGTTCTTTATTAAATTCAGCTCTTTTTTTATTAATTAAAATTTCAGCTTGTTCTAACATCATCTCAGCTTTTTTCTTTGCTATAGCTGAACCACTATTAACAATTCTTTCGCTTTCAGCCTTAGCATTATTTATGATAGTTCTTGCTTGGTTATTTGCTTCAATAATTTTTTTATCATGCTCTTCTTGAATTTTTAAAGCTTCATCTTTAGCTTTTATTGAAGCGTCAATATTTTCCTGAATTAATTCTTGACGTTTTTGTACCATTTTTTTAACTGGTTTATAAACCAAAAAAGTGATAATAACGGTTACAAGCATTAAAACTATTAATGAAAATATAAATAATGGTCAACTAAAACCTAATCCAGAAAATGTTTTTTCTAATTCTTCACTAACACTTCCTGTTCCTTCGGAACTTTTAGTTAATATTTGATCAATTTTCATGTTTCTATTTTTTATACAAAAATTAATAATAAAGCAATAACTAAACAGTAAATAGAAGCAGTTTCAACAATAGCTAAACCTAAAATTAATAGTGTACGAACTTTTGATAAAGCTTCTGGATTTCTACCAACAGCTTCACAAGCTTTAGCAACAGCTACACCTTGTCCTACAGAAACTAGCCCGGCGCCAGCTACTGCAATCCCTGCGCCTAACATTGTTAATCCATAAGCAATTGGATAATTTTGATTTGTTCCTAAATTAGCTTTTTCAGAATTAAAATTTTGAATAGTTTCACTGATTTGACTTAATTTTTCAATCATTTTTTTTCTCCTAAAATAAATATTTTTATGTTAATATTTGCTCAATTTCTTGAGTTTTTTGCTTATTAGCAATTATTTTTTTCTTTCAATCTCTTATTTTCTTTTTATGTTTTTCTTTAATATCAACTTGTGCTGCCTGAGATCAGTAGGACATAGTTAAAACTACAAAAACAAATGCTTGTATTGCACCACCAAATAAATCAAAATATAAATTAAATGCTGGCAATACCAAAATTCCAAATGGGTTAAAAGTAGTTGCTGGAGCTGTAGGGGGAATACCAATAATCTTAGCCCAAATATTATTTAAAAATATTGTAGCTAAAGAAACTAAAACAACTCCTCCAATAATATTTCCATATACCCGGAATGTCATTGAAATAATAGGTGAATAATTTGAAGCAAATTCTAAGGGATTTAATAATTTAATTATATGCTTAATTTTATTATAAGCAATACCAACTCATGCTGTTCCTAATCATGACACAACTGTTGCTGCTAAAACTGCAGATAAACTTGTTCCTATCGGAGCAAAACCGATTAATGAAAGGATATTACCAAAAAACATAAAAGCAAATAAAGAAATTAAGTAAGGGTTTGCTCTATCAAATTTTGATTCATGAGTTTCACTAAAAAAACTATCCCCACCAATAATAGCTGTTTCAACTAAAATAATTGCCGCATTTGGAGCTTTATTTATTTTTTGTCTTTTAATTGCAATATAAATTAAAATTGATAAAACCAATGTTATAAAGACTAATACAATTAATGAAAAAATTTGATTAGAATTTATTTCTTTTGACCCAAATCAATTAAGTTTTAATAGTTTATCCATTATCCTCCTTTCTTTTTGTTTTTATTAACAAATAAATACCTCATATTATTGAAAATATTGATAACAATAAATATGGAGATGTTATTGTTATTACATTAAATGGAAAAAATGCAATATTAGTTTCATTATTATAATTATGATGATAATAGCTATTAACTCATATAAACAAACTTAGTAATCCTAAATTTAAAAATAGTAATAATAAAAAAATTAAAAAAGCCGTATAAAGCTTTATCTTATATTGTTTTTTTTCTTGAGTTTCAATACTATTTTTAACCATTTTTAAAGCTAGTTTTATTAGTAGTAAAAATAATAAAAAACTAATCATTCCTACTAAAAATCCCAATATTAAAGAGTAATCAAAAAATGCCAATGAAGCAAATATAAGCATTAATGATATATTTAAAGTAGTATAGATTATTCAAAAATTTTTTCCAGTTAATTTTGTCATACTCAAGTGGTTATATAAAATAACCTTGTTAAATTATATTACTTTTTATTTTTTAGTTATTTATTAAAAATACATAATCATTATATTTTTTTAAACTCTAATTATTCAGTGTAAAATCTTATTTTATTTTTTAGCACTTTATTATCAAGAGTGCTAAAAAATGATATAATTTTTTTATAAAACCATGTTATAAAGAAGGAGAGTTTTTATTATGCATGCATCATGAACACCATATAACGAAAATAAAAAAAATAAAAATCCTCTTGAAGAGTACGGAAGAGAATTAACAAAACTTGCTTTGGAAGGAAAATTAGAACCGGTTATTAACAGAGATGAAGAAATAAGATCACTTATTAGGATTTTATCAAGAAAAACTAAAAATAACCCTGTTTTAGTTGGCGAACCAGGAGTAGGAAAAACAGCTATTGTTGAAGGGCTAGCTTTAAAAATTATTCAAAATCAAGTTCCAGAAAATTTAAAAAACAAAAAAATTTATGAGCTTAATATTTCGTCAATAATTGCCGGATCTTCATATCGTGGAGAATTTGAAGAAAGAATGCAATCATTATTAAAAGAAATTGAAAAATCAACAGGTGAAATAATTTTATTTATCGATGAAGTTCATATGATTGTTGGAGCTGGACAAAGTTCTGAAAGTAATATGGATTTTAGCAATATTATTAAACCCATGATGGCTAGAGGACAATTACATTTAATAGGAGCCACAACATTAGATGAATACAGAAAATATATAGAAAAAGATTCAGCATTAGAAAGAAGAATGCAAAAAATTTTTATTAATGAACCAACAATAGAAGATACCATAACAATTCTTAGAGGAATTAAAGAAAGATATGAAACATTTCACGAAGTTAAAATAAATGATGAGGCATTAATAGCTGCAGCTAATTTATCTGCTAGATATATTCAAGATAGATTTTTACCAGATAAAGCAATTGATTTAATAGATGAAGCTGCTTCAAATATTAAAACTGAAATGAAATATATTCCTGAACCAATTGAAAAATTAAATTATAAAATTGGAAAATTAGAAATTGAAAAAGCTGCAATTGAAAATTCAACAACAAAAATTGATAAAAAAAGTAAAGAAAGAATAAATCAAATTACTAATTTATTAAACGATTTAAAAAATAATCAGAGCGAATTAACAAAACAATGAAATAATGAAAAAGAAATCATTGCAAAATTATCTGTAGTTAAAGACAATATTGAAAATTTAAAACATCAACTAAGTATTCTTCAATCGGAAGGCAAATATTTAGAAGCTTCAAAAATTATGTATGTTTTAATTCCTGAACTAGAAGAGCAAAAAAATAAAATTGAACAAAAAATTAGTCAATTTAAAAATAAACTAATCAAAGAAACAATTGATGAAGAAGAAATTGCTTTAATAGTAAGTAAATGAACTAAAATTCCAATTACTAAACTACTTGAGACAGAAAAAAATAAAATTCTTAACCTAAGCAATAATTTAGAAAGAAGAGTTAAGGGACAAAAAAATGCGATTAATTTAGTTTCAGAAGCAATTAAAAGATCAAAAACTAATATTAACGATCCTAATCGCCCAATTGGTTCATTTCTTTTTTTAGGACCAACAGGAGTTGGAAAAACAGAATTAGCAAAAGCTTTAGCTTTTAATCTATTTGATAATGAAAACCATATTATTAGATTAGATATGTCTGAATATATGGAAAAACATTCAATTTCTAAATTAATAGGATCACCTCCAGGATACATTGGATATGATGAAAATGGAGGGCAACTAAGTGAAAAAGTAAAACAAAATCCTTATTCAATTGTATTATTTGATGAAATTGAAAAAGCTCATAGTGATGTTTTAAATATATTACTACAAATTCTAGATGAAGGATTTTTAACTAATAGTAAAGGAAGAAAAATTAGCTTTAAAAATACAATTATTATTATGACTTCAAATATAGCATCTGAACAAATAATAAGAAAAATACCAACTAATGAAGAATTAAATAAAATATTACTTAAGAAATTTACTCCAGAATTTTTAAATAGAATTGATGAAATTATTCCATTTAATCCACTTAGTGTAACTGATATTGAAAAAATAGTTTTACTTGAATTAAATAAACTAGCTAAAAGAATTTTGAATAATATAAAAGCAAAATTAATTTTCGATGATAATGTTTTAAATTTCATAGCTAAAAATACTTACAATTCTGCGTTTGGAGCAAGAGTTATTAAAAGATTTATTCAAAAGAATATCGAAAACAAAATTGCTGATGCTATTTTAAATAATGAAATTAATCAAAATACAATAATAAATCTTGAAATAATTGATAACGAATTAAAAATTAGTCTACAAAATTAAAATAAAATAATTGACAAAAAATATAACAAGCTTCAAAAGTTAAACCAAATAAATTAAAAAACTCTTAAGGTTTGTTATATTTTAAAATTAACATTTGTGTTTAAAAAAACACTAATTTGTTAAGTAAAATAATAAATTTAGTGGTTTTAATAAAAAAGTTTTTTTAGTTAGTAGAATATATATATATATATATATATAAGGAATGAAATAATTAATATGAAAAAGAAAAATAGAATGTTGTTAGGAATATTAGGTGGTGTTGCATTCATTAGTAGTTTGATTAGTGGAATTACTGCCTGTGTTATTGCTAAAAACAAAGTTAAACCAGAGCAAGAAAGTAAACCAACTGAAACTCCAGAAGAAAAAAAAGATAAAACAGAACTTGATAAATTAATCGAAGATTCTATTTCAAAAGAACATGAGGATCAAATAAATGTATATTCTGAGTATGATAAAAAGGTTGAAGAATATTGAAAAAATAAATCTCAAACTCCTCCTCCTCCTGCTCCAAAACTAAAATCACTTGATTTTTCAAAATTTAAAGATACTCTGACAAAGGTAAAAAATGCCTTAGGTACTAACGATAAACTCTTTAAAGAAGGAACGTGATTTAAGTTAAAAATTAAATATGATAGAATTAAGAATTTTATGAATACCCAAAAAAGTGGTGATAATATCAATAAAATCAATCAATTTTTAACTACTTGAAAAGACGAATTTGATAAGACAAAAATAAGTGATATAAAAGTGTTAGAGCGCTTAGATACACAGCTATTAGATTATTACAACGAAAATATTGAAATTCTTGTATTCAAACAAGATTACTTAAATCTAGTTAATTACATCAATAACAATGAGCTAACAGTTAAAGATAAAATAGTATCAATCACTAAAAAAGTGGAGGATATAGAAAAAGAAAATAAACAGGTTGTTAAAACTTATCAAGATGGTTACAGAGACCTAAAAGAAACAATGTTAGAAGAAGAACATCTTCTTAATTTTGAAAAAAATGAAGAAGAATTCTTAAAATTCCCCGAACCCTATCATTACATAATGGGTCAAGTTGAAGACATTGAGGATGTTTATGCTCAAATTTTAGCTACATTAATACTTACACATGAACAATTATTCAAAAAATATAGTAATGAAAGTGAAATAAGAAGAACATTGCAATCATATACTGAAACAGTTCTTGATAAAGAAAATCAAGATAAAAGACATAAAGTGTATTTTGCAGGAATTCTTTATGCTGAAAAAGAATTAGTAAGAATTAAAAAAAGAATAGCAATCGGTGTTGAAATGAAAGATGTTTACTTAAAAGCACAAGAAGAATTTAAAAAGTCTAGCGATAATGAAAAACTTGTACAGTTAGAAGAAATTAGAAAACGTATTAATTTTAAATCAACTTCAATTGATGTTCAAAATGCCATTGACGCAATTAATGAACTATTAAAACAAACAAATAATTCATAAAATATTTTAAAAATAAATATTTTTTTAGATTTGTTAAGAAAAATAGGAAATATAAAAAGTTAACATTGCATAGTGTTAACTTTTTTATATTCACATTTATTAATATTTAATTACTAAATTTTTACCAAATTCAAAAAGAAGCTAATTTTAATTTGAAGAACAAAACTAAAAAAACTACAAAAGAAAAAATTGAACCTAACAAAAAACTCAACCTTTAACAAAAAAATAATGAAAGCAAAATTATTAAATCACAGAAAAAAAGCTAATCTCTTTCTAAACCGAACTTAACACCTTTAGTACTAGGAAAAAAAATAATACTTATAAAATTCAGGAATTGCTAAGGATCCAGAACAATTATTATAATAATTAAAACATTGAAACGATGATATTTCAAAACAAATTGATTCATTGAAAGATCTTAAAGAAATAAAATATTGACAAAGTGTAAGAACCTGGCTTAATTTAGAATATTTACATGATGGTTTTCAAGGAAAAAAAATTGAATTTACAACACGGTGCTAAAAGTAAATAATATTTTATCTTGAAGAGTACTTAAAATCATAGAAAAATACAAATAAAATCCAACATGTTTTTAATAAGATATTAAATCAATACAATGAGGTTAAAGAATTTAAGGACATTCTTTTTGCTAAAGAAAAAACTGAGGATAAACTAAGAAAAATTATTAAAAAAGTAGTTGATGAAATCTTTTTTTAACTTCTTTTCAGTTGTACCTGATATATATTATTTACCAACTGATTTACAACTATGACATTCATTAAACAAAAAAAGATATTTATAAAATAATCATATATTGAACCTAATGACCTAGATACACAAAATAAATTTGCACATTGATATCGTGTTTTACCGAGAACATACTTTTTTATTTTTTTGTTAACGCTATTTGAAATGTGGTATATTATTGTAAAGGAGAATTATGCTTGAACAAAAATTACAACGCCATAACGATTTTTTAAAACGTACTAATATTTTTTCATATATTTCAGTCGCAATTAGTCTAATTTTTATAGGACTTATGTATTATTTTTGAAATAAAGTTGATCCTGATTATAAAGATTTATTTTTAACAATAAAAAATGATATAAAAATAGGTTTTTTTCTAGGAGCAATCATATTATTTGCTGGGGCTTTTATATTTTGTGGTATTGTAAACCTAGTAAATAAAATCTGAATGTTATCAATTTTACTTAAAAGTGATTTAGATTTTGATATTAAAAAAGTAAAAATAGCCTTCGGTCTGAATATTCTATTTGCTTTACTAACGAATATTTTATTAGTTATCATCTTAGATTGACATATTTATTGATTAGTTAAAGATATCATTGCTAAACTGGAAAATAAAAAAAATCCATATACCATAGTGAGTGATAAAGTATAGAAATAAAAAGAAGATTCTAAACCTGCTGAATATCAAAATATTGATCCTGAAGTTATTGAGCAAATAAAAACCCGAGCAAAGAAACAACCTAGACCTAAAAAATAACCTTTTAAATGGTTATTTTTTATAATGATAAATTTAACACAAGAAATTTCCCCTAATGACCAAGATACAAGAGATAAATATCATTATTTATTAAAAAAAATATTTCTTTTAAAATAAATAAAAAATATTCTTAGAAGTAAGTTCAAGTGCAACGCTAATGCTTTAAATATGGAACAAAAAGTTAACACCTCGCGGTGTTAACTTTTTGTTCCATATTTAAATGGTATTTTATTTTTCAAAATTTTGATATGGTACATCCTGTGGGGTTCGAACCCACGACCCAGGGATTAAGAGTCCCTTGCTCTACCGACTGAGCTAAGGATGCAAAAAATATAAGTAAATAAATTATAAACTATTTTTTTATTTATTAAATAATATATGTGCTAATATTATTAAATTATAAGTGAGGATTTTAATATGTTAGATGTTTGTGGTATAAGTAAAATTTTTCCAGATAAAAAATTATTTTCAAATATAAATCTTAAATTTTTACCTGGTAATGTATATGGAATTATTGGTGCTAATGGTGTAGGAAAATCAACATTTTTAAAAATATTAAGTGGAGAAATCGAAGCAACAGAAGGTCAAATTATTAAAGATAAAAATGCGAGAATGAGTGTTTTAAGTCAAAACCAAGATGAATATAATGATTTCAATGTTACTGACGTTGTTATTATGGGTAATAAGGAACTATATGAAATTAATATTCAAAAAAATAAAATTTATGAAGATCCAAATGCAACAAATGAAGATTATGAAAAAGCTAGCCATTTAGAACAAATTTATGGTGAAATGGGTGGATGAAGTGCTGAAAATGATGCTCAAACTTTATTATCTAATTTAGGGATTGAACCAGATAAATGAAATTTAAAAATGTCGGAATTAAAAGCAAATGAAAAAGTTAAAGTTTTATTAGCAAAAGCGCTATTTGGAAATCCTGATATTTTAATAATGGATGAACCAACTAATAGATTAGATTTAAAAACAATTAAATGACTTGAAAACTTTTTAATGGATTATCCTAATATTGTTATTGTTGTTAGCCACGATAGTGACTTTTTAGATGCTATTTGTACTCATATAATTGATATTGATTACTCAGAAGCTAAACTATTTGTTGGAAACTATTCATTTTGAAAACAATCAAGTCAATTGTTAATTGAAATGCAACAAAAAACAAATCTAAGAAAAGAAGAGCAAGCTCAAAAATTACGTGATTTTATTGCTCGTTTTTCAGCTAATGCATCTAAATCAAAACAAGCAACAAGTCGTAAAAAATTACTTGAAAAAATCGTTATAGACGAACTTAAACCATCATCAAGAAAATATCCATATATTAAATTTGAGCTAAATAGAATGCCAGGAAAACAAATTTTAAATGTTCAAAATCTTACATATGTAAACGAAGCTGGTGATACATTATTTGAAAATGTTTCATTTTCCTTAAAACCGGGTGATAAAATGGTTATTATTGGAAATGATGATATTGCCAAAACCAGATTACTTGAAATATTAATCGGAAAAAGAAAACCAACATCTGGAAAAGTAGAATGAGGTATTACTATATCACCAAATTATTTTCCTTCAAATAATCAAGAATTTTTTTTAGAATCAGAAACAATCATTGATTGATTAAGTAAATGACCTTTAAATAATTCGACACAAGAAACAAAAGATAATAGTGATGCTAGAATGAGAGCTTTTTTAGGAAGAATGCTTTTTTCTAATGATAGCGTATTTAAAAATGTTCAAGTTACTAGCGGTGGTGAAAAAGTTCGCTTAATGATGTCAAAATTAATGTTAGAAGAAAGTAACTTTTTAATATTCGACCAGCCACTAGATCACTTAGATTCAGAATCAATTGATAGTTTAATTGAAGGAATTAAATCATATAAAAGCTCATGTATTTTTACAACATACAACCGTGCTATGATTAAAGAATGTGCAAACGTTTTACTTGAAATTAAACCTAAATCAAGTTTTCTTTTTTATGGTAATTTAGATGAATATGAAGAAGCTATGGGATACTAAATTATAAAAAAATAAATAAGTTCAAGTGTTACTACACTCGAACTTATTTTTTAATTTATTTTTTGATTTTGATTAAGAAGAAATAGTTTAGTTACATTTTTAAAAGTAAATTTAAGTTATTGATTTTTACTTATTGTAAATTCTTCTTTTGTTCTTATTTAAATATAAGTTTATCTAAAATGAATTCTTTGTCTTTATTTTTTGTTTAGTCAATTTAGAACAAGAAATAATATAAATTCAATTTTTTGGATTCGTCTTTAAATTCAAAGTTTTCTTGCTTTTTTAACGTACTTTTAAACATAGCAAATTATTGATTTTGTTCATTCTTTACTATTTTTAAAATAATTATTATTTCTTAATTATTCTTTTTCCATTGTTATCAACATTTAATTCAAATTTCATTAATTTAAAATAAGAAGATTGAACATTTTAGAGCAGCTGGTTGTTCACTGTTTTTTTGTTTTTCTAGCTAGTTTACTTACCTATTTTGGTTTTTTATCAACAGAATCATCTGGTTTTTGAATGTTTTTTGTAGTTTCTTCTTTTTTATTATCACAAGCTGCTGATATTACTGGTAATGTTGTTAAGGGAGCTAAAAAAAACAAAAGTTAATAAAATTTCTTTAGTTTTTTGCCTTTTAATTTTTTGTGATTATAAATAATTTTCTTTTTTCATTTTTTTTAATTTGGCAAAATTTGGTACTAAAATAGTATAAAAAAGTTAACATTGCAATATAATAAACCCTAAAATTTTTTCTAATTTAATACATCTAACTTTTAGGGTTTATTATATTTAAAAAAATAATTTTATTTATTTGCTTCAATCAATTTCTATATAATCATATTTTTTATCTTTAGATTTCTTTTCTAAAACTTTAAAATATATTTTATTATCTAAATTAAATTTAGAATTTTTTCTTAAACTATGGCCAATCTTATTTTGCAATCAAACTGAAAGTGTCTGATTTTTTTCTTTTTCGTCTAATGAATAATCAAAATAGTCTTCAAGTTCAAGTTGTTTTCACAATGTTTTCATCAATACTGAACCTTTTGCTTCACATCTTTCTAAACTTATTTCATATATTTGTTCATCATTGTCATGTTCGTCATATATTTCACCTACAACTTCTTCTAAAATATCTTCGATAGTTATAATTCCAATTGCCTTATAATCATTATTACTTTCTGTAACAAAAGCCATTTGCGCACGAGATTGACGCATTTTTTCAAGAGCAACCGATAATAAAGAATTAGCTGAAATTCTTGGAACAGTTTTAATATAATTCATAATATTTCCTCTTTGTAAAAAGAAAATATCTTTAAGCAATAAAATACCTATTAATTCACCATCTTTTTCCACAGGTATTCTTGAATAATTTGTTTCTTTAAACATTAATAATGCTTCTTGCATTGTTGCTTTAGAATTTATGTAATCAACATTTTTTAATTTAATGTAATGTTGTGATACTTTAGTTGAATCTAGATCTAAAACATTTTGTGCCATCACTGATTCATTAATTTCTAAAACTCCTTCATCTTGAGCAATATTTATTAAATTCTTAACATCTTCCTCAGTATTTGTAATATAAATTTTCTTACCAATTTTTGATATAGGAAATGTTATTGGAATAAAAATTCAATACAACATTTCAATAAATCAATAAAAACTAATTATTGTTTTTTCTGCTCTAGTTTTAGCAATTATTTTAGGTATTATTTCTGCAAATAAAACTATGATTGGGGTCATAACAATTGTTGAAATAATTGAGGCTAAACCTGCCTTAGGTGCTCCGAAGGCCTGTGTTAAAACATATACTAATAAAGTAGAAGAAGCAATATTAACTAAGTTATTTGCAATTAAAATTGTTCCTAAAGTTCTATTAAAAAAATTATGTTGTTTTTCAATAAGTTTATAACCTTTAACTTTTCTTTCAACCATCGTTTCAATTTTAGCCTTAGTTAAGGAAGTATAAGCTGTTTCGGTAGCTGAAAAAATACCTGAACAAACAAGTAAAAAAATTAAAGAAACTATTAATAAAGCATACTGCCAAGGTAATAAAGTGTGCAGTGAGGGACTAGGGTCTTCCATTTATGTAATCTCCGTTTTTTAAAATATAAATATTTATAATATTAATTTAAATAATAACAAAAAAAATTATTTTAATTAAATAATTATCGATTATAATGTTATTTATGTTTAAATTTGAAGACGTAAAATTAGTACAATTACCAGAAAAAATATTAAGAGAAAAATCACAAGATGTTCCAATTCCATTAACAAGTGAAGATACATTATTGATTGAAAAAATGATTTATCATGTTAATGATAGTCAAAAACCAAATACAAAATTTAGACCGGCCGTTGGTGTCGCCGCTATTCAATACGGTATTCCTAAAAACATTTTTTATATTTTAATAGTCGATGCAAACAATAATGTAATTTTTAATGATGCATTAATAAATCCTAAATTATTAGGACATTCTGAACATAAAATTTCAATTTCTGAAGGCGAAGGATGTTTAAGTGTTAGTGAATCATGACCAAATCAAGAAGGTTATGTGCCAAGATATTCAAGAATTATTATGGAAGCTTATTCATACTTTGATAAAAAAATTAAAAGATATGAAGTTAATGGTTATACAGCTATTGTATTTCAACATGAATATGATCATTTACAAGGAAATTTATTTATTGATCACATTAACAAAAAATCTCCATGACAAAAAAATAAAGATCTTGAACTTATTTAATATAAATAAAAAATAAACTCTTAATTTTAAAAACAAAGTAGTTTATTTTTTATTTGTCAAAAATTGAGGTTTATTAATTCATTTTTGATTAATTATTAATTAATATTATTTTTTAAATTTATCGAAATATAGCGGAACTGAAAAATCTAATTCTTCTTCAGTTGGGTCAATATAAATACCATATTGAATTTTTTTTCCTTTAAATTTTTCAGTATTAGTTGATAATGTAAGAATTTTTCCTTTAAAAGATAAAAATGAATTCTTTTTCCAATCAGCATTATCAAAATTTTTAATTTCAATTGGTGAACTAAAAATTATTGGAGAATAAAAATTATTTGTTTCCGTAACAAAGTTTGAAACAAATCTTATAGATTCAATATCATTAATTTTAAAAATTTCACTAAAATATCATGATAAATCTATTAAACTATAAAAATTATTTTTAGCTTGTTCTATTTTTTTATTGAATAATAATATATATTTTTTTACTTCTTCTTTATATTTATTAATTCTATCTTCTGAAAAATTATCATTAATATCAATAGGTAAAAATAGTTTATAAAGAAGTTTATTTTTTGTTTTATTAATAAATTCTTTAGAAAATTGTTTTTGTTTTTGTTTAATTGAATTTGTATTATATTTTTCTGTTTCATCTGATGTTTTAATTGGAAAATTTCTTATAACAAATTCAATAGATCTTGAATTTTTTAATTTAAAAACTAAATCAGTAAATAAAATATTTTTCGAAATACTATCAATAACAAAATTTTCATATTCAATATTTCAATCGTTAATATTATTTTTTAAAAAATTTAAAGTTGCATATTCTTTAAATAAATAATCAAAATTTTGCTTATTATTGTTGTTTGCAATTTCACCAAGAACAAACTCTGGTGTCCCTTTAATTGTTTGATTTTTATTTATTTTTATATTAATTAAATTATTATCGCTATTATTTAAATCATAAAAAGATATTTTTTTTATTTTACTATATCAATAAATTAATGCTTTTTTAGGTTTGCTTAATTGTATTCCTATAGTTAACCCTGCTATTCCAACAAGTGCTGATAAGGAGATAGATCAAAATAATATTTTTCTTATTTTTTTTGATTTAACTGCTGCAATAGCATGTTTTTTATGTTTTAATTGGTCTTCCGGGCTTACATCCTTATCAATCGAATCTTCTCAATCAATATCCAGTTTTTTCTTATTTTTTTTCAAAATTATTCTCCAATTTCAAACTCTGTTGTCTTTTCTTCTTTATCTACTAAACTAAAATCTTCAATAATTTTTTCAGCTGATTGTTCATTAAATAATGGAAGTTTTTCTATTTCCATTGTTTTTGTTTTATCTTCATTCTTAGTATTATTTATTGAAATTTCTTGAGTTTCAAAGTCAATATCATTTTCAATTACTTGATTATTATCTTCTTTTAATTCTTGATTTAATTCAGAAAAACCAAAATTTTTCTCTTCGGTTTCTTGATTTATATCTTCATTAATTTTTAGATCATCAATTAATCTAAAGTCAAAATTTTCAATTTCAGTTGTTTGTTCAATTGTTTTACTAATTGTTAATTCGTCTTTTGTTTTTTGCAAAACATCATCAATACTAAATTCTAAAGTTTTATATAAGGTTTCTTCTTCTGCTGTAACACTTACTTTATTTTCTTTTTTAGGTTCAATTATATTTAAAGGTATAAAATCGTTTTTATTTTCAGGTTCTGATTCTAATTCAAAAACTTCTCTAGATAAGTTTTTATTAATACTTTCAATATCCTCAGGTTCTTCATTATCTTCACTTTTTATAAAGGTTTCTAAATCTTTATTTTGTTCATCAAATGAAATTTCTTGTGTTTTAAAATCATCAGTCATTGTGTCAATTATTTCTGATTCAATTGATTTATCTTCACTAATATTTAAATCATGCTCAAATTCGTTTATTTCGTTTAAAGTTAATAAATGATTTTCTTCTTCTTCGACATAAAAATCATCTATTTCGTCTTCGCTTATATTTTCTAATATTTTTTTAGATTCATTCATTTCGTTTTCATTTTTAAGATCTATTTGCTTTTCTAGATTTAAATTATTCATATTATTTTCAAATAAAATCTTGTTATTTTTAACTTCTATTTCTTTTGTTTTTAAAAAACTATCATTCTTATTTTCTTCATTAGAATTTAAAATATCAAAAGATTTTATTTCATTTTCTTCATTTTGTATCAATGAATTTACATATGAAAATATTTTTTCTTTCATAATTGGTCATTCAATTTCAGTAATTTTAATAATTGGGTATTCTTTAGATTCTAAAAAATTAATATTATCTTTAAAAATTAAATATTTACGGTAATCATTTTTATAAGCAAAGTTATCTAATATAAAACCTTGTACAAGTTTTTTTGTTACTTTATTAATTAAAACAATATCAATTGATTTAGTACCAACTGGATAATTGGTTTGAAATTCTAAATTATTTGTATCAAGTAATTTTCTTAGTTCATCAAGTACATCTATTTTAAATTTGATATCTTCTGGCATCACAATAACTTTAGTTGCTAATAAATCATCAGGTTTATCTAAATAATTTTTTTGTTTATATAGTGGTAAATCTAAAAATTTTAGTCATTCTTTAAACATAATCATATCAGTTGTTGATCGTTCTGTTATTTCAACATCATCTGCATAAATTGATTTAACAACAAATATTTTTTCTTTTGCTCTTGAAATTGCTACATTCAAAGCATTTTTTCCGCCTTTTCTTGCTACATATGTGTTGTATAAAGATGTATTTTTATCATATACGACTGACATAATAACCAAGTCACCTTCATCACCTTGAATATTTTCAATATTTTTTAAAACAATTTTATCATTTGTCAAGGCTTCTTCTAATATTGGATCATTACCAAAAATTTTATTAACTAAATACTCTTGTTGTTTAACATTGAATACCAAAATTATTATTTTATTGTATTTTGATAAATTTTCTTTTGCAAGCTCAATAACCTTGTTACCTTCAGCAACATTCATACTATTATCCCATTGTCCATCTACTTGAAAAACTTCAATAGCTTTTTCATTCGATAGTGAAAGTTCATAATTATCAATAACATCTAATTTTGATTCATAAAAATGTTTTGAAGAAAAAGTCATTAATGTTGCTTTTTTTGAACGATAGTTTTTATCTAATAATATCGAATAAACACCTCTGGCTCTCGCATAATCAAGAAGCGATTCAATACTTGCAAAATCATCTTCATCATCAAAATTATATGTAGCTGAAAATCATCTGGTTGGTTGCATTTGTTGGCTATCACCAGCTAAAATTTTTCTTTTTGCTAAATATAAAATTGGGATGCCTTTTTCAATAAACATTTGCGAAGATTCATCCAAAATTGCAAAATCGAATTCTTCTTTTTTTCACATAGATAAATCAAGTTCAGGAGTTGTAACAATAATAGGAAATAATAGTTTTATCATTTCTTTATGTTTATGAAAAAACTTATATGGCTTTAAATGTCCTGTTCTAATTGCCATAGCAAAAGATGTGTACAATGATTTTTGTTCATCATTAAAACTACTCATTTTTTCAAATGTTTTTTCAAGCAGCATTCTTACTAAAGTACGGTCATCATTTAAATATTCAGTTTTATTTATTAAAATTTTCTTATATTCTTCTTTAAACCGATCGACTTCCTCAAAAGTAACTTTATTAACATATTTTAAGGCTTCATCAATGTTGATCGTTGATAAATTATCATCAGCAACTAAAATTTCTGCCATTTTTTTTATTATTTTTGGAGTAATTGTAAAAAATGAATGTTTTTTACCATAATTAATTTCATATAATGCTTTAATTATTGATTTTATATTTTTAAAATCGGCGTTGATATTATATTTTAAATTTTGATCCAAAAGTTTTAATTTTTGATATGTATCAATTGTAAAATTTCCATTCATCACCCCGCTGTAAAAGTTAATTATATTATCTAAATTAGGAGTTTGTATAATTAAATTAACATTATCAACATATGCTTCGTCTTCGTCGCTAAAGACGCTAAAACCGTCTTCTTTTTTTGAAGTTTGAAAGTTTTCTAATAAATGAATAAATTCCCTTAATGGTTCATAAAATTTTTCTTGGCGTAAATTTTTATCATTCAAAGCAAAAAGACAAAATATTGATAATTTTTTCATTCTATTTTTTAAAACATCTAAGGCAGCTTTTTTTTGGCTAACAACCAAAGCGGTATATCCTCTTGCAATTATATTAGTCACTAAGTTAGAAATAGTTTGAGATTTTCCAGTTCCCGGCGGACCTCAAATTATTGTATCCTGATATAACGACGAAATTGTTGCAACATCTTGTGAAAAATTTGTTTCTTGGATTTTAAATAGTTTAAATTTATTATCAAAAATAACTCTATTAACTTTTTCACGATATAAATTTTTATTAAAATTAGGATTTAAAATAGAATCAAATTCATTATTTTCAATAATTTTTTTCATTTGATTTCATAAATAACCAGATGACACATTATAAAAACCTAAAACAATTCCTGGATGAAATTCTATTGCTGAATTTTTAATATTTTCCACAGTTAAATTCAAAATGCCTTCTTTTAATGTTTCAGGAATATTAAATAAAGGAGACCATGTTTCTTTAACTTTTTTAAAGACATTTTCAATTGATAAATTACTAAAATCGAATGAATCAACATTTAATGAAAAACCTTCTTGGTTTAAAAAAGTTACTAACTTACTATTTAATCTAATATCAGAATTGGAATGTAAATAAACTAATGAATTTGTGACTTCAATTACGATTTCTTTAAAAAAAAGTGGGGCATATATTGTTTTATTTTCTGTTTTTATTGAAATATAAAAAAACCCAATATGTAATGGTCAAATATTGGTTTCAATATTAATATTTTGAGCTTTATTCAATATTTTTTTTCATTTTACTATTGATTTTTGAAACTCAGTTTCCTGATTAGCAATAATTAAATTTCTAGCTTTCTCAAAATTTGAGGTCAACATTTTAAAGATATTTTCATCGATTTTTTTATTAAAATCTTTAAAAATTTGTATTACTTCGGTTTTATTTTTTGCTTGTGAAACCTGTTGAGCAATATTTCTATTAGCTACTTCAGTTAATACACAATGAATATCAAAATTTTTATATATTTTATCAAATGTTTCTTCACCAAAATTTTTTAAAACATCAAAAAATTTTTCATTATCCACAGAACTAAATAAAGATGAATCTAAATTATCAATATTTAATAAATTAGCCATTAATGTTTGATATTTTATGTTATTATTTACGCTCATTTTATTTTGCTCCATTAATTAATTCTTCAATATGTTTTGCTGTATTTCCAACAACTAAAGAAATGCTTTTACTTTGAATAGTCAAGCCACTTATTCCATTTAATTGTTTTAATTTTAAAATGCTAAGTTTATCTCTATTTAAAAAATTAATCTTTAAAATCTTATGAGTCGATGAAACATTTTCAATATTATCTTTTCCACCTAAATATTTAATTAATGTTTCAAAATCAAAATCTAATTTAGTGTTCTTTGATAAATAATTTTTTATTTTTGATTGTCTATATTTTTTTTGTCAGTAAATTATAATAAAACCTAAAGTAACTATTATTAAAATAATATATAAAGCCTTATTTTTGCTATTCATTTTAAAAACCTTTCTAAAACAATTTTTATACTTTTAAATTATATTTTAATTTAAATATTTAATTTTAAAATATAAAATTAATCTTTTATATAAACATAAACTAAAAAATTACAAATTTAAATTAAATTTTTAATATTTTTTTACGTTCTAAACTGATTTTAAAAAGAAAATTACTGTTTAGAAAATAAAAAATAAATAATGTTGATTAAATAATAAATTATTTAATATAGAATTATTTTTTTAAAAAAGTAATAAAATTTATAAATGAATTTTATTTTAAATTTTTAAGGAGTAATTGTGAATAAAAAAAGAGTATTAAGTGGTATAACTGCAACAGGAAAATTAACCCTAGCTAATTACATTGGAGCTATTAAAAATATGGTTAAACTACAAAATGAATATGACAGCTATATTTTTATTGCTGACTTACACGCTTTAACGCTTCCGATTGATCCAAAAATTTTAAATGAAAATAAAAAAAATATTTTTGCATTATTTATGGCTTGTGGAATTGATGTTAATAAGTCAACTTTGTTCTTTCAATCAGATGTCATGGAACATGGCTTAATGAATTGATTAATATTAACAAACACAACGATTGGTGAGTTATCAAGAATGACACAATTTAAGGATAAATCTTCAAAAGTTAAAACAGCTAATGGAATGGAAACAATTCCTACTGGTTTACTTATGTATCCTACTCTAATGGCTGGTGATATTTTACTTTACGACGCTGATTTAATACCAGTTGGGATAGACCAAAAGCAACACGTTGAATTAACAAGAAATTTAGCTCAAAGAATAAATAATAAGTTTAACATTAATTTTAAGGTGCCTGAACCATATATCCCTGAAGTTGGTGCTAAAATAATGTCTTTAGTTGATCCAACTAAAAAAATGTCAAAATCAGATGCAAACGAAAAAGCTTCAATATATTTACTTGATGATCCTGAAGTTGCATACAAAAAAATAATGAAGGCTGTAACGGATTCTGAAGGAAAAATATATTTATCAGATAATAAACCAGGAATTAAAAATTTACTAACTATTTATTCTTCATTAAAAAATATTAGTCTTGAGCAAACAGTATCATTTTTCCAAAATAAAAACTATGGAGAATTAAAACAAGAAGTTGCTGAAATTGTTAAAGAATTCTTAATAAATATTCAAAAAAAATACAAATTAGCAATTAATGAAGTTGAAAAACAAGCAAAAATCGGAGCAGAAAAAGCAAAAAAAATAGCTTCATTTAACCTTAAAAAACTAATGAAAGGTCTAGGATTATTATAATGAAAGCAAACAATAAACTAAATCACTCAACAAGTCATTTATTAGCAGCAGCAATTTTAAAATTATATCCTAATACAAAATTAGCTATTGGTCCTGCAATAGAAGAAGGTTTCTATTACGATTTCGAATTTGAAAATCCTATTTTAGAATCAGACCTACCCAAAATTGAAAAATTAATGAAAAAACTTGCTGAAAACGGGTATGAAAGTAGACAAGTTGATCAAAGCTTTTTTTCTTTTGAAAATCAACCTTATAAAAAAGAATTGTATGATGAATTTTATAAACAAGGAAAAGAAATTACATTTTTTCAATTTATTCATCCTAAAACAAATGAAATTCTTTTTACTGATTTATGTGCTGGTGGTCATGTTGAAAATACAAAAGAAATAAAACACTTTAAACTACTTTCAACTGCTGGTGCATATTGAAGAGGTGATTCAAATAATAAAATGTTAACTAGAATTTATGGAACAAGTTGAGAAACTAAAGAAAAATTAGATAGATATTTAGAAATTCTAGAAGAAAGAAAAGAAAGAGATCATCGTAAAGTAGGTAAAGACCTAAATATTTTTATGTTTAACAATCTTTGCGGTCAAGGTTTTCCAATATGACTTGAAGACGGAATGAAAATACATAATGCTATTGAGAAATATGTACTAAAATTAGATAAAAAATTTGGATTTACCGAAGTTTTAACACCTCATTTTGGAGAAAAAAAATTATATGAATTAAGTGGCCATTGAGATCATTATCAAGATACAATGTTTAAACCGATTAAAATGGATAATGAGTTGCTTGTAGCACGTCCAATGACTTGCCCACATCATATTATTTTATTTAACTCAACAAGACGTTCATATCGTGATCTCCCAATTCGTTATTCTGAACAATCAAGATTATATCGTTATGAAAAATCAGGAGCTTTATCAGGCCTTGAAAGAGTTAGATCAATGGATTTAACAGAAGGTCATATATTTGTAAGACAAGATCAAATTAAGGATGAATTTAAACATTTATACAAAATGATTTTAACTGCCTTAAAAGATTTTAAAATTGAAATTGATCATGTTTCATTATCCTTAAGAGATCCTAATGACAATGAAAAATTTTTTAACGATGATAAAATGTGAAATAAAGCTGAAAATGATTTAAGAGAAGTTCTAAAAGAATTAAATATTGAATATAAAGAATTTATTGGTGAAGCTGCTTTTTATGGCCCAAAAGTAGATTTTCAGGTTAAAACAGTTCTTAATAGAATTATTACAATGTCAACATTACAGCTTGATTTCTTATTACCTCAAAGATTTGATATGAAATTCGTTAATGACAATGAAGAATTTGAAAGACCGGTTTTGATTCATCGTGGATTAATTGGTACATATGAAAGATTTATTGCAACTCTTTTAGAACAAACAAAAGGTGTACTACCTTATTGACTAAGTCCAAGACAAGTTACAATATTACCAATTTCAAATGATCAAAATGATTTCTGTAAAAAATTATATGATGAATTCATAGATTGAGATATTAATGTAAATATTGATTTAAGAAATGAAAGAGTCAATAAAAAGATTCGTGATGCTCAAATTCAAAAAACAAAATTTATTATTATAATTGGTAAACAAGAAATAGAAAATAATAAACTAGCTGTTAGAGAATATGGATCAGAAAAAACTAACATATATACAAAAGAAGAATTTTTACAAAAGCTTTTATTATTAAAAAGGGGATTAAAATAATTTAAAAAAGACAGATTTAACTTTCTGTCTTTTTTAAATTAAAATAGCTTATAACTAAATTTTTTCTGTTAGACGTAATACAATAAGAACTATGTTTGTAATAATTAACAATGTTAAAATTGTAAAGATTGTTCAAAATGTTCTTCTTTCTTCTCTTGATTTTCCATAAATTGATGATGAACGAGATCTGCAAGCACATGATAATAAAGCAAATCCAGTAATTACATAATCAAAAGATTTTGATGTTTTTTCACCATGTTCTAAATGATATGTTACAACTACTGTATTATCAACTTGTGATATTTTTTCAATTATAGTTGTATATTTTGATTCTGATTTAATGTCCATTGCTGAAATTTGAGAAGCTTTTCTCATTGAAGCATTTTCTACAAAGAATGTTGTTTTTTGAGCTTCAGTATTTAAATCGTTTACTGATACTGATGATTTTTTAGCTGGTGTTGGTTTATCAACTAATTCTTCTTTTTCGATATATGCAATAGCTTCTTCACTTACGACATTTTCAGCCATAACTTTCTCTACTATAATACGAGCTTTATCAATATTAACACTTCCACGATATGCTCCATCACGGTGGAATCATACACGAGTTTCATTTTTGGTTTTTTCGCTAATTCTAATAAATTCTTGAAGAGCATCGACAAATTCTTTAAAATTACCTGAAATCTTTTGGTTAGCTTTTTTAAAATTAAATGTTATATTTCTATTTTCATCAAATTTTTCAGAGATATAAAATTTTTCTAATGAACTTTTTGCCATAATTTCTCCTATTTTTATAATACATTTATATTGAAATTATAAAGTAAATTACTTTAAATCGTTAAAAAAAACATAATATTGAAAAATAAATCGTTTTTTATTGAAAAATATTGTAATTTTACATATTTTGATAAAAAAATTCAATCTCTTGCAATATATTGAACAGAGATTGAATTTAAATTAATTTATTTTAAAATTTTATTTTTTAAAAGTTCTGATATTTTTGATATATTTTCAACTGAAATAATAGGTTTTAAGCTTTTTTTAATTTGGAACATTGTATTACACAAATCACTTACATTTGAATAAAGAATATATTCTGGACAATTATTTATATCAAATTCCTTTATTTTACCAAAAACAAAAAGCCCTATAATAGGAACGTTTTTGGGTAATATAGGAATTATGAATTCTATATTACTTTTTAAATCTCAAAATAAATTCTTTATTTCTGATTTTATATTATTATTACTTATTGTTCACTCTCTATTATTAAAGTCGCCTTCAATTAATTTTCAATCTTCATTAAATTCATTTATCACAAATAAGCCATACTTATTAATAAGTATTTTTCCAGATTTAAAATTTAAATTATTAGGCAATTGATATTGATTATCGTTAATAACTTCAGAATTTGGCATAAATTTCTTTATATTTCTTAATTCAGAATCTATATCGATTATTTCTTTATTTTCTAATTTTTTTTGTTTTTCTAATCTTTTTTTCTTACAACGCTTAACTATTAAAAGAATAATTGTTAACAAAATAGTTGCTAATACTAAAGATAAAACACATATAATGATTATTAATTGTGGTTCTATTTTATTTTCTTCATTCATTTTTTATCCTTTATTCAAAAATATGATTATTTAGTTTTTTTCTTTTTTCTTTATAATCTGGAATAAATTGTTTTAATAAATTTCAAAATTCTTTTGAATGGTTTTGGTGTATTAAATGACAAATTTCATGATATGCTACATATTTAATTATCTCATCAGAAAAAAATATTAAATCAGAACATATAAAAATTTTGTTTTTTAAAACAGATATAGAAGCTCATGAACTTTTTTTATTTCTTATAAAAAATAATAAATTTAAGTTTGTTTTTTTAATCAATAGACAAGCTTCATTAGTGAATTTTTTAAATTTTTCAATCAATTGTTTATATAAAAATTTACGTATATAAAGCTCAATTTTTAAATTTTCAGCCTTAGTAGAAAAATTAATATATTCATTAGTAGACTGATTGATTTTAGAAATAATAATTTTATTATTTTTTACATGATAACTTGCCAACTTTCCAAAATAATAAAATGTTTTTTTATTTTTATCAAATTCTAAATTAGGTTTAATCTTATTATTTTTTTTAATGATTTTAGACATTGATTTAATTAAAAAATCCTGAAATTTTTTACTTGAAATATTAACAACGGAACCTGTAACAATAAATATTCCATCATTGTATGTCAAATAAACATGTTTTGAATTTTTAAAAAATATATGAATCGTATATTTTTTATTATCTATAATCTTTTCTAAGATTGAATCAGGATTTTTCATACTATAAATATTTTATTAAGAAAATAAAAAAGAAAATTAAATATTTTTTATTTTAAAATATAAAAAATCTAACTTAAATATAAAAAAAATGTTTTTTTTATGTAAAATTATGTATGCTAATTAATTTTTAGCAAGAAAGGCAAAAAAATGGCAAATATAAAATCAAAACAAAAAGCAATATTATCTAACGAAAAAGCTAACGCTCGTAATTCAGCTATTAAATCAACTGTTAAAACAGCAATTAAAAAAGCAAAACTAGCTGCACAATCGAAAGATGAAAAAACAGCTGATTTAGTTGCTAAAGCACACCATGAAATTGATAAAGCTGTCTCAAAAGGTGTTTTACACCAAAACAATGGTGCAAGAAAAGCTAGCCGTTTAGATGCATTTGTTGCTAAAACCAACAATTAATTGTTTTTAAAAATTATAAATATTAAAACCGGATTTATAAAACCCGGTTTTTATTTTCATATTTATTAACTTTTATGTGTTTTTGTTTTTTAATTGAAAATACCAAAACAAACTCACCTTTAATATTGTTTTCTAATTGTTCAATTATTTCAAGTGGTTTACCAGAATAATCACTTTCATATAATTTTGTTAATTCCTTACATAAATATAAATCAATTTCATTATCAAAAACATTTGCAAAATCATTTAAAGTACTAATTAATTTATGTGGTGACACATAAGAAACATAAATGCCCTCACTTAGTTTTTTTAATTGATTACAACGCTCACCACTCTTATCTTTTAAAAAACCTAAAAAAGTAAATGTCGAACCAAAATTAGATTTTATGAAAGCGTGAACAAAAGCGGTGGGTCCACCTATTATATCCACAAAAATATTATTCTTTTTGCATTCAGTAATCAAATTAAATCCAGGATCAGAAATACATGGCATTCCAGCATCAGAAATTAAAGAAACGACTTTATTTTTTAATATTAAATTGACTATTTTAGTTGCTAATTGTTTTTCATTAAATTTATGATATGCAATTAATTGTTTATTATTAATCTCATAATGTTTTAAAAGTTTTTGACTAGTTCTAATATCTTCGCAAAGAATAATATCCGAAGTCTTCAATGTTTTAATTGCGCGAAAGCTAATATCTTCTAAGTTGCCTATTGGAGTTCCAATAATAAAAAGTTTAAATTCCATAATATTTCTCCAATTCTAATAATAAATTACTTTTTTGTAAATTAAAATTAGCTGAATTGTTTAAATTTTGTTTTGTTTCTTTTAAAGTATTAATGATGTCAACTACTGAAATTTCGGCAAATGATTTTTTATTTATTTTATATTCATTCAAAATACTCAAATCATTAATGTCATTTATTATCTTATAAATATCTAAAAAAACTAAAATCAAAAAATCTAAAATTATTTTCTTATTGTTGTAATTTAAAACTTCAATTAAGTTTTTTAAGAATTCAAAAGGTTTTTTGCATGAATTAATACAAGAAGTAACCAAAGATGTAAAAGAAGAAATTATTTTTTCATCATATTCAATATTACTAATAATAAAAAAATTTTTAAATGGTTTAAAATTGATTTCATCTTTATCTAATAATTTTTGTATTTCAATAATAAATGCCCTAGATTTAATTGTTTTAATAACATGGGTAATAAAATTGCATGACATAATAATAATCGTGTTAAATGGTGGATTTTCTAAAAATTTTAAAAGACTATTAAGCGATTGTTGTGTACCGTTTTCAATATTATTTATTATTAATATTTTTTTCTTATTTTTTGAAATAATTGAGGTTTCTTGTGTTTCTTTGATTGAATCTAAAATTGATTGTTTATCAATTATTTCATTTTTTCCATCAATAAAAAAATAAAGATCGCCAAATTTTATTTCACTTAAAGAATTAAATTTTTCATCGTTAACAGAATTTATAAAATATAAAAAATATTCATCAAAATTTTTTATATTTTTTGATGAAAATAAATAAACTTGACTTAATTTATTTTGTTTAAGCGAATTATCAATAATATTTTTAAAAATTGAATTAATCATTATAAAACATTCTCACTTTTTAAAATATCCATAACTTTATTAAATAACTCTATAATTGAACAATTAGCATCAATCACGCGGTATCTTTCGGGGTTTTTGGCAATAACTTTTTTATATGATTCTCTTAGAGAAATATAGTAAGAAATATCAGATGTTTCTAAACGGTCCATACCTTCACGCATCTTAGTTATTCTTTCGACCGAAATAGATGGTTCTAAATCAAAAAATATAACAAAATCAGGCTCAGTTTTTTTAGTAGCAATTTGATTTATTATCTCAACATTTTCAAGCCCAGTATCTCCAAGCAAACCCTGATAAACGTAAGATGATGTTGTATAACGGTCAGTGATTACATGTTTATTTTCTTCCAACGCTGGTCAAATACCTTTCTCTAAATTTAAACGCCGACTTGTAGCAAATAGTAGGGCATCAACCATTGAACTAAAAGAGTTTTCGTTATCTAAAATTAATTGTCTAATTTTTTCAGCTTCTTTTGAAAAAGCAGAGCCTGGTTCTCTTGTGAAAACAAAATTTTCAATCAAATTCTTTGTAATTAACTCATTTTTTAACATTTGAATAATCGTAGTTTTTCCTGAGCCGTCCATACCTTCAAATGCTATAAATTTTCCTTTTTTATTAAACATAAAATAACACCACCTATTTTAAACATAAATTAATTAATATTTTTTTTATTTAGAATTGATTGTTTTAAAGAAATAGGATCAATTGATTCAATTGACATCCCAAATGGAATTCCAATTGATAGCTGATAAATATTTTTATTTTTAAATTTATCTTTAATCTTTTTTTCAAGATACTTCGTTGTTACTTGACCATTTAAATCCGTACTTAGAGCAAAAATAATTTCATTAAAATTATTTACAATTTCTAAAAATAAGTCAATCTTTTTTAAAGTAAGGTCATCAATCTTTTTTAAATTAATTAAATTTTGAAAAACAAAATATTTTCCTTTTTCAATATCTAAAGATTCGATTTTTTCAATATCTTGACTATCTTGAACAACAAATAATTTTTTAGCTCTTGTTTTATCCTTGCAAATGCTGCAAATCTCATTGACAGAATAAGATAAACATAGCTGACATTTAGTTGTTTCATTTATTAAAGATAAAATATCATTAAATAATGTCTTACTAAAATCCTTATTGCTTTCTAAAAAGAAAGTAATAATCCTATTTGCTTGTCTTTTTGAAACACTAGGAATTTTATTTAGTGCCTCAATTATTTTTTCTTTTAATTCAATATTCATTAAAATGGCATCCCACTATTTGAATATTTATCACCAATTTTATCATATGCTGTCGCTATTTCTTCTAGAACTTCGTTAACAGCTAACATAACTAAATCTTGAACTAATTCAGGATCTTCGGGGTCAATTAAAGCTTCATTAATAATAATTTCTGTTATTTTTCTTTCACCAGTCATCGTCACCTTAATACCTTGTTTTTCAACAACGAAAACTTGTTTTTCAATAATTTTTTCATCTTTTTCAATTTCTGCTTGAATTCTTTTAGCGTTTTTTAACATTTCATTTATATTCATATCTTTCATCTCCTATTTTTTGGGTTCTTTAACAATATCACCAAATATTTTTTTAGCATATTCATAATTTGGATCAAGTTTGTTTTTATACTTTTCTAAACTAGGTAATTCAATCATTTGAATTTGCTCATTCTTTTTATTTTTTCAATTTGCCTTGCAATATTCTATTGCCTTATCAATTTGCGGTTTTGTAATTGCCACAACATTAACATATCTATCAAATATGCTATTAATCGCCTCAATAAAATCTTCATCATTTCTTTTTAAATTAAATTGATGAATTTTTAAAATATCATCTGATTTAAAAACTATTAAATTCTCCAAACTTAAAAAAATCTTAAATCCGAATAATAAATCTTTTAAATATTCGTATTGTTTATTAATTCTTTGATTAATCATGTGATAATACATCGTATCTAAATCTAAGCTAGATTTTTTACCATAACCATATAAATCGTTCTTTATATATTGATAAATAAATGCTAATGAATTAACATCTTCTTGATCTAATTCAGGTTTAATAATCTGTGCTGTTTTTTCTAAATTTAAATCACTATTAAACTCAGAGGTGATAATTTCATTTAATAAATCATCATTTTCGTATTCTTTTGTTGTTTCAGCTATTAATATTTCAGATGTTTTTTCAAGTATATTATTAATATTAACTTCTTTAACTCCTAAATCATCTAACTCTTTATTGGTTTCATTTAAAACTTGATTATTTCTTATTGGATTTGAATTTGATATATTTGACAAATTAAATATTGAATTGAATTGTTTATGATTACTATTTTTAAATTCCTTTTCAGGAATATTATTAACTATTTGAAAATCTTCTTCAGTTGCTTCAGATTCTAAAATTATATTATCTTCATTAGTTACTAATTTATATTCATTTTTTACAAAAATTTCTGTTTCTTTGTTTTTATATGAAGACATTTTTAATAAATAAAGTTCAAGAATTTCTTTAGGAATATCAGAATTTTGTAAATCTTTTATTGCATTTTGGATTATTTCAATATATTTAAATAATTTATCATCATCAATTTTTAACTCGTCTAATTTTTCTTTTTTAACATATTCTAATAAGTTTGAATCATTTGTCTTTTTTAAAATTGCATAATCTTTTAAAGTTTTAAAAATTTGCAATGAAATTTTTTCAACACTAGCTCCATTATCAATTAAATAATTGAGTTTTTCAATCACTAAATTATGTTGATTTTCAAATATAGCTTTTACTATGTATCATATATTTTCAAAATCAACAATTCCAAATAGTTTTTCAATATCCTCTTTTTCAATTTGTTTATTTGCACAATAAATGGCAATTTGATCAGCAATACTTAAAGTATCACGAAAGCTACCATTTCCTAAAGTAACTAACAATTCGATTGCGTCTTTGCTAGCCTTAATATTTTCTTTTTCAAAAATATATGCAAGTTGTTTAACTAATATATGCTTATCAATCTTTTTAAAATTAAATCTTTGCACTCTACTTAAAATTGTCAATGGAATTTTTTGTGGGTCGGTTGTTGCTAAAATAAAAATTGCATGTTTAGGAGGTTCCTCTAAGGTTTTTAAAAGAGCGTTAAAAGCACTTTTAGAAAGCATATGCACTTCATCAATAATATATATTTTATATTTTCCGACAGTGGGCAAATGCTTTATTTTTTCTTTTAATTCTCTAATATCATCAATTCCAGTATTTGAAGCCGCGTCAATCTCAATTATATCAATATTTTGATCAATGTTTTCAATGCAGCTGTTACATGGACTTTCAGAAGTACGATGAGAACAATTTATTGCATTCGCAAAAATTTTAGCCGTTGAAGTCTTGCCATTTCCATGTGGCCCACAAAATAAATATGCATGAGTTATTTTATTTTCACTAATAATATTTTTAAGTGTATTTATTATATGTTCTTGTCCATAAACATCTTCAAATTTTTTTGGGCGGTATTGACGGTATAATGCTAAATATTTTTTTTCAAGCGACATTATATACCTCCTAAAATATAAATATATTTTACCAAATTAAACATTCTAAAGAATGCAAAAGCATTTTTTATTAGTATTATTTATTTTAATAAAATAAAACGTTATTTTTAAGTATATAATAATAAAAGTATGAACAAAGTAGAAAAGGTAATAAACAATATTAATAAAAAAAATTTTTTTACTTTTTTTATATTAACTATTATTTCATTATTTATAATCATTTTTGAGTTAATAGCTATTTCTTTTTTTAAAAAAAATACCTCAAAAAATATATTTATTTTATTCATAATTTTAAGTATATTATCTGTAATTATTCTTGTGCTTATTCCATTTAGTTTTTTAAAAATATATAAAGAAAGAAGTTATTTTAAGATCCAAAAATTACTCAGAGCAGAATTTATTTTAATAATCGTTTTAACATTATTAGCCGGTTTGTTTATAATATTAATTTTTACTTTTAATTCAGTATTTAACTCATTAAATAAGGAATTAAACAAAATTAATTTAAGTGCTAATAAAAATTTAAATCTATTTAATTCAATTAAAATAACTATGATTGTTTTAAATTCTATAATAATTCTTAATCTTATGTCTTTATTATCAATAAATATTTTTATTAAAAAAAGGAAATTAATTTAATTATGAAATACGAAAAATCTTGTGGTGCTATTGTTCTAAAAAATATTGAATCTAAACTATATGTTTTATTAGTTCAACAAACAGCGGGGCATTGAACATTCCCAAAAGGACATGTTGAAAAAAATGAAACTGAAATTGAAACAGCTTTAAGAGAAGTAAAAGAAGAAACAAATGTTGATATAGAAATTCTTGAAGGTTTTAGAGAAAAAAATGTTTACTCGCCGTTTTTTAATATTTCAAAGGAAGTAATTTTTTTCCTAGGTAAACCTATTAATTTTGATTTAAAAAATAGACCTGGCGAAATTGATGTTGTTGAATGAGTTTTAGTTAATGATGCGTTAATTAATAAAATTACTCATGATGCAAATCGAAAAATTTTACAAAAAGCTGTGGATTTTTATATTAATAATTACTGAAAATATGATAAATAAAAACCAAGATCTTATTTAAAAACTTGGTTTTTATTTATTTTTTTCTTCTAAAACTGTTTCAAGTTTAATTTTAAATTCTTTTAAAATATCTTGTTTTTTAGATTCTAAAATTTTATTTATTTCTTCGTCGGTTTTATTTTGTGCTATTAGGTTACTTTTTTCATTTTCAAGTAAAAAATTAATAAAATCATTTAAATTTTCAAGACTTTTTTCTAAATTATTAGTGTCTAATGAATTATTTAGTCATGGGAATTCAATCTGACTATTAGATGAAGGGAGTGCATCATAATTATTTAATAAATTAACTGAGCATTCAATAGCTATTTTATCTGTTAATTCCTTAAATTTTTTTGAACCTAATTTTGTATAAATTTGGTATGGATTTTTTTGAGCATATTGAACTAAGTGAGTACTACGGCGCAATTTGTCCATAACATTAATATGTTCTTGTCAAGATTCATCAAATACTTTTAAAATAATATTTCTTTCACTGTTTGCTAAAGAAGATAATCCAAATTTATCAACCATATTTTGTCTTAAAATATCGTATTGCTTATTTCAAACTGAAAAAATATGTGAAAAAAGCTCTTCTTTGTCCATTTTTTTAAGCTCATTTAATTCAAACTGATAATCAGTTAATCTCATAAAACCATCATTTAAATAATTAACTAATGTTTCAAAATCCATAGAATCATTTTTCTTAAAGAAATAGGGATTATTTATAATTTGGTTAATTGTGACTTGAAACATCTTACGAATTATCGAGCCTAAATCATCTCTGTTTAAAATAAGATCACGTTGTTCATAAATTAAATCTCTTTGTTGTCTAATAACATCATCAAAATTTAAAACGCTTTTACGACTATCGTAATTAAACCCTTCAATTTTCTTTTGAGCAGCTAAAAATGCTGCTCTAATTTGTTCTCCAGGAATCGGATTTGAACCGTATTCCTTAAATATTTCTTTTCATTTATCTTGTAATGAAAATCTTAAAATAAGTTGATCATCTAAAGATAAAAAGAATTTTGTATATCCGATATCTCCTTGGCGTCCAGAACGCCCCTTCAATTGATTATCAATACGACGTGATTCTGCTTTTTCAGTTCCTAAAACATATAAACCGCCATTTTTTATAGCTTCTTTGGTTGGTTTAATATCCGTTCCACGGCCAGCCATATTTGTAGCAATTGTTACTGCTCCTGCTTCTCCTGCTCTTGAAATAATTTCTGCTTCTGAGGCATCTTGTTTAGCATTTAAAACTGTATGTGGAATACCTTCTTCTAATAAATATTCATGTAATACTTCGGAATCTTCAACCTGTGCAGTTCCAATTAGAATTGGTTGTTTTCTTTGGTATGCTCTTTTTACTTCTTTAACAACAGCTTTTCATTTCGAATGCATATCGACATATATTTCATCCTTATCATCAAGTCTAACAATTGGCTTATTAGTAGGAACAACATTAACACGCATATTATAAATATCGATAAATTCTTTTTCTTCTGTTTTAGCAGTACCGGTCATTCCACTTATTTTTTTAAATAATCTAAAAAAGTTTTGATATGTAATTGTAGCTAAAGTTTTAGTTTCTGATTCAATTTCAACTCTTTCTTTTGCTTGAATTGCTTGTTGTAACCCCTCAGAATAAGCTCTACCTTCCATAATACGACCAGTAAAGGAATCAACTAATTCGATTTTATCATTACGAACAATATACTCAACATCTAATTTCATTACTTTATGAGCTCTTAAAGAGTTTTGAATGCGGTGAACTAATTCAGAATTTTCTAAATCATATAAATTTTTAAAATTAAAATATTTGTTTGCTTTTTCAATACCTTCATCTGTTAAATAAACTGATTTTGTTTCTTCATCAATAAAATAATCATTATGATTTAATGTTCTAACAAATAAATCAGATATTTTATACATTGTGCTTTCTTCTTGATCGCCACCCGAAATAATAAGAGGTGTTTTAGCTTCGTCGATCAATATTGAATCAACCTCGTCTAAAAGAATATAATCAAGTCCTCTTTGAACTTTTTCTTCTTTTGACATAGCCATATTATCACGCAAATAATCAAAACCAAGTTCTGAGTGAACCGAATAAACAACATCACATGAATAAGCTTCTCTTTTTAAATTAGCAGGCATTTGAGCTTTATTAATCCCAACACTTAAACCAAGAAATTTAAATACTTGTCCCATTTCTTCTGCATCACGTTCAGCTAAATATTCGTTAACAGTTGAAACAATAACACTATTCCCTGCTAATGCATTTAAATAAACAGGAGCAATAGAAGTAATAGTCTTTCCTTCTCCTGTTTTCATCTCAGCAACAGATCCTTGATCCAAAATAATACCACCGATCATTTGAACATCATAAGGACGCTTACCTAATATTCTTTTTGTTGCTTCTCTTGAAACTGCAAAAACCTCTGGACGAATATCATCCTGAGTTTCGCCTAGCTTAATTCTTTCTTTAAATTCAATAGTTTTATTTTTTAGCTCTTCATCAGTTAATTTAGCTATTGCTGGTTCTAATTGATTTATTTTACTTAAAACATGCTCTGCAATTTTCATTTCTGTTGATTTAAATTTTAAAAATTTCATAATTTAATATTTTATATTAAATTTATACAAATTTAAGCAAATTAAAAAAGTTGGCTTAATATAAGTCAACTTTTTTTGGCTTATTTTATATGATTTTTTAAGAAAAAAGATTTAAGGTATCTTGAGTAAAGATTTTTGAAACTCCTATTATTAAACCATAAATTATAAAGCCTACTGCTACTAATCCAACAATAACAACAAATAAAATTCCAAGTGCATTTACAACTTTTTTAGCAATTCTTTTAGATTTATTTTTATTTGCTAATTCACTAAAATTTTTATAATTCATATTCTTATCCTTTTGTTGCATTTCCTTGTCTTGAAATAGCAGCCATAATTCTTTTTCTTAGAATGAAGTAAACAACAATCATAGGAATAATTGCTAGCAATGTAGCAGCCATTCTTACTGATAAAATAGTTTGTGTTTGACCCTCAGCAACTTCATATTTACCAGTAGTAAATAATCATAAGTTAATTGGTGCATAGTAACCTGCTGTTTTACCAGGTGCAGAATCTCATAGTAATGCTGGTCATGTATATGAGTTTCATGAAGCTAGAGCGGTTAAAATAATAACTGTTCACGTGGTTGCTTTAACCATTGGAAAGGCAACATTAAAGAAATACTTAATGCCGCTTGCTCCATCTAACATTGATGATTCTTTAACTGAGTTAGGAATGGCTTCAAAAGCATTTCTATACATATAAGCATTAAAGATTGATGTAGCAAAAGGTATTATCATTGCAACAATAATTAATGGATTTTTAGCTCCAATTCATTCAGCTTTAGATACTAGTGTATATTGTAAAGAAATAAGAGTAATTTCTGGAATAACCATTAATGATAATAGAAGACCAAAGAAAATATTTTTTCCTCTTCAATTTTTCATTGACAAAGCATATCCTAGAGTAACAACAAAAAATAATCTAACGAAAACCGATATAGCTGTATATGATGCAGTAAAAACTAATGATTCTAAATACCCTTCTTTAATAGAAGTTAAGAAGTTTGATCAATGTAAACTAGTTCCCAAAAGACCTTTAAACTCTTTACCAGCTGCTAAGTATTTTTGATATTCAAATGGTCATCAAGCAATTTTGAATCCGGGGTCTGTATAAAATCTTGGATCAACTAATGATTGTTCAATCATAAAATAAAATGGAAGAATTACTAAAAAACTAAAAAATGTTAAGATTATAATTTTAAATGATCAAGAAAATAGTTTGCCCCATACATTAGTAGTAGTATATGGCTTACTCATTAACTCTTGCTTAGATTTTAAAGCTGATTTTTCTCTTTTGTGTCTCAACTTTAAGCTTGTTAATAGCATTTCTTTCTCCTAATAATATTTTTAGTTTATAGATTTGTGAAACTGATTTTTTAAGTGTGAATGAAATTGTAACACCTAAAATAAATAATACAACAGATGCTGCCATAGCTCTTCCATAACTACCGTCTGAAAACTTAACTGCTTGGAAAATGTAAATTAACAATGTTCCACCGTTTTCTGAAATAGCAGTTGTTGCATCATTATTATATAAAGCTAATGGGAAAACTTTAATACCATTTATTATCCCTATTGTAAATAAGAATGAAATTGTTCTTTGAATTGATGGTAAAGTTATTTTAAAGAATTGTTTATATCCGGGAGCTCCATCAATAGCTGATGATTTATATAAATCTGGATTTACAGATAGCATTGCAGTTGTTAAAATTAAAACTTGAAATGCTAATCCTCCTCAAATACCTCTAATTAAAATTATGATAAATGGATTCCATCTTCCTCCACCATAAAGCATCGGTAATATAGCTCCTTCTTCACTTTTACCAAATAAAGCAGTAAAGGTTAAAGATACCGCTATAGCTCCAGTCATGTATGGTAAAAAGAATACTGTTTGTCAAAAATTACGAGCATATCTTCTTACAACTAGTGTAATTGCAGAACTTATTAAAATAGATATTGTTAAACCAATTGGTAATGCGATAATTGCATACAATAATGAGTTAACAATAGAAGTTACAAATTTAGGATCGTTAAATATACCTACAGGAATCCCTTTTGGCTTATAATAATTTTTGATTGATCATCCATATTCTGAAAACGATACTTTAAATCTAAATGATCCAATAATAACAAGTATAAATGGAATAATAACCATAAATAATAAAACTAAAATTGAGGGCAGCATTAAAATAAATGGTTTCCAAAATGGTGTTCTAGTATTTAAAATGCTTAATGCTTCACCAGTTTTCTTAATACGATATTTCTTTCAAAAATATGTATTCATTATATTCTTTCCTTAGTGTCAATATCAAATATATGGTATAGTTCATCTCTTTTAATTTTTAATTTAACTTCTTCACCAAGTTCATATTTTGTTTTAGCCCCTAAGAAAACATTAGCGATTTTATCAATTTCCTTGATGTAAATTTGAGCTTGAATTTCTTTTCCTAAATATTCAATTAATCTAATATTGCCAGTAATAATTCCATCTTTATCTTCAATCAATGATTCACCACGAAATCCTAAATCAATTGTTGATTTATTATAGTCATTTGGTGCCTTAATTAATTTTTTATTTGCATAATAGATATAACCATCCTTGACTTGTGTTTCAAAAATCGTCATTTCAGGCATACCTAAAAATTTAGCAACAAATTCGTTTTTAGGTTTTAAATATAAATCCATTGGGGCGCCAATTTGTTGAACCCTAGCCGTTGACATACAAATAATTTTGTCACTAATTGACATAGCTTCTTCCTGATCGTGAGTAACAAAAACTGTTGTTATTCCTAACTCTTGTTGAATTGAACGTATTCATTTTCTTGTTGAAATACGTAATTTAGCATCTAGATTAGATAATGGTTCGTCTAATAATAAAATTTTTGGTTTTTTAACAATAGCTCTTGCTATAGCAACACGTTGTTGTTGTCCACCAGATAATTGTGTAGGTCTTTTACCTAAATTTTTAGTAATTTCGACCCTTTGTGCAACATCCAAAACATCTCGTACAATAGCTTCTTCAATTGTTAAAACATCTTTCCCTAAAATTCTAATTTCATTTTGTATTTTTTCAGGTAATAAAAGAATTAATTCATTTAAAGATTTTTTAAATTTATTTATAGGCAACCCTTTTCCGACTAAAATTGGTTCAAATAATTGAGATACTTTATTTTTATAAGTGGTTTCGGTTTCTTTTTTGACTATTTTAATACGAGCCTTAATTTCTTTAATTTCGTTTCTTAATTTATCTTGTTTTTGTAAAGCAATTTTATTTAATAATTCTTCTTTTGCTAATTTTACTTTTTCTTTATATTCAATTTTTGTTGAATTATAAGTTTTAACATATTCAGATTTTAAGTTTTTCTTAATTTCCTTAAATTCTATTTTTAGTAAAGAAATTTTTTCATTATATTGAAGTTTTAAATTATTAATTTCATTAATAGATTTTAAGTTATCCTCATTACGTATTTGTTGTTTCGAAATTTCTTCTTCAATTAAAGAGATTTGTTTTTCTAAATTAGATTTTAAAGTACTAATATCATCTTTTAATTTTTGTTGAGCTTGTTTAATATCTTTTAAAACTTTTTTTGTCAAATTAGATAATAAAGCTGTTTTCTTAGTAACAATGAAGTTATAATCATTTAACTCTTTATCAATAATATTATTATAATCAGTTGTTAATTCAGTTAGATAATTTCTTGTTTCTTTTGGATTATCAATTGAATGATATAGTTTAGTTCTTAAATCAGAAATTTCTTCATCGTTAACATTAAAGTGTTTTAGAATTAACTCAAATATTTTTTGTTGAGCTAATTTTGATTTTTCAATAGTTTCTTCTTTTCAATGTTTGTCATTCATTAACGGAAATGCAATATTATCATATACTGTCATGTGTGGATACAATGCATAATTTTGGAAGACTAGACCTAATTCTCTTTGTTGCGGAGAAAACTTAGTTACATCAACACCTGAAAAAAATAATTTTCCGCTTGTTGGACGCAATAAACCCGAAATTGCATTAAGTGTTGTTGTTTTACCGGAACCAGAAGGACCTAATAAAGTTACTAGCTCTCCTTTTTCAATGGCAAAAGAAGCATTATCTACAGCTAGAGATTCACCAAAATCTATAACTAAGTCTTTCACTTCAATAGCGGGGACATTTTTTTTTGCTTGATAACGTTCCTTAGAAAAACTATGAATATCATTTTGTGTTAATTCTTTTTTTTGTTTTTCCATGTTTTTCCTTATTTTATTTTTTATTTACAAATCTTAAAAATTCGTAAAAATTATTTTCTTTATTTAAAAAAATTTTTCTTTTATTTCTTTCTATATTAAATGGGTATAGAAAGCGATATGCATCGTTCATTAAATCTTCCCCATGCGATTTATACTCATTAGATAAATCTTGAGGATAATTAAATTTAATATTTTCTTCTTTATTATTAAGAGTAATATTAACTCCTTCTTTTGCATAAAAACCTTTTTTATTTGTATACCCAAAATTAAAAGCATATGCAGCAAAAGGTATTAAATACGATGCAACAGAAGATTTTAAATCTTTTTTAAAATCAAATGTAAAAGTTTTAAATTCGTCTTTTCCAATTCTTGGTAGAGTTCAACCATTCGCTAACATTTCGATGCTAAAATTTTTCTCAAAATTTTGACCAAAAAATACATACGAAACGATTCTATCATAAGAATTGTTAGATAAATTATCAGATATTAATCTAACTTTTGAACCGATTGGTATTATTGATTTTACATAATCTCAATCTAAATGTGACAGTTTTTTTTCTCGTTCTTTAACGTCGCTAGTATTTTGTTCAAGAGTATCAATTAATGGAATTCTAACTTTTACTAATTGACCTTTTTTAGGTATTCCTTTATTGGTAGACAGTTGTTTATCAACTTTAACAGTTAGTGTATCGCCATCAGCAATACTTTCAACCGTTCCTTCTATACCAGAAAAAAATTCTCATAATGTTTCTTCAACAGTTTTTACTTCTTGGGTTTCTCAATTAACAATTTTTTTATATTGGATCTTTTTATCAAAAATCTTTCCTACTTTATTATATTCAGATTTATTAATAACAAAAGTATCATTCAATTCCAAATCATCATAAAATTCTTTAGATTTAATAGAACAAGAAATTGAAACGACTGAAACAGATAACAAAAATGGAGTTAAAAATAATAATGATTTTTTTATTTTCATAAATTTATGTACTCTTTCAAAATAAAAAAATAAAACTTTTATTGTTATATTTTTTTATATTTTTTATTTAAAAGATTCAATAATTATTTTAACTAATTCATCTATAGTTGTTGCTTGTTGACGGCTAACCTTATTTAAAATTTTTCTCGCACCTGAACCAATAGCATCTCTTAATTTGTCTGATAATGATGAAGAAACATCTTCTGCTGGTTGGAATTCGTTAGGTTTGTCAATGATTGATTTAAAATTATCAAATGCAATTTTATTTGCTTTATTTAGTTTTTTAATAGCTTCTTTATTATTAAAATATGATTTTGTTGGTGAAATATAATTACCATATTCGTTAAACGCATCTATTGGTTTAATATTAGAAAAATTCTTTGAATTTTTATTTTTAATAAATGTAATAGATGATAATTTATGATCAAATAATCATTTAACAAATAATTTTGTTGCTTTATCTTCTTTTTCATTGGCATGAATTAATACTAATGAAGGACCTTGAATAAATACTGATTTTTTATCATTATTTAAATTTTTTACCAATGGAGTACTGATTCAATCAGCATCTATCTCATTTAATAATTGGCTTGATGTTAATTGTTCCGTTTTTACTAAATCTTTATCAATTAAAATATAGTTTGCATCATCATTTTCGAAAATTTTACCAAGATTTACAATCTTATTATCTATATCATCCTTTAATTTAAAAGATATATCCTTTGTTAAAGAAACATTTTTTTCTTGTTCATCAAATGTACCTTTAACTAATTTAAAATTAGGATTTAATTTAAAATTAGTTAACAATTTATCTTCTAATTCTTTTGAGGAAAGTTTTTTATTATAACCTGTAACTTCTTTAGAATAACTTGATGAATAAATTTTATTTTTATATTGTCCAAATTTTAGAACCACACCATCTTCTTTTTCTTTTTCAAGAATATTAACTAAATCATTGGTTGACAAATATTCCTTTTTGTCATCAGAAGTCAATAAATAATTATAAGTTTTATTTTCTGTACTTTTTATGAATGTGTGACTATAACCTGCAGTTGAACCAATAGAAATTGCCATATTGTGTTTAGTCAATAGGTTCGATCCGTAAGCTCCACCACCACCAATTCAAACAGCACCCGTTTTAATACCTTCAAATATTACATTTAATAATGATTTAAATAATTTGTTTTGTTCTGTGCCTTCTTCTATGAATGATTCATAATCAAATCCACCATTAATTTTATGACTAGGTGAAGGATTAATATATTGTTTTGATTTATCACCTTTTGTTACAGCCACATTCATAACATTAATAACACTAGCTAATGAATCAATACCTAATATTGGTTTTGCTAAATCAAGTGGATATAATCTTTTTGCTGCAATAGCAAATTTAATTAATGATTCATATTCTTTAAAAATATTATCTGAAATAGTTAAATCAAGTTTTTTAATTGCTTCTTTAGCTTCTTCTAAGTTAGTTGCTTTAGAAGAGCTTCAGTGTTCATCAACATATTTACCATCAGTTTCTGCAACACTTTTATAATAATCAATATATTCTTTAACTTTTTTCATATTTTGTTCATCTTTTTTAATACCATCAATTTCGCTTAGTTCTTTTAAGAATTTCCCTAAAACAACTTTGTTAATTGATTGCATTTCTGATGAACGCGACATTGGAACAACTCATTTTTCTTTCGAAGTATTTCCTCCAATATCATCATTAACATTTTTAAATGCATCAACAATATCTAATTTTTCATATTCATCATTAGATAAGGCTAAATTCATTTTTCTTTGTGCTAAAATAGAAGCGGCAGTTGGATAATTAATTATTATATTTCAAAGCGTATTTTGTTCCTTAGATCCAATTTTAGTTGTTAATGGACCTGTATTATAACCATTAGGCAAGAAATTAACTTCAACTTTTAAATGACCTTCTTGTTGTTTTTGAGCTTTTTCTTCTTCAGTTCCACTTTCTCTCCATTTATTATATTCATCAACTATTGTTTTAAGGGCAATACCTTGTTCATTAGTTTCTGAAAAACCAGTAGCAATTTTTAAAATACCATCATAGTTTTGATCTCATCTTGGGCTACCACACGAAATTGCTAATAATGGTAAACTAAATGCCGATAAACCACTAATTGACAATAAAACCTTATTAATTTTTTTCATTTTATTAAACCTTTCTCGAATTTTTGCGCTATAAATCTAATTAAATTTATTGCTATTTATTTGAATTTTTTTGTTCCAAATTTGTAAATTAATTTTTATTATTTTTTTTAATTCTATTTTTGCAATAAATTTAAACTAAAAAACACAACGGCAATTAGTAAACTAATTGTTGTTGTGTAATTTTAAAATTGAATTTTTTGTTGTGATTCACATTTATAATTTTATTTTATTTTTTTTGAAAAAATAAAAAATAGTAAATAAATTTTTTAAGTGAAAAAGTAATTATAAAATTAAACATTTATTATTTTCGTATAAGAGATGAATTTAAAAATTTAAATTGAAAATTATTAAAAGATAAGAAATAAAAATCATTAAAAGTATTATAGTTTTTTACTGAATTCAAAATATAAAATTCATAAATACTAATTGAAACTGAAAGTGAAAAAATATTAGCTGTAAATATTATTAAAATTCTTACTAAAGCAGATATTGGATAAGTTTTTTCATTTTTTTTATAGTATAAAAATCATATTGAAAAAATTAAAATAGACATAATAAAAATGGGTATTAAAATATCAATAGATATAATTCTTATAATTGCAATTTTTCTTTGTTTTGCAAAATTTGGTCTTAAAAATGCATGAATAGCAAAATCACTTTCAATTTCATTAAGTAAATTTTTATATTGTGGAGAAGCAATTGTGTAATTTAGGATATTAGCAACTAAAGTTATAAATTCAGTTTTTGTTAATTGATTAGAATTCTTATTATATAAATTTTGAGGAATTTTGGAATCTTTAAAAAACGCAAATTTAGATTTATTACGTAATGAATTTAAATATGAGTAATAAGAAAAATAATCTTTAATATTAGCTCTTTTAGATAAATCTAAAAATATAAAAGCTAAAATAATGGATAAAATTCCAGATATCAAACCTGTAAAAATACTTACTATAATATCATTAACAATTTTAAAAGTGCTATCTTTTGAATATTGACTTTCAAAAATCGATACCATATATATAATTAAAAATCAAATAACAAAAATAATACTTATCAAAAGTATTAAAAATCAATTTGAATATAATTCATGTTTTTTTATTTTTTTAAATTCGTTTTTTCTATTGTTCATTTTATTAACCTCATTAATAATAATAAAATAATAATACAATAATTGTAAAATAAAAAATACTTATTATATTTTAAATTAATAAGTATTGCTTGTTTGTAGTGGTACAAGTGCAACAAAAATAAAATAAAAAAGTTAACACTCCGCAATGTTAACTTCTGTTTATAATTTAAAATGCTTATAAAATTTTATAAATAAGCAACAAAATAAGCATTTTTAAATTGGTATTTATTTTAATAATATATGGTGCTCCAGACTGGACTTGAACCAGCACGGCTCTTAACCGGTTGATTTTGAGTCAACTGCGTCTGCCATTCCGCCACTAGAGCTTTTTTATAATACTTTATTATTATATCATTGATTTTATTTTCTTTATTAGATTTAAAAAAATGACTAATTTACTTAAAAAAATAAAAACATAAGTTTGTTTTTATTTGGATTGGCATATAATATTTATTACTATGAATTTAAAAGAAATTTTTGAATCACAAAAAAAATTAGATATAGTTTTTTAGAAAATATTAGTAAAAAAGATTTTAGATACTTTGATACAAAAATAATAATAGCTTTACTAGTTGAATTAGGTGAATTTGCAAATGAAATAAAAGCTTTCAAATATTGAAAAAAAAATAAGGAAATTGATAGACAAAAAGTTTTAGAAGAATTCGCCGATGGAATTCATTTTATAACAAGTATTTCATATCCCTTAGGAATTAATAGCACCTTATTCCCAATTATTAAACATAAAAACTTTAATTTACAACTAGCTTACACATATAAATTATTTACCAATTTATTAAATAAAAAAACAAAAGAAAATGTTCAAAAGGCTTATGAAGCATATTTAGGTTTAGGTAAAATTGTCGGCATTGAAGAACAAGACATCATTAACGCTTATCGACAAAAAAATAAAAAAAATTATCAAAGAATTGAAAATAAATATTAATTTCGATTAACTTTTATTTTCTTAATAATGATATTCTCCAAAATATAAGTAAAAAAAATAACAAAAAAGCTAACACATTGCGGTGTTAACTTTTGCTACATTGTAAGTTCAAGTGCAACACAAATAAAGTAAAATTTAGTTGTGTGCAGCTTGAACTTTTTTAATTATTATTTTTTATTTTTAAAAAAGAAAAAAGCTCCATAACGGTCAGGAACTTCATATGAATTATACTACTAAAAAATATACGCACATAACAAAAAGTGATAGAGAAGCAATTTCAAATTATTTAGAGATAAATTTGTCTTTAAGAAAGATTGCAGAAATATTACAAAAGAGCCCTTCAACAATAAGTAGAGAAATTAAACGAAATTTAGATAAATATGGTAATTATTCGCCATATTATGCAAATATTAAAGCTCAACGGCGTCATTATCATAAATACTATTTTAAATTTTTGAATAGTAAATACAGTAAATTTTGTGAAATATTTCAAAAAAAATTTGATAAAAAATTTTATGGAGTAAAACTAACTCATAAATATATAAAAGATAATTTTAAAATTAAAATTCCTTGTTTAAAAACTATATTCAATTGAATAAAAAGCAATAAATGAAATATTAAAAGATCTAATTTATTACGTTCATACTATAAAAAAGGTGGTAAAAGAACAGGAAGTGTTATAAAAAGACTTGTTAAATCAGCAGATTTTGTTTTCCCTATTTGAACAAGACCCAAGTCAATTGACCGCCGTGAAGAATTCGGACATTGAGAAGCTGATCTAATTATTGGTAAAAGAGCTACGGGTTATAACAATATTTTAACTTTTACTGAAAGAAAAACAAGAGTTGGTTTTGCTATTTTAATACAAAGCAAAAATTCAATGAAAGTAAATGCTACAATAAAAAAACTTATTGAAGATAATGAATTGATTGTAAAATCAATAACTGTTGATAATGGTATTGAGTTTGAAAAAATAGGAATATTGGGAAAATGACTTAATACAAAAATATATAAAGCCGAGCCATATGCATCATTTCAACGAGGGTCTAATGAGCATTGAAATGGTCTTATTAGAAGAGAATATAAAAAAGGATTTGATTTTAATCAAATAACACAAGAAATGTTAGATGAAATTACTAAAAAAATAAATAATATGCCTCGTGAAATTTTAAATTGAAAATCAGCAAACGAATTATTTATAAATGCTAACTATTATGGTCTTGTTTGATAATTAAAGTTACAAAATTCTAACCTCTTTTGCAAAGAGGTATTTTAGTTTTGTTATATGTTAAATTTCTACTCCCGAACCCTCTTATCAAGAGGACTTCTAACCCCAAACCCCTTTCAAAAGGAGCTTTCAAAATAAAATATAAATAATTTTAGAAAAAAATAATAAAATAAAAAAAAGCCAAGCAACTAGTGTTGCACTTGGATTTACTTTTTAGGAAAAAGCTAACACATTGCGGTGTTAACTTTTTTTGTATCGGTATTTAAGATTATTTTGCCATTTGTTCAGCAACTTCAGCAGCGAAATCGACTGTTTTCTTTTCAATTCCTTCGCCAACCTCAAATCTCTTAGCATCAATTAATACTAAATTTGAATCTACTAAATATTGTCCAACTGTTTTTGAATCATCCATAACGAATGGTTGATATAATAAAACGCCTCTTTCATTTAGTTCTTTTTTTAACAATCCTGCTTTGATTGATTGTTGAATTTTTTCAGGTTTGTTAGCTAATGCAGGATTTGCATCTAATTTTTCATGAATTGATTTTAATTCTTCCGATCCTAAGCATTCTTCAAATAAATGAGATGGATTTAAAGCAGTAATATGCATTGATACATTTCTTAAAGCTTCCTGATTTTTACCTTCAGCCACAACAATTGTTGCTACTCTATTATTTGCATGTGTATAGCCACTTACAACTTGATTTTCATTAGCTTTAAATTTTAATGCTCTTCTTAATGAAATCTTTTCACCAATTTTAGCAGTTAATAAACTTGTATGATCTTCAATTGAAACACCATCAATTTTAATAGCTAATAATTCTTCATTTGTTTCAAAGTTATTTAAAAATAATGCTTCACCAATTTTATTTGCAAGTTCAATAAATAATTCATTTTTTGACACAAAATCTGTTTCTGAATTAAGTTCAAAAATTACAGCTTCATTATCTTTAACAATTGCTTTAACAATACCTTCAGCAGCAATTCTTCCGGCTTTTTTAGCAGCTTTTAAAATACCTTTTTCTTGTAATCAATCGATTGATTTTTCAACATCGTTATCATTTGCTTCTAAAGCATTTTTAACATCTAAGAATCCTAGATTTGTTCTTTCTCTTAATTCTTTAATTTTCTTTAAATCAACTGACATTTTTTCCTCTTTTATTTTTTATTATATTATTTGTTTTCTTGTGATTATTCAGATTTTTTTTCATCTGAAGCTGGTTTGTTAAATCTTTTTTCTTTATTTTCTGAAGTTCTTGGGTCTTCTGGAAGAATAATTTCTTCGTTGTTTTTATAAGCAAATAATTGTGCTTCTCCTCTTGCTGAAGCAATAGCGTCTGCTAAGATTGTGATTATTAATGTTAATGATTTAGCTGAATCATCATTTGCTGGGATTACAAAGTCTACTAAATCAGGATTTGAATTTGTATCATGGATAGCAAAAACTTTTAAACCTTTTCTTTTAGCTTCTCTAATTGCTATTTCATCTTCTATTGGTGAAGCAACAATCATAACTTGTGGCATTTGAGCTTTACCAGCTAATTTTCTAATTCCACCAAGGTTTTTTTGTAATTTAGCAATTTTTTTGTCATTTAAAAGTCCTTCTTTTTTGGTATATCCCTTATAACCATTTTTTTGAAGTTCTTCTAATCTTTCTAATTCTCTAACGCTTTTAAAAATTGTTTGTGAGTTTGTTAATGTTCCACCTAATCAACGTTCTGAAACATAAACAGAATTTGTTCTTGCTGCTGCTTGTTCAATAGCGGACTTAGCTTGTTTTTTAGTTCCAACTCAAATAAATGAAATTGGTTTTTGTGCCATTTTATTTAATAATTTGTAAGCATATTCTAATGTTTTTTGAGTTTTTGCAATATCGATAATATGAATACCCGATCTTTTTCCGTAAATGTATTGTTTCATTTTTGGATTTCAACGACTTACTCTATGACCAAAATATGTTCCTGCTTCTAATAGTTTTTCTCTTGAAACAATAACTGGTTCTGGCGAAACTTGTTTTGTTTCTTGTGTTGTTTTTAATTCTGACATTTTTTTCCTTTTAAATTTTATTTGTTTTTTCTTCCTATTGCTTCTAACAATTAACACCATTTTAAAATTGGCACTAGCAATTGAATTCACAATAGTGTTTGATAAATTATTAAAACTAAGATAATTTACCTAAACTTTTAATACATTAAATATATAAAAGTACTTATTTATTGTAACATAAAATAAATATTTTGTAAAATCAATTTAATAATAAAATAGTATCGTGCCATATAAATAAACATTTTATCATAGCAAAATGTTAAACCCTAATTAAGGTTTTTATAGCAATGTAATACAATCTGAAATTTAAAAATAAGATAAAAAAGTAAAATTTTTTATTTTTTTATACTAACACTAAAGATTAAACCAGGTAATTTGATAACTTAATAGTTTATTATAGTCATAAAAATATTTTTTATTTTCTTAATTCATATAAATTTAAAATATTAAGGTTATTGTTTACTAAAAAGCATGAGTACGCGTAAGTATAATTTTACTACCTATTAGAACTACAATATTTATGATTCATAATAACTAAATACCAAGACGTGTTATAACAATTACCAATCCTTTACTGGCAGATTTTTTAGCTTTAGAAATAACAATTAAACCAAAATTATACCTAAAACTTTAATACCTAATAAACTGAAAATTGTAAATATATTTAATTTCAATCCTTAAAAAGGGCAAAATATTACATTGGTTCAAGTTTAATTTAAAGCAATATTAATTGGTTGTTGTTGTTGGTGGTGTTGGTGTTGGTGTTCTAATTGTTTTGTTTTTTATTTACCTTTAATTTTGTCTACAACCTGAACACGCTTCTAGTTTTTTATCTTCATTTTTTTTACTAAATTCACTAAAAAATTTCATTTTTTCTTTAACTTTTCTTTTTTTGTTGTTATCCATCGTTATATAAAAAATAGAAAAAGTATCAAAAAATTGCTAAAAACAACAAATATTTCTTATTTTTAGCTTATTAAATTAACTTTATTTTTAAAATAGTTAAATAAAAAAATCCCCCAATAAAAATATATTAGGGGATTTTTAATATATAAAATTTAATTAATTTTATAAATAGTAATTACTATCACTTAACATCTTTACGTGATAAAGGCATTGACATACAACGTGCATTACCCATACCAAGTGATAATTGGTTTCCGTGGAATGGTAAAACTTTAATTCCTGCAGCTTCTAAAGCAGCATTTGTTTTTTCATTACGTGAATAACCAATAACAACACCTGGTCTAATTGCTAGATAATTTGTTCCATCAAAGTGTGTTTCTCTTTCGATTTCCATTTGTGAAGCACCTTCTCCAGCAATAGGAATTAAAATAGGTTTTTTGTTAATGATTGATTCTAATAAACCTTCTAAAGGTAATCCATTTTCAACAGGTTGTGGTTCGCTACCACCATTTACTAAATCGTAATCTCAGAATTTAAATACGTCATTAGCAATTGGTGAATATAAGAATTTATCTTTATCTAACATTGTTAGTCATGTATCTAAGTGCATTAAATTTGTTCATTTTGGAACATTAATTGCAACAATACGTTTAAATTCACATTCTTTGTTAGCAACAATATTTTTAGCCAATAAAGTAACTGTTTGTAAATCAGTTCTTTCTGAAACACCAACTACTAATGTATCGTTATTGTAAACGAATACGTCTCCACCTTCGATTGATAATTTTAGTGATGGATCGTAGTATCATGGAGTATTAACTAGTTTTGGGTGATTTGAAAATACAAATCTTGAGAATAATGTTTCACGTTGTCTAACTTTGTAACGCATGTAGTGAATTGTAACACCATTACCAACTGAAGCAAATGGGTCACGTGTAAAGTATAAGTTAGGCATTGGGTCAACAATTAATTCATGATCAGCTTCAATACCTAAATCATATTTAGTAATACCTGCCATCATCATTTCAATTAATTTTCTTGTTGGTTGAATACCTTTTAAATATTTTCTAACAATTGCTTTATGTTCTTCAGATAAAACTGGTTCTGAATCTTCTAAGAATTCTTCAATTAGTTTGTCTTTAGCTTCTTGTGATGCTAGGTCGTATGTTTCTGCAACTAAATCTGTTAGTTCAACAACATTAATATCATTTGCTTTTAATTCTGATACGAATTGTTTATGTTCTTTTCTTGCATCATGGCTTTCTAAAATAGCTGAGAATAATAATTCATCCAACCTTGCTGGTGTTATATAGTCAATTTCACGTCCAGGTTCATGAACTAGAACTGATTCTAATTCACCAATTTCCGAATAAACGTGAATTCCTTTGAATTTACTGTCAAATACAGACATTGTTTTCCTTTCTATAAATGATGTTATTTATATGTATAAATTAAAAGCATTAAAATTTTATTTTATTTAAAATAATGCTAGTTTATACAAAAAAATTATACAACATTTTTAATATTTCTATTTTTTGAACCTATTTTCAAATAAAAAAATATTATTTTTTAAATGCATGAATTAATTTCAAATAATAAATTCAAACGTATTTTAAACTAAATATAGATAAAGTAAAATAAAATATTTTTTAGTTTCCAAAATTTAAAACTATAAATTCTTTAATTTTTCACATTTTGATAATTTAATAACCTAAAGAAAATAAAATTATAATATATAATTAATTTATTATTTTTTTCAAATTATATCGCTTTGCTTAAGAACAACAGGAGGAGTTTAAATGAATCAAAACGAATATAAAACCTTATTAGATGTTGCTGAAGAAAATTTAAAAAATAATCAAAATCTAGATTTTTCGGAACTTTTTAATTCAATAAAAGAAATTTTATTTGAAAGATGAAGAAGCGAAACTAGTGAAACAGTTTCGGATGAAGAAATTTTAATAAGAAAACGTGGAGAACTATACCGTTTATTAACAATTGATGGTAAATTTTTCCGTAATGTTGATGGAAGTTGAACAACAATTAGACCAGATTTTAAAAACTAGTTTTTTTAGTTAACTAGTTTTTTATTTAATTATGTTAGTTAACGCTAAAGAAATTATAAAAAAAGCTTATAAAAATAAAGAAGTTCTTATTCATATCAACATAAATAATTTAGAATGAACTAAAAATGTATTATTAGCAGCCAACTTCTTAAAAAAACCGATCATTTTAGGAGTAAGTCCGTCTGCTTCAAATTATTTTGGAGGATATAAGGTTGTTTATAATATTGTAACTTCCTTAATAGATGAATTAAAAATTGAAATACCAGTTGTTTTACATTTAGATCACGGAAATTATGAAGATTGTTTAAAAGCTATTGAAGCTAATTTTACTTCTATTATGTTCGATGGGAGCAAACTACCATTTATCCAAAATTTAAATTTATCAAAAAAAATTCAAAAAATTTGTTCGATAAAAAATATCTCACTTGAATGTGAAATTGGGAGAATCGGCGGATCTGAGGATGGTGTTTTTTCTAATATTATGTATACAAAATTAGAAGAAGCAATAGCATTTAAAAATATTAATGTTGATATGTTAGCTGTTGGCATAGGAAACATACATGGCGAATATCCAAAAAATTGAGATGGAATAAATTTTGATTTACTAAAGGAAATTAATAACAATCTAAAAATTCCGCTTGTTTTACACGGTGGGTCAGGTATTTCTGAAGAAGACATAAAAAAATGCATCAAATTAGGAATTAGTAAAATTAATTTTAATACTGAAATTCAGATAGCTAACGCTAAAGCTTTAAGTGATTTTATAAAGAATAATGATGTAATGAAAAACAAAAATTACAACCCAAGAAAACTTTATTCTTTATCTAATGAAGCAATATTTAATAAAACAATAGAAATATTAAAAAAATATTAGAATATGAAAACAAAAAAAATTATTTTAAGTTTCACATTAACATCATTAATTCCTTTATCAACAATATGTTTAATTCAATGTGAAGAAAAAAACGACTTTCAAATTATTAATAAAAACGAAATTAATAATAAAACTAAAACAAATGATGAAATTTATTTATTAAATGAAGAAAATAAGATTATTATTAATAAAAAAGACTATTATATTTCCAATTTTTTTCAAGAACAAAAAGCAACAGAAGTAAAATTAGTTGTTGTTAATGATGGTGATACGGCTTTTTTAGAAAATATAAAAAACAATAATGAAAAATCAAAATTTAGATTTTTTGGAATTGACACACCTGAAACATCAAAAAAAATTAATAATATTTTTGAGCCCACAAATGGAATTCAATATAAATATGGAAAAATTGCAAAAAATTTTACTTCTGATAAATTAAAAAATGCAAAGAAAATTTGAGTTATTCCTCAAACAACAAAAAGCATTAAAAATAAAGAAAAAAATAAATATTTTTACGATAAATTTAATAGAATTGTAGCCATTATTATAGTGCTTAATAAGGATGGAAAATTTATTTGTTTAAATAAAGAATTAGTTATTAATGGATATAGTAAGGTTGCATATATTTCATTAGACAAAAAAAATCTTTTTTATAGCAATAATGATAATTTTTATCACTATATAAAAAATGCCGAAAAAGAAGCAAGAGAAAAAGAAATAGGAATTTGAAAAGAAGATTTACGCAATATTTATCCTAAAGATTAAAAAATAATATAAGAAATAGTTTTTCTTATTTTTTTATTTTAACAATTTTAGTGTATAATATTCATGCAAAAGTACGGGTAAGTACTCAAGTGGTCGAAGAGGCGGTCCTGCTAAGACTGTAGGGGTGTATAAAGCACCCGCGGAGGTTCAAATCCTCTCTTACCCGCCATTTTTTTTATTTCTTTTTTTAAAAAAACTTTTTTATAAAAAATTTCAATTCTTAATTTTTAATAAAAATTATTAATATAAGTAAAAATAAATATTAAATTTGTTTTCATCTTAAATTTTAAAGATTTTTTTATAAATTATTTTTTTAGTCTATTTATTAGGATTAAATATCAAATTTTATTAACAATTTAATGTAGAAAACTAGTTTTATTTTTAAAAAAAATCTTATTTCTAGAAGATAAACAAAAAAATAATTTGTTTATAAAATATATTAAATTTTACAATTTTTTTGATTATAAAAAAATTTGAGACTTATTGTTGAATTAGTCTCATAAAATTATTTCCAAGACGCAAAAATTCATTTTTACAATTATATATTTTTAAAAAAAGGAGGATAAATGAAATATCTAAATTTTTATATTGATAATCCTTATGATATCAGTTCAAAAGATTTAATAAATTTAAGAAAACTTTATTCTCCAATTATTGGTAGTTTAGGTATTGCTTTTTATCATCATTTATATGATTTACATAATACAAATAAAATTAAAAAACATGATTTATTAGAAACCTCTGAATTTTTAGTATTGGATGAAGAACAAATTAATAAAACAAAAGAAATTTTAGAAGGAATAGGATTATTAAAAACTTTTCAAGATAAAAATGGAAATTTAATTTTTAAATTAATTAAACCTTTAAATGCTAATGAAATTTCAAATAATATTCTTGTTTCTTCTATTTTAAAATCTAAATTAGGTGAAAATAAATTTAATGATTTAATTAATGAAAATGCGATTTATTCTTATGATGAAAACAACATAAATGATGTATCTAAAAACTTTTTTGATGTTTTTGGCAAATCAATAAAAATAGAAACCAAAAATGATGATTTTGATTTTACAATTATTAATGAAGATGAGCTATTAAATAATTTAAGCCCTGAAAAATATATTCATCATTTTACAAAAAGAGAATTAAGCCCTACTCAAATTTTTATGTTAAAAAAAATTAAACAATTAAATTTTGATAATAAAGCTATAAATTTATTTATTCAATATTCTATTTCAATAAATAATTCAATTGTATGTAATTATATTGAAAAAATTGCAAACGATTTTGCAAAAAGAAATTTATTTGAAGCCAATCTAATAGATATTGAACTAAGCCAAGCGATAAATGTTAAAAGAAACTCATGCAATATTAAAAATAACTGAATAGATAAAAAAATAAATAATTTTAATAACAATATTGATGATCCTCTAAATTGAGATGATTAATAAAAAAGTAGGTAAAAAATGGATAAAAAAATTTTGGATTTTGTTTTCACTAATAACCTTGAAATTAATGCTAATAAATTAAAAGAAGAAGTTTTATCAAAAGATTTTATTCAAGATGAAATTAAAAGATTAAACTTAAATGATTATCAAATTCAAAAAGGCATGGGTATTTTACAAAGATACCATGATTTTATTGTTACAAATAACACAAAACCAAATTATGAATTATATGTCGATATTTATGGTTTTTTATCTGAAGATTTTTCTAAAAATCAAGAATTTCAAAAATATAAAGTGCTTGATAATTTTTGATTAACAGCAATTACAGAACTCGATCCTAATATTCAGGAATATTTTGAGACAGAAAAAAATACTTCGGTTTTTTCAAATTTAAAAAAAACAATAAAAAATTACTTAAACCAAATGATTTCAACACCTGAAAATGAAACAAATAAAGAAATTTTAACAAATATTTTTTCAAAAGGTGCCTTCAATTCAAACATATGATTTTGAGGTTCACAAAGTTCAATAATTAATGATATTTTAAAATATATTTGTATTTTAAATGGGATAAAACTAAACAAGACTGTTGCATATTTAAATGCTAATGATTTATATAATTACCTAAATATTAATAAAGATGAAAAATCATCAATTATGACATATTTAAATAAAGTTCAAATTTTAGTAATTTCAAATCTAACTTTAGGTTATAAAGCTGAATGATTTTTCGATTTTTTAATTAACATTATTAGCAATCGAAATCATAAAAAAAATCCAACATTGATTTCTTCAACTCGTGATATCTTATCTTCTAAAACTAGATTATTACATACCTATTCATACAGTAAAGATACAAATGAAAATGATTTAGAAATTCATTTTAAAGATCTAATATCATCTTTATTTAAAAAAATAACAATCAAATAAAAAAATTTAATATTTTTTGTTTTAAGGATTAAATTTATTAGGTTCTTTTCTTTTTTAAAATTAGTATAATTTTTACAAAATCATAAAATGAAGGGAATAAATATGAAAAAAGTTAAAAAATTAAAAGAAGGAGATACTGTAACAATTGTTAGTTTATCATCTGGACTTTTAGGAGAAAAATATTGCAGGCATTCTTTAGAAATTGGATTAAAAAGATTAAATGATATGGGTTTGCGAACTAAATTTTCACCAAATGCTCTAAAAGGAATTGAATTTATTAAAAATAATCCACAAGAAAGAGCTAATGATCTTATTTGAGCTTTCAAGGATGAAGATACTTCAATGATATTAAGTGCAATAGGCGGCTTTGATACTTATAAAACTATTCCTTATATACTTGAAAATAAAGAATATTTATCAATAATTAAAAATACAAACAAAATTTTTTTAGGATATTCAGACAGTACAATAAATCATTTAATGTTTAATATGTTAGGAATTTCTAGTTTTTATGGACAATCTTTTTTACCAGATATTGCAGAACTCGATTCATCAATGCTTGAATACTCAAAAAAGGCATTTTTAAGCCTTTTTAAAGAAGGTAAAATTGTATATAAACCAAGTAAATTTTGATATGAAGAAAGAAACTCTTTTGGAGCTGATCAAATTAATATTCCTAGATTAGCTCATAAAGAAAAATATGGCTATTTATCAATTCAAGGAAAAAATAAATTTTCAGGAATTTTAATTGGCGGTTGTCTAGAAAGTATATCTGAATTATTTATTAATGAAGATGAAATAAAAATTAATCAAAAATATAATTTATTTACTGAAAAAACAGATTTTAAAAACAAAATTTTATTACTTGAAACATCCGAACTTAAAAGTTATGCTAAAGAAATTAAAGAAATGCTACAAAAAATATCAGAAACTGGCTGTTTTAATCAATTAACAGGAGTTATTATTGGTAAGCCTCAAAATGAAACTTTTTTCTTTGAATACAAGAATTTATTTACTAAATTTTTTTCACAATTTCCAAATTTATCTGTTGTTTATAATATCAATATCGGACATGCTTATCCTAAAATGATTTTGCAATTACTAAGCAAAATTGAAATTGATATCGAAAATCAAACAATTACAAATTTCAAAAATCAATTTAATTAATTAATAAGAGGAGTAAACTATGTTTGAACCAATTCAACCTTATAAAATAGGTTATTTAAAAGTAAGTGATATTCATGAAATTTATTATGAAGAAGTTGGTAATCCGAATGGAGAACCAATTTTGTTCATCCACGGAGGTCCAGGGGGAGGAATTTCAGAATCAAGCCGACAATATTTTGATCCCAAATATTACCGTATTATTTTATTTGACCAAAGAGGATGCGGTAAGTCAATCCCGTCAGCAGAAATAAAAGAAAATACAACACTAGATTTAGTTAATGATATAGAAAAATTAAGAAAACATATAGGTATTGAAAAATGAATTCTTTTCGGAGGATCATGAGGTTCAACGTTAAGCTTAATTTATGCTATTAATTTTCCAAAAAGTGTTAAGGGAATGATTTTAAGAGGAATTTTTTTAGGTAGATCTGAAGATGATGAATATTTATATCAAAAAGGTGCTTCATTTTATTTTCCAGAAGCATATGAAGAGTTTTCTTCATTTGTTAAAGAAAACGAAAGAAATGACTTAATTAAGGCATATAACAAATATTTAAATAGTAAAGATTTAAATATCGCTTATAAGGCAGCTTATCATTGAGCTAAATGAGAATTAGGTCTAATAACAATGCACCCTATTGCAGAAATAGAAGAAGTTTTATCAAACAACAAATCAAATTTAGAGCTTGCAAGATTAGAAAATCACTATTTTATTAATCATATTTTTTTAGAAGATAACTATATTCTAAATAACATTGAAAAAATTAAAAATATTCCAACAATTATTATTCATGGGCGTTATGATATGGATTGTCGCCCTGAATGTGCTTATTTATTGCACAAAAAATTAAATAATTCAGAATTAAACTTTGTAATTGCAGGTCATTCATCAAAAGAAGATGAAATTGCAAAAGCATTAATTAATGCTACAGAAAAATTTAAGAATTTAAAATAAGGTAAGCAAAAAATGCAAACCTTATTTTTTATATTTCTTTTTCAATACATATAAATATACTCTTTTTATTCTTGAAGAAGTATATCTTTTTGAAGTACATAACTGTATAAACTCATCGTATGATTTAGCTTCAATATTTTTTTTAAATAAATTTTCCATCCCCTCAGACATCAATGCTATTTTTGAAAGTTTAGTTGTAGACATTTTTTTCACTATTTTTTTAAATTTTAAATATGTGTTTTCTATTTTTTTAAATTTCTTTATTTTAAGAGGAGAAAATAAAGAAATATCCTTATTTTCTTTAATCATTGAACGCAATTTTGTACCCGAAGCATAAACGCCATTAGTTTCAGTGTTACTATGAGCAATTGATCTTTTAATACAATCTAATTTAATGTTTAAATTATTATTAATAATGTATTTTGTATATTCAAAACCTAAAATATCTTGTGGTATATTTTCTTCAGAAATAAAATCCTTCAATGCTTCATAACATGAGTAAATAAATGATCTACCTTGTTTTAAAAAATACTTAACTTTTTGATTATATAAATCAATATTTTTACTGATTGTTTTTGTAGCATTTATATATTTATTAATATCATCTGTGTCAGTTGTACCAAAAAAAAGCAAATCTATTTTTAATTTCTTTAATTTTTCTATTGAACCTTTTGCAAAAATGTGAGCAGCTTGAGTTGAAGTTTCAAAATCTAATTTAATAACCTTATTTACACCGAATTTTTTACATATTTTTTTACGCTTTGTAAATGGGACTAAAGCTATTTCTCCTCTTTGTGTGTAATTTGATGAAAGTGCAACAATTATTTTTGAATTAGGATATTTCTCTTTAATTTTATTAAGTAAAAAAATGTGCCCATTATGAAATGGATTAAATTCAGCTATTAAACCTATTTTTAACATTGACAAAAATCCTTATTTAAAACATATATTATTTATAATTTTATTAATATAAATTATAAAGAGCATTTAATAAAAAAAATGCGAAAAATTAAAGAAAAAATATTTAATTTATAATTTAAAATACTAAATATAAGATTATTGGGTAAATGGAGAAATAGTAAAATGGATTTATCAATTAAAAATGTTGCCAGAAAAATGAATATTAGCGAGCAACAAGTAACAAACACTCTTAATTTATTAAAAGATGGTGCAACAATACCATTTATATCACGTTATAAAAAAGAAGTAACTGGCGGATTAGATGAAGAACAAGTAGCAAAAATAGGTGAATTGTATGAATACGATGCTGAACTTTTAAAAAGAAAAGAATATATTAAAAAAATTCTTGAAGAAAAGAAACTTTTAGACAATGAAATTAACAGAAAAATTGATTTAGCTCAAACAAAAGCTGAAGTTGAAAATATTTATGAACCATTTAAAATTGGTAAAAAAACAAAAGCCACTGAGGCTTTAGCTTTAGGATTGGGCGTTTTAGCAGATTTAATAATGACTAACAAAGACGAAAATTTTAATGTCTACAAAGAAGCTAAAAAATTTATTAACGACGATACTTTAAAAACAACTGATGAAGTTATAAACCAAACTAAATTTATTATCGCCCAAAATATTTCGCAAGATATTTCAGTTCGTGAATTTGTTAAAAATCAATTAATAGCTTTTGGAACGATAGTAACAAAGAAAAAAAGCAATATTGAAGACGAAAAACAAACATTTAAACAATATTATGAATTTAATGATAAGGTTAAAAATATTCCTAATCACCGAATTTTAGCTATATCGCGCGGAGAAGAAAAAAAGATTTTATCTTATACCATAGAGTTTAATAAAAAACCAATATTTTACTATTTAAACAACAAATTTTTTATAAATAAAAGAACTGCAAAAATTACAAATGAAGCAATAATAGATGCTCTAGAACGTTTGATATTTCCTTCAATAATAAGAGAAATTAAAAATGATTTATTTGAAAGAGCCGAAAAAGAAGCTATTGAAGTTTTTGCTCAAAATTTAGAAGATTTATTACTTTCACCTGCTACAAAAAATAAAAATATTTTATCAATTGATCCTGGATACACAAATGGTTGCAAATGTGCAATGTTAGATAAAAATGGAAATTATTTAGAAGGATTTATTATTTATCCACATACAAATTCAAATGAAAAATTCCTTGATTCAGTTAAAAAAATGCATGAAATACTAAATAAATATAATGTTGATTTAATTGTGATTGGTAATGGTACAGCAAGTCGAGAAACTGAAGAATTTATTGATAAATTTTTATCAAAAAGAAGAGAAAAAAATCTAAATTTAGAAACAAAATTTGCTATTGTGAGTGAAGTTGGTGCTTCAGTTTATTCAGCTTCGAAAATAGCTCAAGAAGAATTTCCTGATTTAGAATTAGAATTTAGATCTGCTATTAATATTGGAAGAAAATTTCAAGATCCTTTAAATGAGTTAATAAAAATTGATCCAAAATCATTAGGTGTAGGTCAATATCAACATGATATCAATCAAAAACAACTAGCAAATAAATTAGCTTTTAAGGTTGATAAGGTTGTTAATCAAGTTGGCGTTGATTTAAATACTGCAACTAAATTTATTTTAGAATATGTGTCCGGGTTATCAAAAACTATTGCCCAAAATATTGTTGATTATCGTAATGAAAATGGATTATTTAAATCTAGATTAGAATTAAAAAAAGTAAAAGGTTTAGGTTCTAAAGCATATGAACAATCTGTTGGTTTTTTAAGAATATATGATTCTGAAAATTTTTATGATCAAACAAACATTCATCCCGATTTATATCAAATAGCTAACAAGATAGTCAAGTTTTTAGATATTGATATTTACAATATAGATAAGAAAAAACTTCAAGAAATTAATAAAGAAAAACTAAGTAATGATTTGTCATTAAGTAAATATGATGTTGATTTAATTATTGATTCACTTATTTCACCAGGTAAAGACATTAGAGAAGATAAACCTGGTTTTATTGTAAATAGTAAAATTATTAAACTTGAAGATATAAAAGTTGGTGAAGAAATTATAGGACAAGTTCAAAATATAACGAATTTTGGCTTATTTGCCTATATTGGTTTAAAAGAAAATGTCTTAATTCACATAAAAAATATGAAAAAATCAGAAAATCAATACGTTAATCACCCAAGTGAATTAGTTTCAATAGGCGAAAATATAAATATTAAAATTATCGATATAGATTATGAAAACCGAAAAATTCAAGGAAAAATTATTTGATAATTTTAAAATTTTATAAAAAAAATACAAATTTAGTTTTTTAGGTAATAAAAAAATAAAATGTATTAAAATTTATTTATACTATTTTTAATTAAGATTAAAAAGGGTTGGCTAATGCCGATCCTTTTTCTAATAAATAACAAAAAAGGAGTAAATATGAGCCTCAAAGGTGGAGTTTCTGAATTAAAAGCAAAAGAAATTTTTAATGCTATTTACAATGTATCACAAATAAAAAGATTAGATGAAGATATAGTCATTAAACTTTTTAAGTCAGCTGTTGAACAAGTAATTCTTGGTCAATATGACCCCGATGCAGAATTAGAGTTTATTATTGATAAAGAAAATAAGTTTTTTAAAGTTATTAACCATAGCAAAATTGTAACTTCTGAACCTAAAACAGATGAAGAAAAAGATGATTTTTGTCCATGCATTGAAATAACAGTTGATGATGCTAAAAAAATTAATGAAAATTTCGAAGAGGGTGACTTAATTTCAGACGAAATTGATTTTGAAAAATTTCATAAAAAAGATTATCAAAAAATTCTAAGCATTTTTAATCAACAAATTAGAGAATTAGAAAAGCAAATGACTTTTAATAAGTATATAAACTTAATTGGTACTGTTACTAAAGCAAAAATCACAAACATGACAAAAAGTGGGACACTAATGGAGTTTCATGATGGAACTGTTGCATATATGCCACCATCAACAACTAATCAAAGACTTTTATCAAATTTAAGACCTGGAGATTTAATTGATGTTTATATCGATGAAGTTAAACCTGAATCAAAAAATGCTCAAGTACTTGTATCATCAGTTGTATCAAAACTAATTAATAAATTATTTGAAAAAGAAATACCTGAAGTCGCTGCTGGGTATATTGAAATTGTTAAAGTAGTAAGAATTCCTGGCGAAAGAGCAAAAGTTGCAATTAGAAAAACCGAATTAGCTCCAGAATCATTAGAAGAAATCGGAACAATAGTTGGTAGAAATTCGGAAAGAATCGAAGCTATTTCAAGACAATTAAAAAATGAAAAAATTGATGTTGTTTTATATGATGAAGATAAGAAAAAATTTGTTATGAACGCTGTAAGTCCTTCAAGAGTTATTGATATTTTTGAAAAAGAAGATTCAGTTGAAAGCTTCAAAAGTTTTACAGTTATTGTCCCAAATGCTCAACACACTTTAGCAATTGGAAAAAAAGGCCAAAATGTTCGCTTAGCTTCTGAATTAACAAAAACAAGGCTTGATATAATTAGTCAATCTCAAGCTGATAAACAAGGTATACAATATACATTTGACAATGCAAATATAAGTGAAGAAGATGCAAAACTAAAATATGAAGGTCACAAACTTGAAATTAAATCATTCACTAAAAAACCAACAAAAAGATCATACCAACCAATTATTGAATCTTCATTTAATATTTCAGAATTCGATGAAGATTTAGCTGAATTAAGACAAAAGGCACAACAAACAGAAAGAACTTTTGAAAAACAACTTTATGAAACAAATATTGATGATGATTTAGAAAAAGCGTTATACGAAATTCAAAATGAATTAAATTATGAAGAAGATAACGACGCAGACATTTATTCAGAAGATATTAGAAAACAAGAAATTAAAGACAAAGAAAAAATTGAAGCTGATTATGAAAAGATTACTTCGACCAAAATGAAAGACTTTAAAAAAGATGATGATTTAAGTGCTGGGTTAGAGGATCTTGACTTGAGTGACTTAGATAATGAAGATTGATAAAAAATATTCTCGCAAATCTGTAGTTGATGGAAAAATATATCCAATATCTCAATTAATTAGATTTGCAAAAGTAGATAATAATTTTTATTTTGATCCAAACTTAGAACTTAAAGGTAGAGGTGCTTATTGCTTAAATAATTTGGAACAAATTAATACTTTTTTTAAAAAACATTTGTTAAATAAAGCTTTTAAACAAAATATTAATCAAGAAATACATACAAAATTAAGAAATGAGGTGGAAATATGGCTAAACAAAAGAACAACAAAAGAACTTCCAATGTAGAAAATATTAAAGAAAAAATGAATAATGTTGAAACAAAAGTTCAAGATGGTGTATTTATTTTTAGTGGTCCTTTAACAGTTGGAGATTTTAGTTCTAAAATAAATCAAACTGCAGCCAAGATTCTTACTTACTTTTTTAAAAAAGGAATAATGAAAACTATTAATACTTTTTTAAATGAAGAAGAAATCGCAGAACTTTGCTTAAATTATGATCTTGATTTTAGAAAAGAAGAAAATGTTGATGCTGAAAATTTATTTGAAAAATTAGAAATAATTAATGATCCTAATGATTTATTTAGTCGTCCTCCAATAGTGACTATTATGGGACATGTTGATCACGGTAAAACAACATTAATTGATCAAATTAGAAAAAGTAATATTTTAGCTTCAGAATTTGGAGGAATTACTCAACATACTGGGGCTTATCAGGTTGAATATAATGATAGAAAAATTACATTTTTAGACACGCCTGGACATGAAGCATTTACAGAAATGCGTTCAAGAGGAGCTAAAATTACTGATATTGTTATTATTGTTGTTGCTGCGGATGATGGTGTAAAACCACAAACCATTGAAGCTATAGATCATGCAAAAGCCGCTGGAGTTCCAATTATTATTTTTGTTAATAAAATCGATAAGCCTAATATTGATATTGAAAAAATTAAAAGTCAATTAAGTGAACATGATATTATTTGTGAAGAATGAGGCGGACAAAATCAATTTATTTATGGTTCAGCGATGCAAAACCAAAATATTGATCTTTTATTAGAAGCTATTTTTCTTCAAGCAGACTTGTTAGATTTAAAAGCAAATTTAAACCGTGATCCTTTTGGAACAATTATTGAATCTAAAATCGATAAAGGAAGAGGAATTGTTTCAACTATCATAGTTGAAAACGGAACCTTGCTTCCACGTGATTTTATTGTTGCTGGTGGACAATATGGTAATATAAGAAGTTTAATGTCTGTTGATGGTAAACCATTACAAAAAGTTTTACCAGGCACTCCTTGTGTTATTACTGGACTTAATAAAAATCCTCAATCTGGAGATAGATTTATAGTAATTAGTGATGAAAAATTTGCTAAAAAACTAGCTGAGGAAAAATCATACATTAATAAGCAAAAGGAATTATCCGAAAAAAATTCTTTTTCAATGCAAGATGGTCAAAAAACATTGAATATCATTATTAAAACAGACGTTCAAGGAACTGCTGAAGCAATCAAGCAAACTTTACTAAAATTAAAAACAAATGAAATTTCAGTAAATGTTATAAGAGCTACAGCGGGAGAATTAACAAAAGCAGATTTACTATTAGCTGAAGCATCAAATTCTAGAATTTATTTATTTAATATTAATGCTTCTAGTGAAATTAAAAAACTAGCTGAAGCAAAAAAAATTAAAGTAACTTCACATAATATTATTTATAAAATTGTTGAAGAATTGCAAGCTATTATGAACACATTAAAAGAACCAGTTTATGAAGAAAAACAAATTGGTTTAGCAAATGTCATTCAATTATTCTTTTACTCAAAAGTAGGTACAATAGCCGGATGTAAAATGATCGAAGGTCAAGCAAAAGAATTTTGTAAAGTAGAGGTTTTAAGAAAAGGTAAAAGCATTTTTAAGGGTACAATTAACTCACTAAAACGTGAAAAAAATGATGTTAAAAGTGTAGAAAAAGGCTTTGATTTTGGTACTCATATTAAAGATTTTGATAAAATAGAAGTAGATGATGAATTAAAATTTTATGAGGATGTATTAGTTTAATATGAACACAATTATGCATGAAAGAAAAACTCAACTATTATTAGAATTAATAGGAAATAGTTTTTTTGAATTAAAAGATTTTGATGTTACAAATATTGCAATAAATGAGGTAATTTTATCAAATGATGGTTCACACGCTAAAGTATTCATTACTTTATTTAAAGATAAAGAAAGATATTTTGAAAAATTAACCAGTATGACACCATTTATTCGTTCTGTCGTAGCAAAAAGTTGAAAATATAAAAAACTTCCAGAATTAGTATTTTTAATTGATACTGTAGAACCAGAAGCTGCAAGAATTGAAAAAATATTAAAGGAAATTAAATAATTTACAATGATAAAAAACCAGTATGATGCTATTGTAATTGGTGGTGGTCATGCCGGAATCGAAGCAACATTTGCACTTGCAAAAAGAAATTTAAAAGTAGCCTTAATAACCTTAAACAAAAATAAATTAGCAATGCTACCTTGCAATCCTTCAATAGGTGGTTCAGCAAAAGGTATAATAACCCGTGAAATTGATGCCCTGGGCGGAGTACAGGGCATTTTTGCTGATAAATCGATGATCCAAATTAAAATGTTAAATACATCAAAGGGTCCTGCTGTTTGATCTTTGAGAGCTCAAATTGATAAAGATAAATACTCTGAAATTATTTTTGAAGAAGTTGAAAAAAATAAAAATATAACTCTAATAGAAGATGAAGTTTCTGATTTAATTATTCAAAATCAAACTTGTTTAGGAGTTAAAACACTTTTAAATAATAATATTTATTCAAAAGTAACAATTATGACAACGGGAGTTTATATGAATTCTCGTATTTTAAGAGGAACTGATATTAAAAATGAGGGACCGGATGGATTAAAAAGAAGTTCTACTCTATCTTTGAATTTAGAAAAATATGGGTTTGAAATTCAAAGATTAAAAACTGGGACACCATGTCGTGTTTATACAGATAGTATTGATTTTTCAAAAGTTGAAAAAGAAGTTCTTGATGAAACAGAACTTTGTTTTTCAACAAAAAGTAATATTAAATTAGATAAACAAACATCTTGTTTCTTAACTCATACAACAAAAAAAACAAAAGAAATAGTATTAAAAAATTTAGACAAAAGTTCACTTTATTCTGGAATTATTATTGGGGTTGGGCCAAGATATTGTCCAAGTATTGAAGATAAAATCGTTAGATTTCAAGATAAAGAAACTCATCATGTATTTTTTGAACCTGAGACCTCAAAGGGTGACATTATGTATATTAATGGGCTTTCAACATCAATGCCAATTGACGTACAAGATCAAATGATTAGATCGGTTCCAGGTTTAGAAAATTGCCATATTCAAAAATATGGTTATGCCATTGAATACGACGCAATTAACCCATTAAATTTGTTTAAATCATTAGAATCAAAAATTATTAAAAACTTTTTTTCAGCCGGACAACCTAATGGAACAAGTGGTTATGAAGAAGCTGCTGCACAAGGTTTGATTGCCGGAATAAATGCAGCTAATAAAATTGAAAACATGCCAGTATTAGAAATTAAAAGAAGTGATGCTTATATAGGTGTTTTAATCGATGATATTGTTACAAAAGGAACTACTGAACCATATCGTATGTTAACAAGTAGAGCAGAATATCGTTTGCTTTTAAGGAATGATAATGTTGACGAAAGACTTTCAAAATATGCGTATGAAAATAAAATGATTAATGAAGAAGAATATCAAAAAGTAGTTAACAAATATCAAGAAATTCAAAATAAAATCAAGGAACTAAAAAATATTTATGTTTCTTCAAAAAGCGAACTAGGAATTAAATACAATGTTATTAACGGGCAATCATATTTAAAATTATTATCTAATCCTGAAGTAAATCCAATTGACATTTTAGGAGAAAATTACCCTTATTTAAACGAAATAACTATTCAAGTTAGATTATTTGGTTACTTAAAAAAACAAGAAACTGCTGCTGAAAAAATGGTTAGATTAGAAAACTTAAAATTGCCTGAAGACATTGATTATTGTTTAGTTGATAATCTTGCTACCGAAGCAAGACAAAAACTAGAAAAAATAAGACCAACTACAATTGGTCAAGCAACACGAATAAGCGGAATTAATCCTGCAGATATTCAAATGCTAATGTTTTATTTAAATAACCGAAAAAAATAAAAATTATGAAAATTAATTTAATAGCTGTTGGATCATTAAATTCAGACAATAAAAAAATATATGATTCTTACATTAACAAAATAAGTTTTTTAGCAACAATAAACTTAATTGAAATTAAAGAAATCGTTAATGAAAATATTGAAATTAAAATCGCTAAAGAAACACAGGCAATTTTATCAAAAATACCTAAAAATTCAAAAGTGATTTATTTATCCTTACAAGGTAAACAAATGAGTAGTGAAGAGTTTTCTGATCTTTTTATAGAAGATAATCTAACGTTTATTGTTGGGGGTTCAAATGGCGTTGATGAAAGTAAATTTAATAACAAAATTTGCTTTTCTAAAATGACCTTCCCACACCAAATGTTTCGATTAATGTTAATCGAACAGATTTACAGAGGATTAGCAATTAAGAAAAATATTAAATATCACAAATAATAGTTTAAGTTAAAAAACTTAAACTTTTTTTATAAAATTAGAATGGTAAAATGATTATAGAATATAAAGAATTTTGTGATTTATTATTAAGTCACATCGAAGAAGGGCAGAATTTTTATATATCCCTTTTAGAAAATATTATTGCAAACCCAAAAAGATATATTGGATTTTTTAGATTATCAAACCCTAAAACAAAATTAATTCAAAATATAACTCAAAGTAGAGAAATAAAATTTGGTGATTTTTTAGAAAATTTAGTTGAAAAATATATTCAAAAAATAGGATATAAAATTTTAAATAAAAATATTAATTCAAATATAAATAATGAAAAATTAAAAATTGATTTGTTTTTTGAAGATAATAATTTTTTATACCTTATTGAAATGAAAGTAAGAGATGACCATGATAGTGCAAAAAAGAGGGGTCAATTTTTAAATTTTATTAATAAATTAACTGCAGTAAAACAAAAATACTTAAATAAAAAAATTAAAGCTGTTATGTGATTTGTTGATGATTTATTAACTAAAAATAAAAAATATTATAATCAAGAAATTTCTTCAGTAAAAATTAAAAATTGTCAAATTTTCCTATGCTATGGTAAAGAATTTTTGAATATGGTAAATAATGGTAAATTAATTTGAAATGAATTAATTTTATTATTAAAGAAATATAACGAAGAAAACATCAAAAATGATGTAAATATTCCTGATTTTGGGAATAGTAAACAAATATTAAATGCTCTTTTAAAGATTAAAAACTCTGCTTGAAAAAAGTTAAATTCAGATAATCAAATTTATAAAATGTTAAGAGAAGAATTTTTTAAAAATGGTAATAATTTGGAAGAAGCTAAAAAAATGCGAAATAAATAAGGTAGGATTTATGGAAATTAAAAATAAGATAATACAAGGCGATTGTATAGAAGTATTAAAAAATATTCCAAGTGAAAGTTTTGATTTTTGTTTCGCAGATCCACCTTATTTTATGCAAATAGATCCTAATAAAAAATTATTCAGAGTAGAAGGTAATGAATTTTTAGGATGCAATGATGAATGAGATAAATTTTTATCATTAGATGAATATAAAAAATGAACTATAAATTGATTAAAAGAAGTGCAAAGAGTTTTAAAAAGAAATGGAACAATTTGTGTAATTGCTGGAATGCAATCAGTTTATGAAATTGGAAATATTTTAAGAGAGTTGGGTTTTTGAGTTATTAATGATATTATTTGGCAAAAATCAAATCCGACACCTAATTTTAGTGGAACAAGATTAAATAATAGTCATGAAACATTAATTTGAGCACAAAAATCTAAGAAATCAAAATTTACTTTTAATTATAAAACTGGAAAATATTTAAATAATGGTAAGCAAATGGGTTCAGTTTGAACATTTCCTGTTTGTTCAGGAAATGAAAGAATTAAAACAAATGATAACAAAAAACTCCATACAACCCAAAAACCAGAAGCTCTTCTTTACAGAATTATTACCTTATTTACTAAAAAAGATGATTTAATTTTAGATCCTTTTGGCGGAACTATGACAACTGCTGTTGTTGCTAAAAAAGCCGGTAGAAATTTTACAATGATAGAACTTGATTCTGAATATATAAAATACGGACAAAAAAGAATAGATGAAACTAAAATTGAAATTGGTGATGTTGAAAATGCGGTTTTTGATAAAAAACCACTAAAAGTTTCAATCGCTGAAATGATAAAAGAAAATTATTTGCATATTAATGAAATCTTTTATCACAAAAATGGAAAAGAAGCAATTTTAATTAATAATAAGGGACATTTAAGATACAATGATTTAGAAGCATCAATGCATGAAATAGCAGGTAAAATTTTAAATATAGAAAGAAGATTAAATGCTTTTGATTATTTCTTTGTTAAAAGAAACAAAAAATTAATTTCAATTTCAGAAATTCGCGAAAATTATCGTGAAAAATTAAAACAATTAAAATAATAATAAAAGATATAGCGTTATTGTTTGTAGTAAATAAGAAACGCTATATCTTTAATTTTTATAGACTTTAATAATTTTTAAAAAATTGAAAAGTTTATAACATATATAATGAAGCCTAAAAGTTGGACCAAGTAAATTAGAAAAGATTTGGGGTTCATTATAAAAAGTTAACTTTTTTTTATGTTTAAAATGCTTATATTTTTAATTGCATAACTTACTTTATAAAGTTATGGTCTTCGTGACCTACCAAATATAATTTTGTTAGTTTAAAATTTTGTGAGTCATTTATTTTTTCTACACTAGTGATAAAATATTTCAACATTTCACCGTTTTCGTTAGAACTCGGATATTTAAATTTTCGGGTTGTAAAATTTAATTTTTTAATATGATTATCTTTATCACTATATTCACCTATAAATTGTAATTTTTCAATTAATTTATAATCATTTTTAGAAATAGTAAATACAATAACAACGTTTTTATCTTCGGGTTGTATACCGGATTGTATAATATTTATTTTAACTTGTTCACTATCATTGAACATTCCGTCGTTTTTGTCATCTCCAAGATTTGGTTCAAATATTTCTTCGTTAGCAATAATCTTCTTCGTTTTTGAATGTATTTTATTTATTAATGTTTTATCAATGTTTTTTATTACATGTCAACGATCATTTTCTTTTTTAGGATTAACAGGTGCAGGAGAAGTATCAGAAGGAGTTTGTTGCCCATCAGATGCTGAAGGTGTTACTTGTTGTGCTTGATCTTTTGATCCTGCTTCTGTTGAAGATGTTTGTTGTTTTGTGTCTTTTTCATCTTTTTTACCATCATCTTGTTTTGGAGTGGTAGGTGCCGGTGTAGAAGCAGGAGAGGTTGGTTCTTTGGTTTTTTCTTCAGTTTTTTCTTCAGATTTTTCTTCAGATTTTTCTTCAGGTTTTTCTTGCTTTTTAGCTTCTTCAACTGCTTTTTGTGCTTTAGTTTTAGCAGCTTCAATAATTTCTTTTGCTTTTTTATAATTTTCTTCTGTTTGAGCTTCTTCTAATAATTTTTTAGCTTTAGCAACTTCTTCATCAAAAGTTTTCTTAATTTCAGAATATTTTGGATCATTTAAATCATTTTCTGAAAAGCTATTTGCATCACTTTGAACACCTTCGTATAATTTTTTAGCTTCAGCTGTTTTTTCTTTGTTTTTAGTTTCTTCAACTGCTTTTTCTGCTTCAGTTTTAGCAGCTTCAATAATTTCTTTTGCTTTTTTATAATTTTCTTCTGTTTGAGCTTCTTCTAATAATTTTTTAGCTTTAGCAACTTCTTCATCAAAAGTTTTTTTAATTTCAGAATATTTTTGATCTTTTAAATCATTTTCTGAAAAGCTATTTGCATCACTTTGAACACCTTCGTATAATTTTTTAGCTTCTTCAGTTTTTTGTTCAGAAATTGTAGGTTTTTGAGGATTGTTTAATTCTTCATTTTCTTTTGGAGTTTCTTCTTTTTTATTATCACAAGCCGCTGATATTATTGGCAATGTGGTTAAAGGAGCTAAAAAACCAAAAGTTAATAAAAATTTCTTTAGTTTTCTCATTTATATACTAATTTACCTTTCATAGTTTCTTAATAACTAAAATTAATTTTTGACTTAATTTCTTATCAATTATCCTCTTTTTTTTTTTTTTTGAATTTGGTAAAAAGTAGTACTAAATATACACAAAAAATTAACAATATTAGAATATAACTTTTTATATTTATTTAAAATATTAAGAATAAAAAATTAAAAATTGATTTGTTTTTTTGAAGATAATATTTTTTTATACCTTATTAAAATAAAAACAAGAAATAACCATGATAGTACAAAAAAAGAGTGATCAGTTTTTAAATTTTATTAATAAATTAACTACAGTAAAACAAAAAAATAAAGTTATTATGTAATTTGTTGATGATTTATTAACTAAAAATAAAAAATATTATAATCAAGAAATTTCTTCAGTAAAAATTAAAAACTATCAAATTTTCCTATGTTGTGGTAAGAAGTTTTTTAGGATGTAATGATGAATGGGATATTTTTTTATCATTAGATTAATATAAAAAGTGGACAAAAAATTTATTATAAGAAGTACAAATAGTTTTTTAAAAAAATGGAACAATTTGAGTAATTGTGGAATGCAATCAGTTTATTAAATTGGAAATATTTTAAGACAGTTAGCTTTTTGTTTTATTAACGATATTATTTGGCAAAAGTCAAATCCTACACCTAATATTTATTTAAATAATAGTAATGAAACATTAATTTGAGCACAAAAATATAAGAAATCAAAATTTACTTTTAATTACAAAACTGAAAAATATTTAAATAATGGCAAACAAAAGGATTAAATTTAAACATTTACTGTTTATTCAAAAAAATAAACAATTTTAATTAACAATAAAGGGTATTTAAAATACAACGATTTAGAGGTATCAAAACATGAAATAGCATGTAAATTTTAAATATATAAAGATGGTTAAATGCTTTTGATTATTTATTTGTTAAAAGAAATAAAAAATTAATATCAATTTCATAAATTCGCAAAATTATAATAAAAAATTAAAACAATTAAAATAATAATAAAAGATATAGCGCTATTGTTTATAGTAAATAAAAAACGCTATATCTTTATTTTTCATAGACCTTAATAATTTTTAAAAACTTAACAAACTTTATAACATATTATATAATTATTTTATTAAAACGGGCAATTACCCAAGTTGGCTGAAGGGGACAGTCTCGAAAATTGTTAGGAGTTTAAAAGCTCGCAAGGGTTCGAATCCCTTATTGCCCGCCATATCATTTTTATAATGTTCAAAAGATCGCATGATGTGATCTTTTTTATTTAATTATAATTCCAGAATTTTCCATTAATTTCAAAGCAAATTTATGAAATTTTTTTCTATTATGATTTTTTGTTTGAAATGTATCAACTAAATTGCTATAAACAATAATGTTTTTATCTTGATTTTTTGAATTAAAATATGTTTTCAATGTTAATGCAAATTGTAAAACACATATATCTGTGCAACATCCTATGATTTCAAAATTATCATAATTATCAAAAAAATTTTTATTTTCAAAGGCTCAAAAAGAGTTTGTCGTATTTTTATACACAATATTTTTTGCAAATTCTTTTAAATCATCAACAATTTCAACTTCATCAGTATTTTTTAAACAATGTTGGCAATAAGTCTTAAGCTCAATATCATTTATTGAATGCCAATCATTCATAAAAATAATTTCTTCATTTTTATTATTTAATAAAAAATTTCTTATTTTAGGTACTAATTTATCAATATACATACTGGATAAATTTCCAATTTTACAAAAGCCATTTAACATATCAATTACAAAAATAATTTTTTTCAATATACACCCCTTACAAAATTCTGTTACATTTTTTTATGAATTATTATGTTATATTTTAACATAATGACAGACCATAGTATAATATTAACGGTTACATCTTTTGTGGGACATAATGTTGATGTAACTAAAATTCGAATTTTATTTATCATGAAAGGAAAAAATATGGCCGAAGAACAAATGGTTGTTACTTCAAGCACAAAGAAGAAAATTTCTTTCTTTGCAGCTATTTTAGTTGTTATCGGTGCTACAGTTGGTGTTGGTATTTTTCTAAGATCTAAATCAGTTCTAGAATATTCAGCTGGAAATATAGCTTTAGCACTTGCAACCTGATTAATAGCTGGTTTTGCTATAGTTACTTTAGCTCTTGCTTTAGTTGAAGTAACATCAGGACGTAACGACAACTTAGGTATGATTGGTTGATCAAAAGCTTTCAATACTTTAGCTATTTATAAAGCTAATAAGTTCTTTATGACTTATCTATATCTACCATTTACATACTTCTTTATGCCTTACTATGTAATTGTACAATTCCAAGATGCAGTTGCTGGTTTCGGTGGAAATACAAACTTTGGAGAAACCACATCTGCTCCATGAATTTACTTTGCTATTGGTTTAGCATTAACATTATGAATGATTTTTTCAGCTGGTTTAAGTGGACGTGCTGGAAACATTCAAAACTTAATTATTACCTCAGTTAAGTTTATTCCATTAGTTGCTATTGTTATTATTGGTTTTATCTTCTTTAAACAAAGATTAGATGCTAGTGATGCATCATCACCAATTTGACAACCTATAACAAAAGAAACATTATTTAATAAGAGCACAAACTCATTCTTGAAATTAACACCAGTTTTAGGTATTTTTGGATCATTAGCAGGTATTTTCTTTGCTTTTGATGGATTTTATGTTTCAGCTGGTATTCAATCAGAAATGAAAAACCCTGAAAAAACTCCTGCTGCTTTAGTTATTGGTTTATTCTCAATCACATTTATTTACATCTTAATTGCTGCAGCTATGTCATTAGGAGCTAAATCAGGTGGTTTCTATGACTTTGGTGATTTATTAAAAGAAAAAGGTCATGGATGATCATTTGGTTTATTAAATACATTTATTGCTTTAGGTGTTATTGGTGTTCTAAACGGTTTCACAATGTGAGCTACCCGTTTTGTAGAAGACTTAATTAAGGAAGGTGAAATCTACGTTCCTGCTAAAGCATATAGATACATGAAACAATCAAACACCCCAATCGTTGGTGCTTTATTCTGTCTATTCTTATCACTACCATACATGTTATTATTCACAATAATCGGTGCTTATGCATACATCGATAGATGAGATGTTGATAATGATAATATTTATGGATACCACATCGGTAGACTATTATCATTCTCAGACTTAATGGCTGACTGAATGGCTGTTTATGCATTTGTATTTATTGCTATGGCAATCGTTGGTACACTAGAAAATAGAAAGAAAAACTTTATAGCTGTTCAACGTAACAAACACACAGTTTGAGCAGGATATACAGCAATTATAATGGTTATGCTAACATTATTATTCAAGATGTTAGATCCATTTGTATCTCTAGGATTAACATTGGCTCAATACGCTAAAGCTGATGCTAAGGGAAAAGAAGGATTAACATCAGACTTAATCGCTTATGGTTCTACTTCAGGTTTATTTGTTGTTTACCTTGTAATCATGTTTGGTTTAACTCCATTAGAAAAGAAAATTGCTTTATACAAAAAAGCTAAATATGAAAAAATTCTAAAAGGTGAATACTGCTCATGCCAAGCAGAACACTACTGCCCATGTGTAATTGCTGACGTTCAAGAAGCTCAAGAACTAAATAACTTAGTTCTACAAACTTTTGAAACAGCTCGTAAATACAAAATGTAATTATTTTATTAATTAAAATAGCTAGTGCTTTCAATAGCACTAGTTTCTTTTTTATAAAATTGGTTTTTAATTAAATAAAAAAATAAACTATAATTAAATTATGAAATTATTAAACATTCATTTAAATACAACTTATTCTTTTTTTGAAAGTACGATTACCGTTGATGATGCTATAAAAGAAGCTATAAATAATAAAGTTGAATTTCTTTCTTTCACAGAAAAAAATAACTTTTTTAGTTTAGCTGAAGCTAATTTAAAGTGTCAAAAATATAATATTAAACCAATTTTCGGTCTTGATGTAACATTAAATGTTGATAATAGTTCTTTTAAATATGTTTTATTTGCAAAAAACAAGAATTCATTCAATGATTTAAAAACTATTTCACATGAACTTTTAAATAATAATCAAATAACTTTAAATAAAATATTAAATAACTTTCCTGAAATTTTAATAATTGAAAATCCTATCCAAAGCTATTTTAAAAATACTAATAAAGTAATTACACAAAAAAACTATTTTATTGGATTATCAATTGATGAAATTGATTACAACTATAAAAATAATCTTGAATATAAAAATCTAATTGATAATTATGAAAATATTTTAATTTTTAATAATTTCAATACATTAGATTTTCAAGATTTTTCTATCTTAGAAACGCTTTATAAAATTAATAATAAGCAAAAAAATCCTGAATATAGTAATTCATTATTTTTTGAAATGGATAGTAATAATTTAGTTACACAAAAATTAATTATAAAAACAAATGAATTTATTAAATCATTATATTTTCCTATTTTAAAAAATGATTTTTCATTACCTATTTTAAAAAACAAAGATAATATAAATTCTAACGAATTTTTAAGATCAATATTATGAAAAACAATTAATGATAATTTTGAAATTAAAAATTTATTTAAAAACAAAGAATATCGATTAAGATTAAAAAAAGAATTTGAAATTATATCATTATTAAAATTTGAAGACTATTTTTTAATTATTCAAGATTGAATACAATGGGCTAAAAAAAATAATATTTCTATTGGTCCTGGAAGAGGTTCGTCTGCAGGTTCTTTGGTATCATATATTTTAGGCATAACTGAAATAGATCCGATTAAATACGGCCTAATTTTTGAAAGATTTTTAAACCCAAAAAGAATTTCTATGCCAGATATTGACGTTGACGTTCAAGATGACAGGAGATATGAAATAATAAATTATTTAATAAATAAATACGGTTATCAAAAAGTTGCTAATATTGTAACATTTTCAACACTTGGCAAGAAATCTGCAATTAGAGATATTTTAAGATCATATAATATTTCACCAACTAAAATTAATCAAATATCAAAGCTTATTTCAAGCGATAATATCAATTTAGAAACTGAAGTTAAAAATAATATTTTATTAACAAAAGAACTTGAACAACTAAATCCAAATGATTCGACTTTTAAAAATAAAATAATTAACCAAACATCAAGAATATCAGGTTTTTATCGTCAAACCGGAACGCACGCAGCAGGAATAATAATTTCTAAAGAACCAATAATTAATTTAATTCCTACTTTTAAAAACAGCGAAAACTTTCAACAAAGTCAAATAAGCATGGAATACCTTGAATATTATGGTTTAATAAAAATAGATATTCTTGGTTTAAAAACATTAACCACAATTAAAGAAATTGAAAATAATATTCAAAAAAATCATAATTTAAAAATCAATTGACAAGAAATTAACTTTTATGATCAAAAAACATTTGATATTTTATCAAAAGGTAATACGGTAGGAATTTTTCAAGTTGAAAGCCCTATTATGGTTAAAGCCTTAAAATTAATTAAGGTTAACTCATTTAATGATATTAGTGCAATTATTTCGCTTAATCGTCCTGGTCCAATGGCTTATGTTAAAAGCTATGCTAATAGAAAATTTAATCTTGAACAAGTGCCAAAAATTTCTTTTGAATATGATGAAATTTTAAAAGATACATATGGGATAATAGTTTATCAAGAACAAATTATGCAAATTGCTCAAAAAATTGCTGGAATGAGTTTTGAAGAAGCTGATTTATTAAGAAAAATAATCTCAAAAAAACAATCATCTGAAATGCAGCAAATAAAAAATAATTTTATTTCTTTAGCTATAAAAAATAATTATTCATTTAATGTTGCTAATGATATTTTTAACAATATTGAAAAATTTGCAGATTATGGGTTTAATAAATCACATGCGGTTGCATATTCAATGCTAACTTTTAAAATGGCATATTTAAAGGCTAATTTTCCTTTAGAATTTTATGCTTCTTGTATAAGTTCTGCAAATGGTGCACAAGATACAATTTCAAAATTTGTCAATGAAGCCAAAAGTATTGGAATAGAAATAATTTCACCGAATATTAATCTTTCAGAAGAAAACTCAATTATTAGTGGAAATAAAATAATTCTTCCTTTTGGGATAATTAAAGGTATTGGACCCGAAATTATTAAACTAATTTGTGAAAATCGTAAAAAAATAAAACAATATAAAAATTTTTTACATTGTTTTTTCAATCTTTCACAAATAAAATCTTTCGGAAAATCAACAATGGAAATTCTTATAAAATCAGGCGCCTTGAGAGATTTTAAGCTAAGTCAAAATACAATGCTTGAAGAAATAAACCCTAAATCTGATTCATCATTATTTATTAAACAAAATATTTTAAAAAATTCAAATGAAATAATGGATATGTTAATAAATTTTGAACCATTAAACAATCTAAAAGATGATGAAAATGAAATACAAAAAAATGAAATAAACTTATTAGGACAAGTTTATAATTATTCAACAATAAAAAACTATGAAATTGAAAATAATCGCTTAATAGATACTAGACCCGGCAATGAATATTTAATAATAGTACAATGTATTAATGTTAAAATAGGTAATGATAAAAAAAATAAACAATATCAAAAAATAGATTTTCAAGATTCTAGTTACAAAGTTGTATATTTTAATTACAACATTGATGAAAAATTAAATCAATTAAAAAATAAAATTGTTCAAATTAAATTTATAAGAAAAAATGATGATATCATACTTTTAAAAGAATGAAAGGTAATAAAGTAGATGAAAAATAAAATTTTAATTATTGATGGAACTTATTTAGCTTATCGTTCTTTTTTTGCAATGAATACTAAAGTTTATTTAACAAATAATGAAGGAAAACAAACTAATACAACATATTTATTTTTAAAAACTATCTTAAATCTTTTTGCGTCATATAAACCAACTCATATATTTATTGCATTTGATTCAAAAGAAAAGACATTTCGACATAAAATGTATAATGAATACAAAAGTGGAAGAATAAAAATGCCGGACGAATTTTATGAACAAATCAATTTAACAAGAACTATATTGTCATATTTAAAAATTGAAAATATTGATAAGGTTGGATTTGAAGCTGATGATTTAATTGCTAAAATATGTAAAACTCATGAAAATGAAGAAAAAATAATTTTTTCAGCTGATCAAGATTTAAATCAATTGATAGATAAAAAAACAAGTATAATAAAAAAACATAAAAATGAGATTATTTTACTAACCAAAAATAACTTTAAAGAAATTTATGATTTCGAACCATATCAAGTTATTGATTATAAAGCAATTGTGGGTGATAGCAGCGATAACTTTTTTGGAGTTAAGGGTATAGGTCCTAAAACTGCTTGTAAATTATTATCAGAATATAAAAATTTAGAAAATATTTATAATAATCTTATTAATATAAAAGAAACAATTGCTAAAAAATTTATTGAATACAAAGAAAATGCTTTTAGAGATCAAAAAATTGCAAGGCTTGTAACTGATTTTGAATTAAACAATATTGAACTCGAAAATCTCGATATTAATAATATTAAAGTAGATGATGAAACAATTAAAATATTAGATAATTATCAACTTTATTCAATTAAAAATGCTTTATTAAAATTTAAAAAATAAAATTGGGTCTTAATCCCAATTTTATTTCGATTTTTTAATTTCAAGCTCAGTTAAATAAATTGCTAAATTCTTTTTATGCATAGCTAATTTATCTTGTTTTTCTTTTATTTTTTCACTAGTTGCATTTTTCATAAATTTAGGATTTTTTATAAATTGCTCATTGAACTCTATCTCTTTTTTTGTTTTTTCAATTTCTTTTTCTAAAATGATGATCTCGTTTTCCTTATCTTTAATACTTTGCTTAATAAATACCTTAGCGAATGATGTTTGGAATGAAAGATCATTATTTTGAGTTAATGTAAAATTAGATAATTTAAAAATAATTAATTGTTTTATTGGTTCTAATTCATTATTTTCAACAAAGTAATTTAGCGTTTCTGCTTTTGAAATTTGTTTATCTTCACGATATTTTCTTAAAAGGGTGATTAATTCTATTAAATTATCAGTTTCTTTAATGTTTATCTCATCATCAAGATTATAAAAAATAGATTCATTTTGAAGTAATTCCTCTTTATAAATTTCTTCAAATAAATAATCAGTTAGAAAAGGCATATAGGGATGTAATGCTATTAAAATTGCCCTAAATAGATAATGAATAAAGTAATTATTATTTTTAAATTTTAAAAATTCTAAATATCATGACGAAAATTTATTAATTATAAAATCTTGAATATGTTTATAAATAACTGTAAATTCATAATTTTTCATAGCATCATCAATATTTTTGTTCATTTTGTTAAACTCAAATAATATTCATTTATCAAAATTATCAATTTTACTCTGATTAAGTTTTTCATTTATATTAACAGGTATATTTTTTATCAACCTAGCTATATTTCAAACCTTATTAATAAATAATCTTGCACTTTGAATTTTTTCATCTCCAAAATTAATATCAAGACCAGGAGTGCAATTAAAAATTAAAGCCATTCTTAAAACATCGGATCCGTATTGATCTATAACAGCAATTGGATCTATTCCGTTACCAAGGGATTTTGACATTTTTCTTCCTTGGGAATCACGTACTAAACCATGCAATAAAACTTCTTTAAATGGAATTTCTTCCATAAATTCTAATCCTTGAAAGTACATTCTCGAAACTCAAAAAAATATAATATCATAGCCAGTTACTAATAAATTTGTTGGATAATATCTTTTTATTTTTTCATCTTTTTGCGGTCAACCTAAAAAAACAAAAGGTGAAAGAGCTGATGAAAATCATGTATCTAAAACGTCACTATCTTGAATTCAATCTTCTCCTGGTTTTTCAATTTGAACTAAGATTTCATTATTTTTATATCAAGCAGGAATTCTATGACCTCACCAAATCTGTCTACTAATTGTTCAATCATGAACGTTTTCCATTCATTTTACTAAATTGTCTTTAAATCTTTGAGGAATAAATTTAACCCCTTCAGATGAATCAAGATTTTTTAATAATTTTTCAGATAAATTTTTCATCTTAACAAATCACTGAGGCTTAACTAAAATTTCAATCGGTTGTTTTGAACGATCACTATATCCAACATTTGATACAACATCTTCAATTTTTTCAATAAAACCATTTTCTTCTAATTCATGTGCGATTTTAATTCTTGCTTCGAAACGATCAAGATTATGATATTTACCAGCTAAGAAATTCATTTTACCTTCATCATCAATACATTCAATAATTTCAAGATTATTTTTCTTAATTATGTCAATATCATCAATTGCATGTGCTGAAACTTTCATAACACCAGTTCCAAAATTTAAATCAATACTACTTGATGAAATAATAGGAATTTCTTTTTTTGTCAATGGATGTATAATTGTTAAATTCTTCAATTGCTTTAAGCGAGAATCAAATGTATTTAAAGCTAAAGCAACATCAGAAAACATAGTTTCAACACGTGTTGTTGCTACTACTAAAAATTCGTTATTCATTCCCTTAATTGGATATTTAATATAATACATTTTTTGCTTAATTTCAGTTGGAATAACTTCAATATTTGAAAGAGCTGTTTTTAATTTAGTATCTCAAATAATAGCTTTTGTATCACGGTATATCAAACCTTTTTTATACATTTCAACAAATACTTTTAAAACTGCTTCGTTAGCATCTTTATCAAGAGTAAAACGTTCCATTGTATAATCTAGAGCTAATCCTAATTTACCCCACTGTTTATCAATATTATTTGAATATTCATCTTTTCATTTTCAAATTTCATTAACAAAAGCTTCTCTTCCTAGGTCATATTTATTTTTATTTTGTAATGCTATTTTTTTTTCAACAACAGCTTGAGTTGCTATGCCAGCATGATCTTTGCCAGGAACTCACATAACATCATATCCTTTTAATTTCTTATATCTAATAATTGTGTCTGGGATATAATTGTCTAGCGCATGACCGATATGCAATTTACCAGTAACATTTGGCGGTGGTAAAATAACTGTAAAAGGTTCTTTATTTAAATCATGGGTTGAAAAAATCTTCATATCAATTCATTTTTTATTACGACCATTTTCAACTAATTTATGATCAAAATTTTTATCCATTTTTCCTCCTATATTTACATTTAAATTACTAAAATCAATAATCGTTTTATCATCATAATCCCTTTTATCAATAATGTCTTTTTCTAAATAGTCATTTTCAGAATTTAAAAAAAGTAAATCTCTAAATTTTTGATTTTGAATATTATCTTTACTTATTCATTCAATTAATTGGTTTCATTTGCACCATATATAATGATCTGGTTCAATTTCATATTTAAAAATATTTTCATAGTCATCTGTTTTTTCAATAAAATCTTGTTTGAAATCACTTATTTTTTCAGAATCAGAAATTAAGATTTTTTTAACAAAGGGATTTATTGGATTATCTAAAATTTTAGTAGTCTTACCTTGTTCAATAACTTTTGAATTATTTAAAATACATAATTCTGTTGTTAAATTTTTTAAAATTTTTATATTGTTTAAGAAATAAATTGCTAATGCTTCGTTATCTAAAACAAATGAATTAAGTTTGTTAATAATATCTATTTGAACATTTTCTTTTAATGTTTGAATTTTTGTTCCAATAATAATCAAACTAGGATTGTTGATTAAAATTTTATTAAATTCTAAAGTTATTTTTTCATCTAGAGTTAAATATGATAAATTCATTGATAATTTATCTAATGAAATATTTGAGTTAGCTAATATTTTATAAATTGTTGATTTAAGAATTAGCTTAATAATTTCTTTCTCACTCTTTTTAAAATTTTCTAAAACTTTTTTGTATCCATTAAATTGATCAAATAAATTAACAACTAGATTATTAATTTCTTTTAAACTATAAAATATTTTTCAAATTGGTTTTGAAATCAATAATTTAAAATCAATTTCAGTTTCTTCGCTATTTAAAATGCTTATTTCATTTAAAAGTTCAGAAATCTTATTACTTATGAATTTTAAAATATTATCTTTTTCTAGAATATTTTTTGAATTTTCAGAATATAGCTCTTTAATTTGTTGCTTTATTTTTTTGCCTTCGTTTTCAATATTTCAATAATAGTCTGCTTGTTTTTCAATAAATTCATATTCATATTGTTTTATTTGTGAAAGATTAATATAATTTTCTGGTTTAATATTTTGATCATCAAAATTTAAATTAAATTCTTGAGTTATACTTTCGTCTTGCTCATTTTTTAGCAATTTAAAACGTTCAAAATATCTTTTTGAGCTATTTTCTAACATTTTATTAGAAATATATTGAATACGTTTTTTTAATTCTTTTTTAGTTTCAAAGCTACCTATAGAATTTATTTCACTAATTACACTATCTCTTAATGAATAAGTTTCTTTAATAAATTCAATAAATGTAATGTGACTTAAATTTTGAATTTTTGAAATATATTTTTTAAAAAATGAATAATAAATTTTATTAATATAATATCTTGAATAATAATGTAAAAAAGAATCTTGTTTTAAATTCTTACCTAGATAAAATTTATTAAATTTTGTTTCCTGAAAAAAACCATATTTAAGCTTAGAAAAATATTTTTTAATTTCATTTCTTTTATCATTTTTAATTTTAAAAATTTTAAAATTTTTTAAAAAAAGTCTTTTTAAAAAGAATGTTTTAGATTTTGAATTAATTAAATATCTTTTATTATAAATTTCAAAATATTTATTTTTAGCATCTTTATATTCCTTATATTTCATTAAGGTTATGCCATTTTCATAATTTTTAATTATATTTTCTAAATAAATAAAAAATTCTTGTTCTTTACTTTGAATAATCTTTACTATTTTTTTAATTAAATAAAATATATTTTGCATTAACAAAATTTGATCATTATAATCTAATTTTTTAATTACTTCGGAACCAATTTTATCAAGAATACTATTTAGCTCTACAACAAAAGGTTTTATCTCTTTTTGCATGCTAATATTAATTTTTGTATATTCTAATCTTAGATGATATTTTGAATCTTGATAAACATCAAGCCAGCTTTGGTTAAAAACATTAACTAAACTTTCAGCAAGTTTACTTTCTTTTATGTAATTTTCTAAATAAGAAAATAAAGTTTCCTTAGTTTTTGTATCAAATAAATTATCATCATTAAAACCATATGATAAATTTTTTTGATATTCTGAATTATTATGAATCAAATGAAATTTATTATCATCTGTTTGAAATTCAATAAATCCCTTAAATTTAGTATTTTTTTTATCCTTATCAACTAATAAATTAAAAATAGTATCTTGTGTTTCTAAATTATTTCCAAAAATACCTAAAATACTATTTTTTGAAAGATTTAAATTTAAATTATGTATTAATGTTTTAAAAAAGGATGATTTATTTTTTTTAAATTTAACTCTTTTTTCTAATTCCAAAATTCTTAGACCTATAATTTTTTTCTTATTCATTAGAACCTATCGCCTTCCTTTGATTTTACTAATGAAGAAACTACTTTATAAGTTGCTAAAATAATACCTAAATTAAAGAATATTTTTATTGGGCTTGTTAAAGTTTGTCCAGTAAAATTAACTCAGAAATCTGTTTTTAATGTTGCAGTATCAGCTCATGCTAATAAAACAGTATTTACTAATTCTAAAATTGCACAAAATGTTATTATTGCCATTACCTCGATAAAAGTTTGATAATTTTTTTTCAAAAATAAACGATAAATAACAACAAAAATAATCATTCCCATAAATCCAGATGTTGTTAATAACATATAAAAATTTTTATTTTTAATAAATCTATTATGCTCAAAAATTGAGTTATCCAATTTATAAAATATTGCCATAATAATTAAAACCTGCAAGGCTAAAAAAACAATTGTTGAAATAAAAGAAAAATTAATCATTGCTGTAGGTTTTTTCTTTGTTTCAAGCAAAATTATTTTTACTTCATAAAACGCTATTTTTTCTGAAAAATATTGTAAATCTTCAGAATTTCCTTTTGCTAATGCTTCAGAAAATTGAATTTTAAAAAACTCAACAATTTGTTTATATTTAAAAATACGATAATTTCTTGAGAAAAATAAACCATTAATATTAAAAAAGTAATATGCAGCTAATCCAGGAACAAAACCGGCTATTGAAACAGCAATTGTATAAAGAAAATTATAATATGTCGGTACTAGTGCAAATGAAATAAAATCAGCTAAAATTCCCGTTATTATTCCAACAATCGGTCCAAAGATAAAACCAGTTATTTTAATAGGCAATCCAATGAAACTAAATTTAAATGTTGGAAGTGCGCTTATAGGCAAAATTCTAACAGATATTAAAAAGAAAACAACGGAAATAGCAATCAAAACACCCACAAAAGCAATTCTTTTGGGGTTTCATTTTTTAAAAGAAATATTTGTTTGTGATCTTAATCAATGTAAATAATGAGTTAAACCACCAGGTAATTTTGAATTCATATTGTTTCCTTTAATTTATTTTTATACTTAAAAATAATTATATTATTATTTAAAATATATATTTTAATAATAGAACTTTGATTTCTACTTATCTTCGAATAAATCATTTACTTTTTTCTAAAATTGGTAAATTAATAAAAATTTTGTAAAAACTTGAATTTACTATTACACCTGTATATATGAAATATGATGTCACACTTAAAAGCAAAATAATATACATAAATGATGCTACGACACCAAATTTATCATAATTAATTAACGATGTTAATGAACCAAAAATTAATATATAAAGAGATGTGGGGATAGCAACAACTAAAGCCCCTGGGCTAACATGTGAAAATTTAATTTTAAAATTCGGAGCAAACTTAAAAAAGAATAAAAAACTTAAATAAGTAATAATAGGTAAAAATAATATTGTTGGTAGTCAAAAAATAAGTTGGAACTCTCAAGGCAAACTCTTTAACGTTATCGCCTCAGTAATTGCTATATTAAAAACATTTTTTAAGATAAAAGTTAAAAATGAAGAAATTATTAATAAAAATACAATTAATATTCCGGTTATTACAATTGATGTTAAAAAACCTTTAATTCTTATTTTTCAAAGTGGAATTTGATTTTTATGTTCGTATAAAGCATCAAATGAAAAAATAAATTTACTATATCCTTTCGATCCTATCCACAAAATAGAAATTGTTAAAAGAATAAAAGCTACAGCACCTCCAGGACTATTTCAAATATGTAAAAACGCAGGAATAACTTTTTCAATACCAGGAATTAATTGACCTAATATTGTAACTTTTATAATTATTTCAAATTCAGGGTTTATTGCCCCGATTATTCCAATAATAAGACCAAGTGTTGGAATAAATGATAAAAACATATACATGGCGTAACCAGATGGTACGAATGCAAATTCATTAGAATTAATTTTGGCGTACGCAGATTTAACAATTTCTTTACCTTTTATTTTAGAACTTCTTAAATAATTAGGAATTGCTATAAATAAAATACCATAAATAATAGTTTTTATCATTTTTTCAAGAATATTTTGTTTTTGTTTGTTTTTAACAATTTGTTTCGAGACTAAAGAATTATTTAATATTGGTTTTTTTTCTAAATTATCGTCATCTCAACCAGTTTTTAAAAAATTCTTATTTTTTTTCTTCATATAATTCCTTAATTAATTGATTTAATTTTTGAATATCTGCCTTTCCTGAAGTTTTTTTCATAACCTGCCCGGTTAAAAATTTAATTGCTCTCTGATAATTATTTATAAACTCTTTTTCTAATGTTGGATTTTCGTTAATAATCTCAGTTACTATATCAGATAATGATATTTCTTTTATTTGTATAAAAAAATTATTTTTCTTAGCTATTTCAATAAAAGATAAATTAAAATCTACTAATCAAATATTAAGAATTTCTTTAATACTATTTTTATTAATTTTATTATCTAAATATCAATTTATTAATAAAGAAATATCATCGATTTTTAGATCTTTTAATTCTACTACTTTTGAATTTAAATTTAAAAATGAAACTATTTCTGAGAAGAAAATGTTAGCTGTTTTTTTAAAATCATTAGTTTTTAAATTATCTAAAAAATTAGCATATTCTAAATTATCAATAAGTTGTGAAATTTGCACATTATTTAAACCCAATGAAATATACCTTTTTTCTTTTTCAAAAGGAAGTTCCTCAATTGAAATACTTTTTACAAATTCAGGATCAAGGTTTATATAAGGAATATTAGGTTCTGGAAAATATTTATAATCAATTGCATCTGATTTTGAACGCATTGAAATAGTAATATTTTTTGATTCGTCAAATCTTTTAGTTTGTTGTTCAAATGTTAGATTATTTTCATAGCAATTAACTTGATACTCAAATTCATAAGCAATTGCTTTTTCAATATTTGAAGTTGAATTTAAATTCTTAATTTCAACACGAGTGTTTAAATCTGAAGTTCCTTTTTTTCTAACAGAAATATTTAAATCAACTCTTAAACTTCCTTCGTTCATTTTTGCATCAGAAATATTTAGTGCCAAGGCTGTCTGTCTAATTGCTTCAACGTAAGCGATTGCTTCTTTTGATGAATGAATTACTGGATTTGAAACTATTTCAATTAATGGAATTCCAGAACGATTGTAATTTAAATATGTGTTGCTGTTTTCATGCAATGACTTTGCTGTATCTTCTTCAAGATGTATTCTTTCAATATTAATTTCTTTTCATTCATTATCAACCTTAATTAAAATTTTTCCATTTTTTCCAATTGGGTTAAATTGTTGAGTAATTTGAAAACCTTTTGTTAAGTCAGGATAAAAATAATTTTTACGATCAAAACGAACATTATGATCAATTTCCATTTTTAAGGCTTTTGCTAATTTTATTCCTTTAACAATAGCTTGCTTATTTACAAGAGGTAACGAGCCTGGATATGCTAAATCAATATGAGAAACATAAATATTAGGATTAGAAGTATACAAATTAGGTGATGAAGAAAACATCTTAGTTTTTGTATTTAATTCTAAGTGAATTTCAATTCCAATAACTAATTCTCAATTATTTTTCATTTAATTCTCCTAATTTTTTTTCTAAATAAAGTGCATGCGAAAATAATTTTGTGTCTTGATTTCTTTTACAATCAATTGCAATATTAAAAGGTAAATTTGTTTTAGAATCAAAACCTAATTTAATTGATAATGATGGATTACCAACTAAGTTTGCATATGTCAGAATATAATCTAAATATGAAACATATTCTGGCTTTTTATTTATTTCTGGAGCTACATCATTTGAAGCTGGAAAAATAAAAACATCAGCCATATTATGAATTTTTTCAAAATATTCAATTAACACTCGACGCATTTTTTTAGCTTTAACAAAATATTTAATTTGATTTGAAGCCTCTAAAAAATATGATCCAAGAATTAAACGTGATTGTACCATTTTGCCCAAATATTTAGAACGCGTTTTTTGAAAAGTTTCAACTCAGTTTTTTCCTTCTTCTCTTTGTCCAAAAGAAACTCCTGTTAAGTTGGCTAAATTAGAAGACGCTTCTGAAAATGCTATAACTTTATAAATAACATCAATAGAATTTAAGATCTTAATATCTTCAAAAATTTCAATTAATTCTATTCCTGCATTTTCTAGTTTATTTAAAAATTTTTTATAAGCATTTGCTATTGAAGGATTCAACTTATCAAAACAATTTAAATATGCAACTTTTTTTGGTTTAACTTCTAAAATATCTTCAGCATTAAAGCTTAAATTTAAAGATGTCATATCTTTTGAAAAATCCTGCTTATATAAAATTGACGATATCTCAATTAAATCTTTAACGTTATGTGTAAAGTAAGCAACTGTATCAAGTGATGAAGCAAAAGCAAATAATCCATATCTACTTATTGCACCATATGATGGTTTAAAACCTATTTTTCCAATATTTGAGGCTGGTTTACGTACTGAATCTCCAGTATCTGAACCAATTGCAAAATCAATATCTTCGTCAAATGTTGCAGCCGCCCCTGAAGATGAACCTCCAACCAAATGATTTAAATTAAGTGGATTTTTAATTAAGCCATGCGCTGAATATTCCCCTGAACCACCCAAACCAAACTCATCTAAATTAGTTCTTGCAACACAACAAGCACCATTTTCTTCTAATAATTTAATTACAGTTGCTTTATATTGCGGTTTAAAGTTAGATAAAAATAAACTCGAACCAGTACAAGGAACATTAACATCCGCATAATTATCTTTAACTGTAAAAACCTTATTTGCTAATATTCCATTTTTATTAAGTTTAGCATCTTTAAAAACATAGGAAACTGCATTATTTTTGTTATTCAATAATTTGTCAATTATTAAAGAAATATCTTTTTTATTCTCCATTTACAACTCTTTTCATAATTACTAAATTATCATCTGATTGATAAGCATTTTCTAAAATATTTTCTTTTGTTATTTTTGTTTCATCATTGATTTCATCATCTCTTAAATCAAAAAAAGATATCTTATTTTCATTGATATGTGAAATTGGTTTTACATTATCCAAATTAATTTCATCTAATTCTTTAAGCTGAGTATCAATTAATGATAATAAATTTGATGATAATTCAAAAACTTCCTTGCTTGGTTCTAATAATAAATTATTTGCTAATTCTTTTAATTTTTCGATCGTCATTTTATGTCCTTAAAAATAAAACTATCATCTTGGTTGTGAGATAAAAATTTGATTATTATATTCTTCGAATTCTTCAGGTAAAGATAAAAACTTAACAGAATATGAATGTAAATAAAGTCTTTTTGCTCTTTTTCCATTATATTTAGTATCACCTAAAATCGGAGTTTTTAAATATTCGAGTGTTGCTCTTATTTGATGTTTTTTTCCTGTTATTATCTGTGCAAAGCTTCTATTTCCTTCTTTATAAAAAATTGTTCTAGCCTTAACTCCAAAATCAGGATTTACTCTCATTTTTTCATTTTTAATATCTTTTTCAAGTCTTACCGTTATATCAAGTTTTTCCTCGTTAAATTCAGATACAAATTGATAAATTTTTTCAAAATTTTTTTGATATTCATCAAATACAACTAAAGTTCTATAATTTTTAGCATAAACAACTAAACCACTAGTTTTTTTATCAATTCTTCCTATCGAGGCAGGTTTAAAAGAGGAAGTTTTTTTAAAGTTTAAATATTTATAAACCTGATCATCTAAGCAATTTTCTTCTGAATGCATTGCAACATTAGTTGCCTTATCAATAATTAATAAATTCTTATCTTCATAAATTACTTTAAAGTTAATATTTGCATTATTTCTTTTTTCCGGTTTAGCTATTTCTGAAATTCCATATACTAAAATCTCATCACCTAATTGTAATTTATATTGTTTATCATTGGTTCTTATACCGTTTACTTTAATATCTTTTTCTCTGAAAATTCTTTCGATTCTTGACTTTGGAACATTATCACAAACTTTTAATAAATATTTAAAAAGAATTCTTCCTACATCATCTTTTTTTGCTTTAAATTTATTCATTGAAATCCTCTTGTTCTAAAAATACACCATCATTATTTGTATCACTTCTTTGTGAATCAAACAAGTTAAAATCTTTTTCAATCATATCCTCATCAACATCGCTATAACGACTAAATTCAGGAAATGGTGGTAATTCTGCTAAAGTTTTTATTTTGAAATAATCGTAAAATTTATTCGTTATTCCATATAAAATTGGATTCCCAGGAGTTTGCGCTACTCCAACTTCTTCAATAATTCCTTTTTCTAATAAACTTGCAACAATACCATCACTTACAACTCCTCTTATGTTTGAAATAATAGAACGCGTAACAGGTTGTTTATATGCAACAATACCTGCAACTTCAATAGCAGCATTTGATAATCTTTGTTTTCTAGCAATTGTTACTAACTCTGAAATATAATCTTTAGCAAGTTCAACAGTTAGAAATTTATAAACATCGTTAAATTCGTAAACCTTAATTCCACGATCTAAATTATTAAAATATGACATAAAATCTTTTAATAATTTTCTACCTTCTTGAATTGTATTTAATTTAAAAACATCCTTGATTTGCTCTGAACTTATTCCTTCACTACCTTGAATAAAAAGCAATGCTTCAATAATTTTATTCTTCATATTCCAATCCTTTTTTAAATGTAATTATCCCTTCATCTTCTTTTTGTTCTAATATAACAATCTGTTGTCTAGCTAAATCTAAAACAGCTAACAAAGTTATAACAAAATGTCCAACTGATGGAACATTAAAAATTTCTTTAAATGAAAGTTCATTTTTATTTCTAAATAATTCAATAATTCTTTTCTTTTGTTCTTCAGGGCTTACCGCAACTGTGGAAATAGTAATATTTCTAATTAATTCAGAATATGTTCTTTCAAACATTTTTCTCAAAGTAATAACAAGTTTAGAGCTGTTAGAGTGACCATCTAATACTGACGAATCAATTTCTTTTACAAATTCCTCTGTTTCTTCAGGTTCTTTTGAATACAAAAATTGTCTTTTTTCTTCTTGTTCTTTCAAAAGCAATGATATTTCTTTAAATTTTTCGTATTCTGCTATTTGTTCTAAAAGTCGTTTCTTTTCTTGTTTAATTTCTTCCTCAGCTTCAGGATCTTGAAGAAGCATTCTGGCTTTTAACTGTAAAAGTGTGGCTGCCATTACTAAATATTCAGATGCTATATCAATTTCATATTCCTTAATGTTCTTAATAATTTCTAAATATTGAGTTGCTAATTCAAATAAATCAATTTCAAAAATACTAATGTTTTTATCTTTAATTAAAGTAACTAGTAAATCTAGTGGTCCGTCATAATTTGATAATCTAAAAATATGCTTATCACTTTGAAGTTCAGATGTTTTATCACTAATTTCATCAAATGAAACATCATCTATTATTTGCTTATTAATTTCTTCATTCATTTTAGAAACCTATTTTCTTTTTGAATATGTGTTATTAACTGTTTCTTTTGAAGTAATTATTTGCTCAACATAATCTTTTGAAACAATTTCTTGTACTCAATTTGCAAAATCCTTTTTGTCTAAAGTTTGAAATTGTTGAGGTTTAATAGCTGGGTGAAATTTAACAGTTACAACTAATTTTTTAGATCTGTTGTTATCTAAGCAATTACATGCATTATTAATTGTAACCGGAACAACTGGAATGTATGTTGATTGTGCAGTTAAAAATACTCCTGTATTAAATGTATGAATTTTTCCATCTGGTGTTCTATTACCTTCCGGAAAAATAACTCCACATGTTTGATTCTTTTTAACATGTTGACCAAAATCCTTCAATATTGCTAATGCCTCTCTTGGTTTTTTTGTATCAATAAAAAATGTATCAATCAATGAAGCAATTTTTTCAATAAATTTCTTTTGTTTAATCTCTTGTCTTGCGATAAAATTAGCTGATCTAGATTTTCTTTGACCATCTCCGTGATTTCATAATGCCGAAACAATGATTAATGGATCTAAATAAGTTGAATGGTTAGGTGTTAAAAAACAAGGTCCACTTGGAATATTTTCAAATCCTTCAACTTTTACTTCAATATTTAAATGTCTTAATATGTTTGATCCATATTTTTGAACAAAAAAATGTTTTTCTTGTGGTTTGTAATATTCAGGCATATTTTTATTTCTTCTTGCTTTAGCTTTTAATGTTGATATGTTATGAATTAATGGAATAAGTCTAAAAAACTTTCTTGTTCTTAATTTCATATTTAACTCCTTTTATTTTTTAAATGCTACAGCTACAACATAACCATCTTCATTAGTTGTTGAGAGCTGAAAATCTTCAAAAATATATCTACCTTGGTTAGTTTTTTTTATATGTATTTTTTTAAACTCATATAAGTTATTATCAATTTTAAAAATACATTCTTTTAAAGCTCATCTTGTGGCTAAAAAAGTTGCTTTTTTTTCTTTTTCGATTTTAATATATTCTTCGATTTCATTTGGATGTAAAAATCTATTTAAAACTTCTTTTTTTATTTTTTTAAATCTTTTAATTTTTGTTAAATCAATTGAAATCATAAAAACTTCCTAGTAAATAATTATTAATTATAAATTAATTAATAATAAATAAACAACAAAAAATAAAAAATGCATAAGTTACAATCTTATGCATTATATATTATTCATCACACAATGGATCAAATGGAGTAATTATTGAAATCGGTTTGTTAAATGCTTCTAAAACTTCTTCGGGAAGATATTTTTTATCAATAATTGCCATGTAATTATAATCAGTAAATCATTGATCGCTCATTGATCAAAAACCTTTGTTCCCAACATCAGTTCCTCAACTATTTTCAACTTTCCAATATAAAGGATTTCCGTCTTTATCTAAATTAACCCCAACCATATTCATTGCATGTGCTATAACTGATGCCCTTGATTCAAATTTTTCCGCTTTTGAAAATTCGGGTGTTTTTGTTAAAGTTAAATCATAATTGTATAACTCTGAATCTAAAATCCCTTCCTTATTTGAAAACGATGACACATCACATGCAAATCAAACAGGTTCCCCAGCCTTAATTTGATTTATCATAACTCTCTTCATTAATTCAATATCTACATTAACCATTGTAAAAGGTTGCCCACCAACCATATTGTTACTTAACGGAGCTTGAATTATTGAATTTAACGGAAATTTATTTCTAGGATCTGAAATTAAATCAATTTTATTATCTAAAAAATCACCAATATATTTTTCATAAAATTGAATTGGAGACATCTCGTCAAGTGATATATATTTTTTATCTTTATCCATATATTCAAATTTGAATGTTTTAGGTGGTTTTCCTAATGATTTAACTAAAATGTTATAAACATCTTCCAAAGCCTGAACTCTTAATTTTTTTACATTGTTTATATTTTTTGTTTCAGAATATACTTTTTTCATTTTTAAAGTATAAGCTTTTAATCTTCAATTAATTTGTGTAACCATATCATTTGTAGCTTCAGAACTAAATGATTCATTCATTGCGTTTTTTGTTACGACTCCATATTTTTTAACTAAATTAACAAAAAATTCTCAATAACCACCATCTGAAATCGGACTTGCGTTAAAACGTCTAAATAGTCTATCTTCATTATCAAGTTCTAAACCATTATTTTCAATTCAATCTAAGTAGAAATTTGCTTTTTCTAGCTTATCAAAAAAGTGAATATAGTTTTGTGAAAGTTCTAGTGATTCAATATTTAAATCATCCATTAATTTTGTTCTAATAGAATTAATTCCGGCAAAAATTCAACATCTTCCACTAGCTTTTTGATTTGTAATATTACCATTTTTTGTTTCATTAGAAAAAACAAAATTATGCTTTTTAACAACTTCGTTATTTAATGAACTTTTTCTTAAACCATTTTTAAAAATAGAAGACTCAATTATTTTATTAGTTAAGTCATTTTCATATTTTTCTTCCATTTTTTTTAGCATTTCTTTACTTATAAATTCCATAAAAACTCCTATATTTTTATATTATTTTGTTTTTGTACAAAATTCAGTTACTTTAATAATATCTTCTAATTTTCCTATAAAAGTTATTAAATCATTTTCTAAAATTTGAAAATCTCCACTTGGTAAAAAGAATTTTTTATCCCTTTGAATTAAAGAAACCGAAACATCATATTTACTTCTGAATGCAGTATCACTAATTTTTTTATTAATAATTTCACTATTTTTAATAAATACTGTCGAGCTAACAAAACCATCTTGTATTTCTACAATTCCTTCAGAAAAATGAGTTAATGTATTATCCGAAACTAAAATAGCAGTTTTTTTGCCAGCTTCTTCTTCTGGAGAAACTATCCAAGTTACACCTATTTGTCTCAAAACACGAGCATGACGTGGATTTGATGCCCTAGCTATAATTGTTTTAGCACCAATTTCAGATAAAGCTGCAACAGTTTCGATATTGTCTGATGCCGCTACAATAACTACATCACATTCCATAATATTAAGTGATTCTAATGTTTTTTTATCTGAACAATCGGCAATATAAATATTATCAACTTCATCTTTAAAAGGTAAAAGTGGTTTTTCTTCTTGATCAACTAAAACTAAACGAATATTATTTGATCTATCTGACAATATTTTCTGTACAATTGCTTTACCAAAACGACCTATTCCAATAATACAAATTTCTCTTGCTTTTTTAAAAAGTTTCATAATTTTATCTCCAAAATTATATAAATTAAATAATAATAAATCTTACCATATTATTAATTTAAAATAGTTTTTGACAATAAATTACTATATATAAAATAACTAAAAATGCTGTTTAAAAAATAAAATTTTTCTAACTTTTTATTTTTACTAACATTTTTTTATGATTTCTTTTAAAATTTAGGTCTTTTTTTAAAAAATATCTTTTTTATGTTTTTTTGAATTTTTACTAGTAATATTATAAATATAATATTTTTGTGTTTTTAAGTTATAATTTACCACATGAAAAATAAGAAACTTAATCCTAAGAAAACAAACATAGTTTTAAGATTTTTACGTAAATTAGGTGCGGTAAGATATATTTTTATAATTTACATTTTATTTACAATCTTAATATCATTGTTACTTTTTTGAAATGTTTCTCACAAATCTGATTTAAAGGAACCAATTAAGTATATTGATGCATTATTTGTTTCTTCGTCTGCATTTAGTGATACGGGCTTAACGCCAGTAGTTATTTTGAATACTTTTAATTCATTTGGACAATTTTTAATAGCTATTAGCATGGTCGTCGGTGGGATAGGGATATTTACTTTTAAAATTTATATTTTTCAATCAATCTTAGGATTAAAATCAAATATTTTTAGTAACACTGTTTCACAAACAGAAAGAGGAGCTATTACAGTTAGTGAAACAAGAAAAATGATTAAAATAGCAATTTCGTTTTTAATAATTTCAACAATAATTGCATCATTCATTTTTACAATGATTTTATATTTAAAACCAAATAATAACTTTATAACAGAAGAACTGGCAAAAAAAACTAACCCATTAATATTTAATAACAAAGTTGTTATGAAAGCAAATGAAATTCCTTATAATAACTTTTTTCAATCACTAAAACTAGGAATTTTTCATGCTATAAGTTCAATTAATAATGCTGGTTTTGACTTATTTGGAAACAAAAGTTTACAGCCTTTTTATAATGATTATACTTTTCAATTAGTAACAATTATTACTTTTTTAATTGGTGGAATTGGTTTTCCTGTTATATATGACATTTGAAAGAAAATTGAAAGTCTTAAAAAAGATAAACCAAGACATAGATTTCAATTATTTACAAAATTTACAATAATAACTTATTTAAGTACAACAGTTTTAGGCTTTGCTTTAACAGCAATTTTAGAATACTCATCAAAATCAAAGGATACCTTTTGATATCAAGAAGCATATGGGAACGTTGGTGATAAATTATTTGCAATTTATTTTCAAGTAAGTTCAACAAGATCAGCTGGATTTTCAACAGTAGATTACATTAATTTTACCCATTCAACAATTTTATTACATAGTATTTTAATGTTTATTGGTTTCTCACCAGTTTCAACTGCTGGGGGTATTAGAAATACTACAGTAGCGGTTATTTTCTTAAGTTTAGTTACAATGCTAACTGGGAGAAAAAAAATTAATGCTTTTAAAAGACAAATTGGTAAAGAAACTTTGATAAAAGCAGTTAACGTTTTTGCTCTTGCTATTGTTTTAGTTTTCGCAGTAACAATAATAAGTTACTCAACATTACCTAAAGAAACTAAATCTATAGATAATACTCATTTACCAATGATTTTTGTATTATTTGAAGCTTGTTCTGCTTTTGGTAATACTGGTTTATCAACTGGTCTATCATCAGGTATAAATAATTTACATATTGCTGGAAAATTAAGCCTAATTACAATAATGATTACAGGTCAATTTGGTATTTTACAAACAATTAGAATATTTGGTCGTGAAAAATCAAAACCCGAACATTACCAATACATTTATGAAGATGTATCTGTTGGTTAGGAGAATTTTATGAAAATAAATAAACTCGTTAAGAAAATTAGCAAAATTTCAGCCGCTTTAGCTCTATCAATCACTTTTCCTACTCTTTCTATTTCGTGTGGAAATAAAGGAAAAGATCCTTATAAAAAGCCAGATATTGATCTTTTAAAGCCACAAGAACAAAAACCAGTAAGTGGAAAAATCAATTATATTGCTATAGGCGATGATTACGCTACAGGAAATAACAATAGCGATAATTCTAAAAATAGAAACTATTTTGACAAAAATACTAATGAAGTTTATGGCACATCATATGCATCATATTTAGCTAATTCAATTCGTTTAATAAATGACGAAAAAACAACATTAGAAAATTATGAAAATTTAGGATTATCATTTTCAACATCAAGTAATTGATTACATCTTTTAAATCCAGAACAATTTAAAAGTACAAAATCATTTGAACAAATAATAAGATTAAACAAGGAATTAGAAACTTATAATCCAAGACTTAATTCTTATGAAAATCTTATTGAAAAAATTAAAAAATCTAATCTAATGACAATCTCATTAGGTTTTAATGATATTTTTAAAAAAAGTGAAATTTTAGGTTTAAATCTAAGAGAATTTTTAACGGATGAAGAAAGAAACAATTTAATTTCAAATTATGAAAAGAAAATTTCAATAAGACTTTATAACCTAAAGAAAAATTATGAAGCTATTATTGATAGAATAAAATCAATTAATCCTAATATAAATATAAACTTAACCGGATTTATTCCTCCATTACTACATTCAATACAAATTAATCATTCTCAAATAATAAATCTCTTAAAAAATACAACAGCTAGATTAAATCAAATAATTCAAGATGTTGCAAATAATAAAAAAGTTAATTATTACAATATTGAAGATAAAAATTATATTTTAAACAACGCTAATAAATTTTCTACTGACTTCTTAAGTATTTTACCTAATAATAATTCTTATAAGAAATTAGCTCAAGATATTTTTTCAAAAATGTCAATTTCAAATGATGAATATCAATTAATTTTCAATAAAAAAAGCAATGAATATCAAAAAGAAAATAAACACAATATAGCTATTGAATTTAATAAAAAAGGAACAACAATTAAATCTTTAATTTTTGGAATTATTGGAAGTGATTTAGATACATATAAAAAACCATATCCTTTTGAATCTATTACTAAAAACAAAGAAATAATTCGTTCTGAAGAAAAAAATACTTTTACTCAAAAAATACTTTTAGAACTTAAAATAAATTTATCAAACATAGATATTACAAATGCTAATGAAATTAAATTTTTTACTGATAATTTATTCTCAATTTTGGGTATTGATATTCCTGAAATTAAAAAATGATTTTTTGATTTAATTGATAAATTGCATTCAGTAAAACAAACTAAAATTTTAATCGAATTTCTAAATCAAATTTTATTATCAAAATTCACAGATAATCTATTAAACAAAGCAAATTTAAAAATTTCAGAAACTATAGCAAAAAAATCTCACAAAAATATTTCTTTTGAAGAAATAAAAAAAATTTTCAAAGATGAATTTAGAAACAAAGAAAGTATTTATCAAATCTTTAAATCCGTTTTAAATAATATATATCTTTCAAACAATGAAAATAAACAATTTATAAAGAATAATTTACAATCACTTACTAAACTTATTTTCTCAAAAGAAGTTGTTAAAAAAATATTTCCTAATAAATTAATTAATCTTTGAAATAAAGCTTCAACAAATGAAGTTGTAAACAAAAAAATTGATTTACTAATTAACAAAATAATTGATAATTTATTATTAAACTACAACAGCTATTTTAAAAATACTCATTTTGAGGGTTTTATAAATGCTATTTTTAAGGATTCTAAAAAAGAAACCATTGAATTATTTTCGTCAATAATTGATTGACTAAAAAATAATAAGCCTATTTTCGATGAAACTTTAAATAACTTAGTTAATGATATAAAAATAATTTATGCAATTCCAAATAATCAAATTGAAAATATTAAATATTTCTTAAAAAATACAATCGAAAATCTTAAAAATTTTAAATATTTTTATGAACTATTAGATTTATTTGTCGAAACCATTTTAGATATTCCTAAAACTAATTCTGAATTTAAAACTCAACAAATTCTTAAAGCATTTGTTGATGGTTTGATTTTAAACACAAAAGATGCTAACACTAATAACAAAGTATTTTTTAGTTTAATTAGTACTATTCCGAAGAATAATAATTTAAATTTAGAAAAATATGATAACGGAATGAAATATCTAGGCCTTGGTTTAATTAAGGTTCAAAATTACTTTACACCTGAAAGAATTAATAGTTTATTTAATGAAAAATTAAGAAATTCATTACTAAAATTTTTAGAAAATATTTCAACCAATAAAAATAACGAACTAAATCAAAGAGGAAAAGATTATATTAAAAGCTTATTTTCATTATTGATCGATGATATTTCAAAAGATAGTAGTTTACTTAATCAAATATTAGACAAACTAGGAACTTACGTTGCGATTTATCCTTTGTCAAACTTTATTAAAAAAACAAAATTTGAAAAACAAATTTTACAATCAAATCCACAAGTTAAAAGCATCGAAGAGTTTATTAGAAATGGATACCAAAATCTTTATAAATCAGTTAATAATACAATAATTATTGGTAAACTAAAAAATGTAATTTTTGATATTATTGATAACGGTAAAGAATATAATAAATCGTCTGCCTATAACTTTTTTATCTCGTTTTTAAAACGTATTAAAGAAAACGGAAGCATTGATCTTGTTAAAGCGATATTTTCTCAAATTGCAACACAAAAAAATAGTGAATTATTAGTTGATATTTTAGCAACATATACAAATACATATTTAAATTTACAACTAACTCAAGGTGATCGTGAGCTACTTATTGTTTATATAAAAAACTTTTTGTCAAGCATTGTTAACTCAGAAATATTTCAATATTTTATTAATAATTTTAGTGAAATACTGAAAAAAATTGATACAACCCAAATTGATGATTTTAATAAGTTAGAAATTTATCTAAAAAATAATTTAAATATTTTATTTAACAACTCAAAAAATCCTAAAGTTATTCAATACATTTTAGATTTATTAAGTTTAAAAAATACAACGGTTGAAAATAACTTTAATAAATTTATTAATGTAATTTCAATCTTCTTGAATAATGAAAAAGTTATTGATTTAATTATTAAAAAAATTAATTTAAAAAATATCATTTCAGATTTATCTAACAAAATTAACCTAGAAAAAATTCCAAAAGATATTCATCCAGATTTAGAAGAGTTATTAAAAAATACAACTAACAATATTTTAAATAAATGAGATTCAAATATTGAACCAAAAATTAAAGAATTAATTAAAAAATTAGTTTCAAATGAACAAGTTAAAAAGAGCAATAATTTAAACCAACTTTTTTCACTAATATTTAGTGAAAATAAAGAATATTTTAAAACACTAATTATTGACTTGGTTAAGTCAATAATTCTTTCGAGTGATGAAAATAAAAATAAAATAGTAAATATTGCAACATATTTTATAAACGGAACTAATAATTATAAAAATCTTAGAGAAGAAGAAAAAACTCAAATTAAATCAATTCTAAAAAAAGGTATTCAATTTATTGAAAATAAAAAAATTATAGATATATTAATTGATGCAATTTTAAATACTATTGAAAAAAATATTAATAATTTTGGAATTGATTTTTCAAAATATTCATGATCGAAAATTTTTGAGCATATAAATACAAAAAATATTAATATTATTGAATTAATAACCGAATTTATCATTAATAAAAGTAATGAAAATGAGAACTTAACAAAAGATGAACTAAAAACTCTTCTAAAAACTATTTTAATTAATGTTTCGAATATTCTTCCATTAATAAAAAATAAAAATGTTGAATCTAAAGAAAACGAAAATGAAAATGCAGATATTAGAAGAAATGAAAGAAAACAAAAAAATAAAAATTCTGAAAACTTTTTAAACAATGCACTAGAATTATTTAAAAATGTTTTAAATAAACTATCAAAACAAAATAAAGAAGAATTAATTCCTTATTTAGTTGATGCTTTATATGAAGTTAAAAAAGATAATAATATTAAACAAATTATTATTAAAGAATTAGAAAAAATATTCAAAACTAAAGATCAAGACTATATAAATTATTTAAGTGATAATAAAAGAAACCCATCTTTTGAACTATCTAAAATAATTACTGAAAAAATCTATAATTTAATTTTAAGTGAAGAAAATAAACAAAGCATTATTGAAATTTTAAAAAGTATTTTTGCTAGCGAGGAAAATATTGAGTTAAACGTTGATAATTTCGTTTCAAAAATTTTAAAAAATATTAATGCTGACAAATTTATAGAATTTATTGAAAATATTATAAAAAATGCATTTGAAGATAATAATGTATTAGTTTTACTTTCAAAAACTGCTATTATCTTAATAAAAAAACAATTAAAAGTTGACTTTGATGAAAATGAAACAAAGACTTTGCTTTCATACTTAAAATTACTTTTAAAATCTTTTCCAAATAATGATTTATTTAAAGAAATAAAACAAAAATTATTTAATTTATTAAAAGAAAAACAAAGCTTTTCAACATTAAATGAGTTTAGAGATAAAATTTATGAAACAATAAAGGAATTAATAAAAATTGACAATCATAAAATTTCAAAAATTTTAGATCTAATATTAATAAAAAATAATCAAGAAATAAAAAATGGTGAAACACATTTTCTTAAATCATTATTTGTTTTACTATCAAAAAAACCTATATTAGATTATTTATTAACTAAAATAGATCTAAAAAATTTAATTTCAAAATCATTGGAAAACATTGAAATTAAAGATTCAACATTAAATGAAAACGAAAAACAAGCTTTAAAAGATATTATTTTCGAAATTAAAAGTTATACTGAAATTAATTTTGATAGTTTAATAAATAACAATATTCATGAATTAATTGAAAAATTATTATTAAAAGAAGTAATAAATAACACAAATACATTTAATCAATGAGCACAAAAATTTATTAATGTGAATAAAAATTGATTAAAAGAAAAAATTAATTCAATTTTTAATGAGTTTTTAACTTTAGAAAAAGCTAAAAATTTAAGAGAGAAAGTATCTAAATTTTTAGTTGAATTTTTAGCAAAAAAATTAAATAATTTAAATATAGAACAACAACAAAAAACAACCCTAACAGATTTAATTCTAAAAATAATTGAAGGAATTGAACCATTAGGATTTGTTGAGAAAATAACAAACTCTGCAGTTGATTTATTAGACAAAAATCTTAAAGAATATAAATTAAAATACAATGATTATAATTTTAATGGCTTAATCAATATTAATGAAATTTTAACTAATACAAGCGAAGAAAAAATTAATGATTTTATAGATAATTTAGAATCAAAACACTTATCAACAATTTTTATTATAATAATCAAAAATTTTGAAAAAATTGAACAACTATTTAAAACAAATGAACAACCAATTTCTCACAATTCAAAACCTGTTAACAATATAAATAATGAAAAAAATAAGCAAATTGTTTTATTTAATCAAAACAAAGGTATTCCATGAAATTTAGAAAAAGTTTTTAGAATAATTAAAAAATCATTTTCTATAATGACAAACAAAGAAAGAGAAGAAATTAAAAAATTAATACCTGAATTAGTTAAAAAAATAAAAAATTCACAGTTAATTAAAAACTGATTAAATGAAAAATTAGGTTTTATTGAAAATAAAATTTCAAATCAAGATCCAACCTCAATTGAATTTGCTAAAAATACAAAAGAAAAAATTATAAAAATTATTTTTGAAAACCCTCACGCTGAAGATTTTTTAACCAAAACAATTAATTACTTTATTGATCTTGATAAGGAAAAATTGAACTCCATAAATTCAATGAATGATTTATTTAAAAATATTCTTAAGGAAAATAAAAATAACATTCAAACTTTTATTAAAGAATCTATTAAAGAAATTACCAAAGATGAAAACTACATAAAAAACTTATTTAAATTTATCTTAAATTTAATAAATAAACAAAATTCATTTGATGCTTCGAGTGACGAAATAGAAAATATATCATCATTAATTCAAAGAGTAATAAAAGATTTTAGCAATAAAGATATTGTTTCAGAGGTTATATCTAAATTATTTGAAAGTATAATTAACGTTGAAGTTTTTGACAAAAATGGTTACTTTGATTCAAAAAACCTGTTAAATAATATTCTTTCTAACTTAAAAATAATTGACTGAAAAACATTATTTAGTCAAAAAAATGTAAATGATCTAGCAACATCATTTTTTGAAGCAAATGAAGCTAATGCTAACTTGGAAAAAGAACTTATTTCTTTATACGATGTTTTAGCAAGAAGCTTACCTAAATTAAATAATAAAACCAATAAAAAACTTTCTCAAAATAATTCCCCTTCAACAAACAATCAATCTGATGAAAAAACAAAGGAATTTTTAACCAATATTCAAGGCACTATTTTAAATATTTTAGTTGGTCTAAGTGGTACTTTAAAAACAAATAGCAATACTGCTAAAAATGCAATAGTAAATGTTATCCATAAAGTTTTCAAAGAACAAATTAAAAAAATAAACTGAAAATCAATAAAACAAGATGTTATTCAAAAAGATAAAATTCAAATTATTGTTGATAAATTTATTGAAAAACCTATAATTAAGACTTTAATCGATGACATCGTTACTGATTTTTTAACGGGTGAAAAAATAAATAATATAAATACCATTGGTGAAGTAATTCATAAAACATTGCAAAAAATATCAGAAAAATTAAAAAACAATGTTACAAATGTAATTCATGAAGTTATTAAGGATAAAGAATTAATCAATTTAATTGTTGAAGATTTAATTAAATATTTAAAACTTGAAAATACTGATCAAAATGACAAAAACTTTTTATCTGAATTAATTATTAAAATTGTTGAATCATTAATAGATACTGATTTTTATAAAAGAAAAGTAGTTAAAAGAAGTGTTGATCATGTAGTAAAATACAGTAAAAACTTTACAATTTTTGAACCTTTAAAATGATTAAATGATGCAATAACAAAAATTAAATCTGGTTTTAGTTTTGCAGATCTTAAAATAATCGGTTCATTAATTGGTGAGAATAAACCAATAAATGGAGAAAAATTAGTTAAACTAATTAATTTGTTATTCGGAAAAAGTAAATTAGAAGATTCTGTTTTATACAATGCATTAAGAAATATCAATATGAATGCAGATAAATCAAAACGTACTAATATAGAAACATTAATTAATTTTGTAAACGGTTCTATAAAAAATCTTGTACATTCAAATAATAATTCACACTCAAATAATAATGACGATCCAGATAACATAACCCCCGATTTAGATCCACTAAAATTAATGGATGATATTTTTAGAATGCTTGCTGGTCAATACAACAAAAATCCACAAGTTAAAAATAATAGTTTTAAAATAAGATCAAAAACAGAAGAATGAAAAGCCGTTTATCGTTTCAAAGTTGCTATTGATTTCATAATATTCGAATTTTTTGGTCGAGAAACATTAATTAATAATCGTGATGTAAGCCGTAGAGTAATAAACCTTTACACTGGTGTAAGATCAATTTTATGAGAATTGCAAGAAGGAACTAATATTAAGGCAATACCAGGATTAGGTTCAAAATTCTCTGGTATGCAAAGATACTTTACCTCTGAGAGAGATAGACGTCAATTTACCAACTATTCAACCGCTGAAACAGGATGATTATTTGTAAAAAATTGAGAATACTTTAATGAAAATAATTATGGACCTGAATCAATAACCTATATTATTACTAGTTCAGGTTATAATGAAAAAGAAAGAAATCATTTAAAAAACTTTAAATATAAAGTTAAAGAAAATGGAAAAGAAAATGAAATTTCTAAAAAAGATTATATTCTTTTAACCTTAAAAGAAGGTGGATATGGAAAATTTATGAAACTAAATAATAAAAACTCTTCTATATCATCGTGGTCTAAGTTAAATGAAGTAAAGGACGGTTTCTATTAAACAATAAAAAAACACAAACTCCTGAACCAGGAGTTTGTTTTATTTAATTATTTCAAACATTATTTTAAATTAATGTAAAATAATTTATGCACAGCCAACTGCTGCATTTTTGTAGAGGAAAATCCGCTCTAACACTTGCTGAGATGCAAGTAGTGTTCATGCTAGGATTAATAAGCCTAGGCAATTATTTTAATTGACGACTAGTGCAACAGAGACGAGCTTATTAAATTAAGGTGCAACGATGTAAACTCCATGAGTTAGAAACCCAAATTTTGGTAGGGGAACCTAGTTAAGATAAATGAATTAAGACTAGGAAGTTTTATTCAAAACTTAGATAAATAGTTGGCATTGTTTTATTTTTAAACAATACAAAAAGCGGTTTATCGTGCAAAAGGCATTCGTGCCTTTTTTATTTTCTCTATTTTTTCTCTTTCGTAATTTCTTAATTATCAAAAGTAATAAGATTATTGCAAAAGAAGGAATTAAAAAAATGAATGAAATTTTATTATATTTTGTAACAAAATACAAAGGGGAATGAAATAATATTTTTAGTGCTATTAAAAATAAAGAACTAATTAATAAAAATGATTATTTATTATTTCTAGAAAAAATAAATGAAAAAAAACTAAATTACTTAACCGTTTTAGATAGTTCTTATCCACAAAAATTATTAAGACTTAATCAACCTCCATTTATTTTATTTTACAAAGGCAATTTAGATATTTTAAAAGAAGAAAATAATTCTATTTATTTAACTGGTTCATACAAAACTGAAGAAATTAAAAAATATCTTGAAAATTTAAAATACGATAACCAAACAATATTTTTTAATTGTCTTTGAAGTGGACTAGAAAAAGAAATTTTAAAAATATTATTTACTAAAAAATTTAAAATTGTAATTATTTTGCCATGTGGTATCGAATGAGGTTTAAATAACTTAAATTTAAAAGAATTTGACAATGAAAATTGTTTATTTTTATCAGAATTTCCTAATGATTATCACGTTTCAAAAACTGCGTTTATTTCAAGAAATCGAATTAATGCTTGTTTTTGTAAAAAATTAGTTTTACTTTCATCACTGGAAAATAAATTTAATAATTTAGTTAATGAATTTTTAGATCAAGGGAAAGATATTCAATGCCTTTTATTCAAGGATAGAAATGAAAATGATACAAATATCAATTTAATAAATCAAGGTGCTGAATTGATTAATGAAAATATTAATATTTTATAATTTTGCTAGTGTGATACTAAAACTAGAATAACAAAAAATAAAATTGTATTACAATTTTTATTATATACAAATATTAAATTTAAAAAAATAATTAAAACTTAAGGAGAGATATGACACCTCATATTAATGCAAAAGATGGTGCTTTTGCAAAATTAGTCTTAATGCCTGGAGATCCATTAAGAGCAAAATATATTGCTGATAATTACTTAGAAAATGTAGAATTAGTTTCTAATGTAAGAAATGTTCTAATGTATACAGGATTTTACCAAGGAAATAAAGTTTCAATTTGTGCTTCTGGAATGGGAGTACCTTCAATTGGAATTTATTCATATGAATTATTTGATAAATATGGCGTAGAAGCTATTGTAAGAATTGGTTCAGCAGGATCATTCAAGGCTGATGTAAAGAACTATGAAATGGTTTTAGCTTCTTCAGCATATAGTGAAAGCAATGCTTTTAGATCTTCAATAATAAGAGGAGATAAAAACAATATCGCAACTCCAAGTCGTGATTTAAATGAATTAATTTTAAAAAATGCTAAAAATTTAAATATGAACTTACACTTCGAAAGAATATTAAGTGAAGATGCTTTTTATGCTGATGAAACAGTTGAGGAAAGAATTAGAAAATCAGGCGGTGCCGTTTGCGTCGAAATGGAAGCTTACGGACTATTTACAGTTGCTGAAAAACTAAATAAAAAAGCAGCAACATTACTAACAATTTCAGATAACCTAGTAACTCATGAATATACAACAAGTGAGGAAAGACAAAATTCATTTAACGATATGATGAAATTAGCTCTTTCTTTAGCTAAGGACTTTCAATAATGAGAATAATTGACATAATAAATAAAAAAGCGGAAAAACAAGAGTTAACCCAAGCTGAAATTGAATTTTTTATAAAAAATTATGTTGAAGGAAATATCCCTGATTATCAAGCTTCAGCATTGTTAATGGCAATAAGATTAAATTCATTAAATGAAACTGAAACATCTTATTTAACAAATGCAATGATTAATTCAGGAGATACTATTGATTGATCATATTTAAACACTACAATTGTTGACAAACATTCTACCGGGGGTGTTGGCGATAAAGTAAGCATTGTTTTATGTCCTATTTTATCAGCCCTAGGCCTAACTGTTGCTAAAATGTCTGGAAGAGGACTAGGACACACTGGCGGAACACTTGATAAACTTGAATCAATTTCGGGATATACTATTTCTTTAACTGATGAACAATTTAAAAATTCTGTTGAAAAACATAATATCGCCATAGTGGGACAAAATCAAAAATTAGTACCCGCTGATAAAAAAATATATGCTCTAAGAGATGTTACCGGAACAGTTCAATCAATTCCTTTAATTGCATCTTCAATAATGTCTAAAAAGCTCGCAACAGGATCGAATTGCATTCTTTTAGATGTAAAGTGTGGCAACGGTGCATTTATGAAAAATCTAGATGAAGCTAAAGAACTTGGTAGATTAATGATTGAAATTGGTAAAAAATTAAATCGTAAAATTGCTGTTGAAATAACAAATATGGAAAAACCTTTAGGAAGAGCTATTGGTAATAAAATAGAAATTCTTGAAGCTGTAGAAACCCTTAATGGAAATGGTCCTAAAGATTTTACAGAAATTATTTATTCTTCAGGCGCAACGCTGCTATTACTAGCTAACAAAGTTAAAACTGAAGAAGAAGCAAGAAAAAAAATTAAAGAAGTTATCAATAATAAAAAAGCTCTTGAAAAATTTAATGAATGAATCAAGGCTCAAAACGGAAATGTTGATGAAATTTATTGTTCAAACTGATTTAATCCAAAATATAAATTTGAAATTATTTCAAAAGAAGAGGGTTATTTAAAAATAAATTCAGCTATTGAATTTGGATTAGCAGCTATGAAATTAGGGGCTGGAAGATCTAAAAAAGAAGATTCAATTGATTTTGAAGCTGGTATTTATCTAAATAAGACAACAAATGATTTTGTAAGAAAAAACGATGTTTTATTCACTTTATACTCATCAAACCCTATTGATGAGAATTTAGGACAAAATTTAATTAATAATATTCAATTTAGTGAAAAACCTTTCGAAATTCAAGAAGTTTTATCAAAATTAATATAAAAACATTTAAATAAATAAACAAGGAGAAAAAATGTTAAATAAATTAATCGATCATACATTTTTGAGTCAATCTGGAACAACAAAAGATATTGATAAACTAATAGATGAAGCTAAAAAATATAATTTTAAATCAGTTTGTATCGCACCTTCATACATCAAATATGCTAAAGAAGCTTTAAAAAATACTGATGTTTTAATTTGTACAGTTATTGGTTTCCCTTTAGGTTACAATGTAACTAGTGTTAAGGTTTTTGAAACTAAAATTGCTTTAGAGCATGGTGCTGACGAAATTGATATGGTTATGAACGTTGGCCGTTTCAAAGACAGACAATATGAATATGTTTTAAATGAAATTAAAGCAATTAAAGAAACTTGTGGAAATAAAGTTTTAAAAGTTATTATTGAAACAGCTCTTTTAACAAATGAAGAAATTGCTAAGGCTACAGAAATAGTTTTACAATCAGGAGCAGACTTTATTAAAACTTCAACCGGTTTTTCATTTAGAGGAGCAACATTTGAAGATATTAAAATTATGAAATCAGTAGCTGAAGATAAATTATTAATTAAGGCTTCTGGTGGAATTAAATCTAAAGAAGATGCAGTGAAAATGGTTGAACTAGGAGCAAATAGATTAGGTACTTCTAAATCTGTAACTATTATTGAAGGTAAAATAGATAATAGTTCAAATTATTAGTTTATTTTTAAATATTTATTAAATTAGTTTAAGGTAAAAATATGGTTAAAATTTTTCAACACCCACTTATCAATGCTAAATTAACTAAAATGCGTGATAAAAACACTACTCACAATGAATTTAGACAAAATTTAAATGAAATTGCATCTTTAATGGTTTATGAAATGTTAAGGGACTACGAAACCAAAAAAATGCAAGTAATAACTCCAACTGGTTGCACTTTTGATGGAGAACAACTTGACAAAGAAATTGTCATTATTCCAATTTTAAGAGCAGGATTAGGAATGGTTAATGGTATTTTAGATTTAGTTCCTCAGGCTCGTGTTGGCCATATAGGGATTTATCGAACCGATGACGTTAAAAGTGTTGAATATTTCTTTAAAATTCCTGATGTACCCAAAGATAGTTATATTATTATTGTTGATCCAATGTTAGCAACAGGTACATCTGCTTGTGATGCGATTAATAAATTAGAAAAACAAGGTTTTACAAATATAAAATTAATTTGCTTAGTAGGGGTTCAAGAAGGTATTAATAAAGTTCAAATAAATTATCCAAATGTTAATATTTATTTAGCCTCTAAAGATGAAAAATTAAATGAGAATAATTATATTATACCTGGCCTCGGAGATGCTGGAGACCGTATTTTTGGAACAAAAAAATAATAAAAAGGAGGTTTAAACTCTCTTTTTTTAAAAAACAATGCTTATTTTAAAAAGAAATATAGTAAAATTTTTAAATATCAATTAGTTAATTTTACATTTATAAAAATAAATAATAAAGAAAGGAATTAAAAAAATGGCTTTTAATAAAGAATCACAAAAAAGAAGATTTTTATTTGCTATTGATTTAGACGGAACACTATTAGCTGATTCTGGGGCCGGAACAATACACCCAAAAACTGAAGAAGCAATTAAAAAAGCAGTCAGCGAAGGGCATATTGTTTCAATAATTACTGGTAGACCTTGAAGAAGTACAATGCCAGTTTATCAAAAATTAGGTTTAAATGCAATTGTTGGTAACTATAACGGAGCACACATCCATAATCCTGCGGATCCATTTTTTATACCAACAATTACTTACTTAGATTTAAATGAAGTTTTATACATTTTAGGCGACGAAAAAGTTAAAAAAGAAATTTCTAATTATGCAATAGAAGGACCTGACTGAGTTCAATTAATGCATAGAGATCCAAATTTAGAAAAGGTTTTCGGGTTTAATCAAGCAACTAAATTTAGAGAATCAATTAATTTAGAAAAACTTCCTTTAAAACCAACAGGTATTGTTTTTGATTGTCAACCAACAACTAATGTCTTAGAATTATTGACTTATTTAAAAAGAAGATACGGTGATTTAGGTGAATTTTCATCATGATCGAAAGGTGAAGGATTGAGCCCAGTGTTTGACATTACTTCAATCGGTGTGGATAAAGGTAAAGTTATTTCATTAATGATGAGATATTACAACATTGATATTAATGATACTATTGTAATGGGTGACTCATATAATGATTTAAGTATGTATGAAATTGGAAATGTTGGTGTCAGCCCAGCAAATGCTGAAGATGCAATCAAAAATGTTTCAACTGTCGTAATGAAACAAACTAATAAAGAAGGTGCTGTAGGATACTTTATTGAAGAATTCTTACAAAACCCAGATAAATACATCAAAATAGCAAAAGAAAAAAAAGAAGAGGCTAAGAAAAATTTAAAAACTGTTAAGGCAGATAATTTCTTTAATAAAGAAGAAAAATAAAGATGTTATTGAATGATTTAGATTATATCGGTGTTGATGAAACTGGGGTAGGAGACTATTTTACCCCTATTGTTTCTGTGGCATGTTTTATACCTAAAAAAAATATTGAATTAATAAAAAAATTAGGTGTTAAAGATAGTAAAAAAATAAGTGATAACAAAATAAGCGAAATTGCAAATTACATTATTGAAAATAAATTAGTTATCTTTAAAAAAACCATTTTAACTCAAAAAGGATACAATAATTTAACAAATTTAAAAATTAACAATAATGCTGTTAAAACGTTAATTCATCTTAATTCAATTAAAAGACTTTTAGAATCACTTAACAAAAAAATTCCAATTATAATTGATCAATATGCAAATTTAACAAATATTTCAAAACATATTGATACATTAAAAAATAAAAAAATAATAACAACCGTTGAACTAAAAGATTTTGAATTAATCTTAGAAACGAAAGCAGAAGAAAAATATTTATCAGTTGCTTGCGCTTCAATATTAGCTAGATATATACTTTTAGAAAAAATGAAAGAACAATCACTATATTATAAAAATTTTTCTTTCAAACTAGGAGCAAGTAATTCAATAATTGATGTAGCAATTCTTTTTGTTAAAAAATTTGGATTAGATGAACTTAAAAACGTTGCTAAAATATCATTTAAAACTACCAATAAAGTTTTAGAAAAACTAGTTTAAAATTTATAAAAATAGAAATAAAATCATAATACTATTTTTTAACATGGTTTTATGATTTTTTATTATTCTTATTTATTTAAAAAATAAACTAAATATATTAATTTTTTATTAATTTTATTAATAAAATTGTCTTTTAACTAACTTATTAGTCATTTGTGTATTAAATTAGCAAATTATTATTAATATTATTAGCGCTAAATTAACCCTTTTACAAAAAAAATTATACTTTTTACTATAATTATAAAGTTAAAATATTTTAATATTTATATTAACAAAGGGTGAGACTCCTTGGTCGTATGACCCAAAAGTCCGAAAGGAGAACTATAATGTCAAAATATGAAATTATGATTCTATCAAACCCTAATAATTCTACTGAAGAAAGTGTTAAAGAACTAGTTTTATCAGTTCTAGATGAAAAAAACACTAAGTTTGAAAAATTAGAGAGAACAGAATTAGCTTATCCAATTAACAAATTAAAACGTGCTAACTATTTTCTAGTTTTAACAAAGGCACAACCTGAATTAATTAAAGAATTAACAAGAAAATTTAATATTGATAAATCAATTTTAAGAACTTTAATTATTAATTTAAATTCTGAAAAAGGCTTAAAACCAAAAAAACAAAGAAAATTAACAAAAAGAAATTTCGATAATAGAAAAAACTTTGAAAAACATGAAAACAAAGAAACAACAGAAGATAAAAAATCAGAATCAAAAACAAAATTTGTAAAAAAAGAAAAATTAGAAAAATAATTTTTAATTTATATTTGTATTTTTATATTACTTAATTAGGAGATCTTATTATGAATAAAGTTATTTTACTTGGTAGATTAGTTAGTAAACCTTATAAGGGCTTAGCTGGATCTGGCATTGAATACTCTAGATTTACAATCGCCGTAACAAGAAGCTATTCAGCGCCTAATGCTGAACCGGTATCAGATTTTATACCATGCATAGCTTGAAGAAGTAATGCAACATTTATTAATAAATATTTAGATAAGGGTTCTTTATTATTCATTGAAGGAAGTTTTCAATCTTCAAGATTCACTGACGCAAATGGCCAAGCTATTAATAATTATGTAGTTTCTATTGAAAAAATTAAAAGTTTAGAATCAAAAGAAATTACTGAAGCAAGAAGAAAAAATAATTCAAAAGAATTTAGCATTTCTAATGAAGAAAGTAAAGATATAATTGAAAATCAAAAATTTATTGAAGCAAACCAACCAGAGGATACAGATGTGTATGATGATGGTTTAGTTTGGGATAATATGTAATTAAGGAGATTTTATGGCAAGAATTGTTCGTAAAAAATTATTTGTTCGTAAACGTCCATGTCAATTTTGTTTAAGTAAATCACCAGTTGTTTATGTTGATTATAAAAATGAAGAGTTGTTATCAAAATTAGTTAATTTACAAGGGAAAATTATTTCATCAAGAATTACAGGAACTTGTGCAAAACACCAAAGAGCAGTTGCACTAGCAATTAAAAGAGCTAGATTAGTTGCTATTTTACCTTATATCGGTAGCGTAAAAAAAGAATTTGTTAAAAAAGATGCTATTAAAGAATCAAAACCAGTAGTAACAACAAACGAAACTACTACAACCCAAGAAAATAAATAATTTTATTAATTTATTTAAAATAAAATTAGACACAAACAAAAAATGTGTCTAATTTTTTATTATTTATATTTAAAAAAATGTTTAAATTTTAGTTAAATTTAGGATTTAAAGAATTTGATAATCCAGAAGATAAAAGCTTTAAATTTAAACTAAATAAAATAAGAAAAATTGAAATAAAAATTAAATATGATGGATTTTCAGAAACTAAGCCAATTGCTTCTTTTAGAACTGAGCCAATATTTAAATTATTTGAATCGTTTATAAAATCTAAAAATGCTAACGATGATACTATTAAAATATTAATCGAAAATCTTTCAACTAACATAATCATAAAATTAGCAAAAATATATCTAAAAATATGACTATATGCTATTTTTCATTTTGATAAGCCACTTGCTTTAGCGGCAATTATAAATTCTTTATTTAATATTAATTTTATTTCATCTTTTGCAAACTTATAATACGAAAATCAACAAATCAAGGATAATAATATAAGCATTGCATATCAAGTTGTTCCTATAAATATTGATAATAAAAATATTCAAATTATCTCAGGTATTACACTTATTGAATTTATTATTTTGTCAATAAAATTAATAAACCAATTATTTTCATAAATATTTACTACTAAGGCTATATTAAATGCAATAAAAATATTTATAAATATAGCTAATAAAATTAAAGAAATAGTTATTCAAATTGTTGTAATTGATCTTGAATAAATATCGATTCCTTGGTTATTTGTTCCTAAATATAGACCGTTTGGAATATTTATAGTATTATTTGTGTTTTTATTTAAAATATTCACTGCTTTTATTAAATTATAAGGGTTATAAATTAATGTTACAATGTCTGTATAAACCGTTTGATCTCCACCTATTTCTTTAGACGAATCAAAATCAATCCAAAAAACAAGTTGACGATGATTTTTTAAAGCATCAGCATATTCAATGTTAGCTATGTTTCTAATAAATTCTAGTTCTTTACCACGATTAAAATTTCTAGTAATTGTTTGATTAAAATAAGATGGCAAATTATTTACTAAATTAGTAGTATGATCTATTGATTTTGAAGGTGAGTTCTTAATAAAAAAAGTTGCAACTAATAAAGATAAAATAAGGATTATAAATAAAATAAATCAACTTAAATTTAATTTATTACCAAAAAATCTTTTTCAATATTGTTTAGTTGAATTTGTATGAATAGTATATCCAATTTGATTATTTATTTTTCTTTTTGAAAATCTGAAAAGGTTATTCATATAAACCTCTTTTTTTATTCTTTATTTTAATAAAACTTTTCTTTATTAAAATAGGATTTAACTTTTGAATTAATAGTTTATTTATTATCAACAAAATTGAAAGTAAAACAAAATTAAAAGTAAAGTAAAACATTATAATATCTAACTCACCTTTTTGAAAAGCAAAGGAAATTAACAAACTCTGACCTGGAATTGAAAAAATTCTTTCTATTAATATTGTTACAGTAAATAATAAAACATAAATTAAAAAGAACAAATTTAGCTCACTAATAAATAATTGCTTAAAAACAATTTTTCTTAATAATTGTTTTTTATTTAGACCAATTGTTTTTCCAAAAAGATAATAATCAGATTTTAAAATTTCAAGTGTTCTTTTACGTGATTTTGAGAAAAATATAGCAACAGTAGGAAATGAAGAAATTAATATTGGAACTAAAATAGATACAAATGTAAATTTATTATTTAGAAATTGTGAAGGGTAACCAAATATTGAAGAATTAGTTAAAGCTAGTAGTGCAATTATTAAAAGTGGTAGTGCTCCTAAAAAGGAAATAAATATTGAAATTAAGACATCGAAACTTTTATTTATTTTATAAGCTGAAGTAATTCCTAAAATATTTCCGAGAATAAAACTAAATATAAAAATTAAAAAACTTAGTAAAAAAGTTCATTTAAATTGGTTTATATACAATAGAAATATATTATTTTGTGCATTTGATAATTCAAAAGAATATATGATACCACTTTTAAAAGTAAAAAAATTATTGAAAAAATGTTTTAGCCTATTCCCATAATTTGAAGAAATTTTTGAATAAACCGCTAGGTTTTTTTTAATTTGTGGTTCGATTAAAATATTAATTGCAAAAAATATAATAATTAACGCAATAAAAAAAACAAAAAAATAAAAGACAATATTTCTTAATAATTTTAATTTATTATTAAGCATAAATTAAGCCTCCTATTTTTTATTAATCATGTTCTTGAGTGTTGTTTTCTAATTCAATTATCAATTGCTTTTCTAAAATAATATTTTTATGATCATTATTACTATAAAAACTCATTAATAATTTCATTTTATTTTTTTCAATTATTGTTTTTTGTTTATTTTCGAATTCAATTTTAAAATTAGTGTCATGATCATTAGAATTTATTTTACTAATTTCTATATATTCTTTAAGCTTTTTAAGTAAAGAATTAAATTCTTTTTCCTGTTCGTTTTTTAATAAGCTTAATAAATTAGATTTTTCATTATTATTTAATTTTTTAATTAATGAAGTACCAAATTTTCAATCTAAAATAATTTCTGATAATTCAACTTTTTTAAAACCATTTAATTCAAATCTCTCAGTTTTATTTAATAGTTGAAATTTAATATCTAGATGTATTTGTCCACTCTTGTCATGAGCATGTGTTGAAGATGCTATACTTAATTTTTCATTTTCGGCTAAATCATTTTCTTCAACTGAAATTGAGTATTTTTTAAAAATTTCTTTAGCTTTTTCTCATGAATTAGCATTTTTTAATTCATTAACAACTTCACTGGCTTTAACATTGCCTTGATTTTTAACTATTTTTTTAACTACAAGACCCGATTTCTCTTCGGTATTTCTATTATTAAATGAACTAATAGAATTTTCAATTTTTGTTATTAAATCATTTAGTTTTTGTATATCGCTTTCATCTTTTTTTATATTATTAATTTCATTTAATAAATTTTGAGCGTTATTTTTTTCATTTTCATCTTCTTCGTATTGAACTATCATGGTTAAATCAGAAATTTTATTTTTAATTAAACTTATTTTTTCTGAATTACTTTCTTTATTTTTATTTGCACATGAAGCTGCAATTAAAGGAAAAGAAAAAAATGTCAATAGTGGTGATAATGTTAAAACGATTTTAATATTTTTTCTCATGATTATACCTTTATTTAATATTTGAATTATATAAAATTATAACAAATTTTTCTTTACTATATTTTTATTATTTTTGCAAAAAAATAAATAATATTTAATTTTTAATTAATATATTTATTCATAATAAAAAAGTTAAATTATATTTATAATTTTCTTATAAGAGGTACTTTAAATATGGAAGAAATTAAAAATATTAAAATTCCAACAAGAAAACATTACAACGGAAATCAATATAATATTGATTTCCAAAATAAAGTTGTAAGACTAACAGAAGAATATCATAAAAAACTACTTTTATTAAAACCAGGCAGCATCGGTGGATTTAGAAAAATAACTGGTTCTGCATTAGGCGATATTTTAAAATTAACACCTTTTAATAGTGAATTTGCTGCTTTTGCAAGACTTGCTAATTTTGCTTTACCAGTTTTAGATAAAAAATATGTTAACGCTGGAGTAGTATTAGAACCAAAAATTATTGATAAAATTGAGAAAAAATTTAATTTTAATATTAAAAGATTTGAAGCACATCAATATAACTACGATTTTTTTAAGGATAATACTTTATTTGGAGGTTTGCCTGATGGATATTTAGAAGATCAAAAAATAATTATTGAAATAAAAACAGCCGGTATTAAAAAATTAGAATCATGAAACGAAGGTTTAATAAACCCTGCTTATATTAAACAGGCACAACTTTATTCTTATTTAATGGGAGTAAAAAAATTTACAATAGTTGCATGTTTTTTGGAAGAATCTGATTATTATAATTTAGACAATGTTGATATTAATAAAAGAGTGATAAAAAATTGATTTTTCAATGTTAATGAGCAACAAGTAATGGATGATATGAAAACTTGCGAAGAGTGGTATAAGAAATATACAATTTCAGGAATTAGCCCCATTTGAAACGATACGCTTGATCAAGATTTAATAAAATATTTATCGTGCTCAAATTTTGAGGATTGAAAAAATCTTTATTTAGAATGAGTTGAAATTGGAAAAGCCATACCAGAATATGAATAAAGACAAAAAATATTTTACATTTAAAGATTTTTTAAAAGCTAACCAATCTCACCCATGATTTATTTTTAATAAAGTAGAAGATTTAGTTTTTAAACTAAAAAATAAAAAGAAAGATGATATTTTTGATCAAATAAATTTTTATAATGAGGAAATAAATAACTTAATTTTTAAAGCAAATAATGCTAAAAAAATATTAGATGACAAAGAAAAAGAAAAATATAATCAATTAACCATTTATGAAAAAGTTGATTGAATTCTTCAAAATAATGTACTGAGCAATAATGATAATGATGAACAACAAGAAGAAGATAATATTGAATTTCTAAAGGATTTATTTGTCGAATTTGAACTTATCGCCTCTGGTTCTGATCAAGTTTTTAACCAAGCAGTAAAATGAATTTATGACTTTTATAAAAATGAAAAATCTATTGATATCAATAAAATAAAAATTATATCAATTAAACAAAATACAGAACAACGATTAAAAGAAACCAAAAAAGCGATTGAAGATGGTTTTTTATTAATTATTAATCCTGTTTTTGAATGAGAAAATTGTTGCTGTAATTTATTGTTTGCGGATATAAAAAATAAATGTTTTGGAAATTTAATTTATTCAAACAAAACTGAAGTTAAAAATATTTTAAAGTCATATTTTGATTATCATATTACGAAAAACTATATAAATAACTTAGAAGAAATTTATATTTTAAAACCTGCGTATCAAAAAAACAAAAACATAAAAAAAGGAATTTTAAAATTTAATCTTACTCCTTATTGTTCATACAAAAATAGTAAACCATCTATTGATGAGGAAAAAATAAAAAGATTATCAGAAAAAGAAGTTGAATCTATTTATACAATGGATCCAAATTTCAATTATTCATCAAACAAGACAAAAAAAGATAATATAAAAATTATTGATCATGTTCTCAGTGATTTAACTAATACTAAAATTGATTTTAATGAAAAAAAATTACCGGATGTAAAAATTAATAGCGATAATAAGTATTCTTGTTCGTTTAATGAATTTATAAAAATAATTAAGAATAAAGATAATATTAAAATCGACATAAATTTAAATAACGAAGATTCTTTTAATGAAATATGCAGCAAATTTGACATAAAAGAAATAATGCCGATAAAATATCCTAATTATTCATTTTCATCTAAAAAAGTATTAGAAACAATATCAAATTTTGATTGTCAAATAGACATCTTAAAGCAAAAACAAGTCAAAAAATTTTATGATAATAATTTAATTTCTATAAATCCTGAAATTGAGAATTGTTTTGAATATCAAGTTATTTTAGATAATAATTCAAAAATTATTTGATTTGATTTTGAAGGTGTAACTTTGTCTGCTCCAATGTTGGATTATTTACCTGGATTTAGACAAGTAATTTCTCAAACATCAATAATAAAAACAAAGAATAATGAAATTTATGAACAAAATGATTATGTCTATGACCCTTTAAAATTTGATTTAAATACTTATAAAAAAATAATTGATGATCTATATGATGAAGAAGCTAAATATTATATTATTTACAATATAGGATATGAAAGAGCTAGAATTAAAGAAATTCAAGAACAATTTGATATTTATTTTGAAAAGGGAGATTTAAAAGAAGATCAGTATAAAAAATATACACATAAAATAAAATTTATAATTGATAAATTAGTTGACTTATATAATTTATTTAAAGGTGTATCGAATAACAAAAAAAAGTTAATTTCAGATCGAATTATAAATATTGGTTTTATAAAAGGGGTTGCATCTATTAAAAAAATTGAATATTTTGTTACCCATAAAAAAATTGACAAATACTTAAAGCATAAAATAATTCCATATGCGACACTTGCTGTTAAAAACGGTTCTGCAGCATTATCAATAGCAGTTACAAGAGCATTAAATTTAATAAAAGATAATGAATGAAATAAAAAAATAATAGATTTAAAAAAATATTGTCACAACGATGTTATGGCAATGCTAATGACGGCAGATTTAATTAAATTTTTAATGGAAAATAAAGAAGAATATTTTAAAAATTTTAAGGACTATAATATATAAAAAAACAAGAATAATTAGGGAAAAATAATCCCTAATTTTATGTTTTAATTTTTATATGAGCGGCAATTTTAAAAATAGAGGAATGCTTTTAGAAACAATAATAAATCAAACAAATGAATTTTATTTTAAAAATAATATTTGCTTAATACATAAAAAAAATCTTGATGTAAGCTTTAAATCGGTTTCATTAAAAAATAAAAAACTTAATTTGCAAGAAGCTACTATAAAATGTAAAAGTTCGGTTGATTACTATGGTGTTTTTCAAGGTAAATTTATAGCTTTTGAAGCAAAAAGCACTGAGGATAATGTTTTACCGTTGAGTAATATAAAAAAACACCAAATTGAGTATTTAAATTTAATTATTAAAAATAAAGGTATTGCTTTTTGAATATTTTATTTTAAGGTTTATAATACTTTTTTACTGGTAATGCATGCTGATTTTTTAAAATTTTTAAATAAGAAAAAAGTGATGCATTTTTATGATGCACAAAAAATGGGAGTTAAATTAAAATTATCATTTCCAGGAATTTTAGATATCGTTGAAAATATCACTTTTTAATTTTTTATAATAAAAATACTCCTTAACATTAATCAAAAAATGTTAAGGAGTGAATTTCTTATTATTTTTTATTTTTTTTATAAATTCGATCGACTTCTGATTTTAAAACATCGGAAAATTTAAATCTAGGGTCTAATTTTGCTGGAACTTCTATGTTTTCTTTAGTGATATTATGTTGTTGAGATTTAGCGGGAACAAATTTGGAAGAAAATACACCAAAACCTGAAATGCTAATTTGTCTTTCATTAGCTATTTCTTCAATCAAAATTTTTATCATTTCATCAAAAATTGATTCAACCATAGCTTGTTGAAATCCAGTTTCTTCTGATGTTTTTTTAATTAGCTCTTTTTTTGTCATAATATTTCCTTTCTAAATTTGTTTTAATAGTCTTATTATTTATAATAAAATAAAAAATAATTATTAAATTTTTTTAATTAAATTATTAATTATTTTTTGTGGGTTTACTTTATTATATACTATTTTATAAACGGCATTAATTAATGGTAAATTAATTTTTAATTTATTTTTATTTTGAAAATAAACATATTTTAAAGCATAAAGCCCTTCAACAGTTGTATTTTTATTATTACTATTATTAAAAAAATTTTTTCCAAATTGGTAATTTCTTGATTTATTAGATAAACCCGTTAACATCAAATCACCTACTCCACATAAATCATAAACTGTTTCAATATTACCTTTTAATGCGTGTACGTATTTTTTCATTTCTTTTAAGCCGAATGTTAAAATTGCGGTTTGTGTATTTGTTGAATACCCTAATCCTTCAGCCATTCCTGATGCTATTGCTAAAATATTTTTAAAAATGGAACCAATTTCAGCGCCAATAACATCATTGTTTATAGATACACCAAATCAACTATTAGAAAAAATTTTTTTAACTTTTTTGGCATAAAAAATTTTTTCGGAAACCGCATTAACAATAGTAATATTTTTATTTATTATATCTATAGCAAAAGAAGGACCTATTAGCGAAACTATTTCTTTTATATTTTTATTTTTCTTAGCTATTTTTTTCATACCTTCGTGAATAAAATTTTCACTATTTGGTCAAAAACCTTTAGCAACATTAATAATAACAGTAGGATTTTTAATTTGATCTACTAAATTATTAAATACTTCTGGAATAAAACGTGTTGGAATTGCAATAAGAATATAATCAGCATTTTCAATAGCTTTATTTAATACATTAGTTGTCTTAAAATTTGTAATTAATTTATTATTAAAGTGCTTAGAATTAAAACCATTTTTTAAATCATTTAATTCATATTGATCAATACCATAAATTATTACATCATGTCCGTTTTCTTCTAAAATAGATGCACAAGCTGTACCCATAGCTCCGCTACCTAAAATAGCAATTTTATTTTTCATTATTTATTTTCCTCTTTTTTATTTTTGTTTTTTAAAATCAAATTAATAGGAGTTCCTGAAAAATTATAGTTCTGTCTAATTTGATTTTCAATGTACCTTAAATAAGTAAAATGAGCACATTTAACATCATTTACAAAAAGTAAAAATGTAGGAATTTTTCCATCTATTTGTTTTGAAAATGTAATTGATAATCTTTTTCCTTTAATTGGCGATGCAGGTTTAATCATTTGAGCAGTCATCATTATGCTATTTAGTTGGTTAGTATTAATTTTCCTTGAAATGTTATTTTTAACATTAATTATTTCTTCTTTAAGCTTATTAATTCTTTGTTTATTTTTAGCTGAAATAAAAATAACTGGAGCTCAATCAACAAATTTTAATTTTTTTGATAAGTTTTTCTTGTAAATAGCCATTGTATTTGTATCTTTTTCGATTAAATCTCACTTATTTACAATAATTATTAATGGTTTTTTTAATTCATAAGCAATACCAATAATATTTTGGCTAAAGTGACTTACTTCTTCGGTTGCATCTAACATTAGTAAACACAAATCTGCTTCTTGAATAGAATCAGTAGCTCGCATAAGTGCATAGTGTTCAATGCTATCGGTTAATTTACTTTTTCTTTTTATTCCGGCTGTATCTATAATTTCAAATTCCTCATTATTTATAGTAACAAAAGAAGAAACTGAATCTCTTGTTGTTCCGGCGATATTTGAAACAATTGATCTTTCTTCGTTTGATAGACAATTTAACAAAGTTGACTTTCCTGCATTAGCTGGACCTAAGATAGTTAATTTAAAATTTTGAGAATTATTTTCTTTATTTGTAACAAAATTATTTATAACTTCATCTAATAAATTTCCAATCCCGTCACCATGTATTGCACTTATTGGAAAAATTTTTTCAAAACCAAGTTTATAAATTTCACTATCAAAAAAATAATTATTATTTGATTCTAGTTTATTTAATGCTAATAATACTATTTTATTTGATCTTCTTAAAATGCTAGCAACAAAAAAATCTTCTGTTGTTAATGGTTGACGACCATCAACAATAAAAATAATAATTTGTGCTTCATTAATAGCAATTTCAGCTTGCTTTTTAATATCTTCCTTAAAATTACCATTTTCTTGTGTAATTCCGCCAGTATCAATTATATTAAAATTATATCCCGATCAATTAGCAACATCATAAATTCTATCTCTAGTTACTCCAGGAGTATCATAAACAATTGACTTTCTTTTATCGATTATTTTATTAAATAAAGTTGATTTTCCAACATTAGGTTTTCCAATTAATGCAATTGTATTTTTCATAATTATCCTAACCTTTTCATTACTTCATCTAACATAACTTTAAAATTCTCTTCAACACTCATATCTGTTGAATCAATTTTTATACTACCTTCAGTTACCATCAAAGGATCAATAGCTCTATTTGTATCATTGAAATCACGTATTTTAATGTCTTCTAATATTTTTTCATAATCGCATTGAATACCTAAATCAATATTTTGTTTTTGTCTTCTTTTTGCCCTAATTTCGGGTGTTGCTCATAAAAAAAATTTAACTTCTGCATCTGGTAAAATACGATAAGTTGCATCACGCCCATCAACGATTATACCTTTATTTAAACTTCCGAATTGTTGTATAAATTGATTTATTTTTAATCTTAGAGATTGAAACTTTGCAATATTTGAAGCAGCTAAGGAAACATAACTTTCTCTTATTTTTAATGAAATATCTTCATTTCTTAAAAATACTTTTTCATCGGAAGTTATATATAAATCATTAAAATTTCATGAATTATTAATTGCTTGTTCATCTTTTAAATCAATATTATTTTGAAGAGCATTATAAGCAACGGCTCGATATAAATTACCGCTACTTATAAAATTATACCCAAGCTTTTTCGCTAACATTTTTGACATAACAGTTTTTCCTACTCCTGAGGGTCCATCAATAGCTATATTAATTTTCTTTTTCATAATTTAGTTTCTTTTCTCCTTAAAATTAAAAATATTAATTTAAAAAATAAATCAAGATTACTTTAAATCATTTAACCTATTTAAAAAATCTTGACAATTTTTTTTGTGTTCATTACAATCAACAAGAGGATCTTTCAATAAATTTATTTCATTATCTAAATTAATTTTTCATTTGTTTTTTTTAACAATTTTAATTAGTTTTTTATTTTCTTTTATTTCTTTTTTTATTAATTTTAAAATATTTTTTTTCATATTTATTTTTTACTTAAACTTCTAAAGTAAATATTTTAATTTGACTTTCACTTTTTATTATTTTGTTAGTTTTATTTTCGAATTTATATACAATTTTTAATTCATTTAGTCCTTTTTTTGGATTTCAAGTTACAAATGCATCGTTATCTTTTTCGCTTCCAGGAATAATTTTAAAATTATTTTCTGGATATATATCTGGAAAAGCATCTGTTTTATTAATTGCATCGATAAATCAATTAAATATTTCATTTTGAAAAGAAATATTTGTAAATACCTTCTTTTGTTCTTCTTTTAAATTATTTATTTTATCTCTTAATTGATTAATTTCTTGTATTTCAGAATTACTTTTATTATTTATTTTTTCAATATATCTAATTCTTTGTTCTGAAGATAATATTTCTTTTTCGAGTTGTTTATTTAATAAATCATACTTTTTAATAATTTCTTCTGCTTCTTTTTTAATTTCTGATCATCTTTTTAAAAATTCAGAACCTTGATATGTTTTTAAATCATTTGATAAAAATTTAACTATTTGACTTGATTTAAAATAATATTTTGAATTTGGAGTTGATTTTATTTTATTAGTTTCAAAAACACCAGTAGCATATTTATAATTTAAATATATCTCAAAATGAACTCTTAATGAATTTTTATCCTCTTTTACTTCTTCCAAACCAATATATCTAAAATCTAAGAATTTTGTTTTTTCAAAGTCTAAACGATTATTAATTTTATTATTCAAAAAAAGATTAGCATCAAATGGTTTTGGTTTATTTTCAATTATTTTTTTATATTTATTTTTATTTTTTTTGACTTTTGATTCATCTTTAATTTCTGGATATTTTTTAAAATATTCATCTAATTTTTTTTGTGATTTTTCTTTTTGATCATTAAAATCTGTTAATAAATCTTTAGCAATAATTGCGCCAACTACACGATTTTCAATTTTTATTTCATTTACTGCTTTATTAAATTTTTCAACACTTCAATATTCCTTTTGAATACTTCTTGAATTCTTAATTACAAAATATGTTGCACCAGCTATAGCTGATAATGTAAGCGTCGGAATTATAAATAAAGTTCATATCCCAGAAATTTTTTTAATTCTTTTGATTTTAGTTTTCATGATATCAATTTTACTATTTTAAATTAATATTTAAAATAAATATTAAAAAATAAAATACATTTAGACTTTTGTTTTTAATGTATTTTATTTAAAATTAAGATTTTTTTCGACGATAATATTTTTTATTAGGATTATCAATATTTTTAATATAGCGACAACTAGGGAATGCAGAACAACCAATAAATTTTTGCTTTTTAATTTTTGTATATCGATAAACTAAGTTTGCATTACATTCAGGACATTTTTCGTCTAACATATTAGGTTCTAAAATTGTTATATTTAACTCGTCCTTAATATCATTGTATCTTTGGTTAAAACTATTTCAGAATTTTTGCATAACATTCTTGTAATCTTCATTTCCTTCTGAAATTAAGTCTAATTTTCCTTCTATTTTAGCCGTATATTCTTCGTTAATTGTTTTAGGGAAACTAGTTAAAAGTTTTTCTAAAACAATTTTTCCAAATTCACTCGGCACTAAATAACCATCATTTAATTCAACAAATAGTCTTTGTTTAATAACAGAAATTGTTGATGCAAATGTTGAAGGTCTACCAACTTTTATATCATCTAATTTTTTAATTAATGAACCTTCAGAATATCTACTTGGAGGAAGTGTTTGTTTATCTTCTTTAATAAATTCTTTAGCCTTAATAACATCACCTTTTTTAAATGAAGGAATATTAATAATTTCTTCAGTTCCTAAATAGGCATAATATCCATCAAAAATAACTTTACTAAATGACATTCTAAAGTATTTTCCATCTTGTTTTAAGTTGAATTTATGAATTTCTTTTTCAGGTGTTGTCATTAATGAAAGTATTGTTTTATCATAAATAATTTTATAAATATAAGCATCAACATCATTTAAATTGTATTTTACTTTAGCGTCTTCAGGTGTTAAATCAATCTGTGTTGGTCTTATTGCTTCATGAGCATCCTGTGTTCCTGAGAAACCCTTAATTTCTTTAGCTATATATTTTTCACCAAAGCGATTCTCAATATATTTTCTCGCTTTTAAAATAAACCCTTCGCTTAATCGTGTTGAATCTGTTCTTGGATAAGAAATTAATCCACTTTCAAATAATTTTTGCGCTGAAACTTGAACGACTTGTGAGTTATATTTAGCTTCTTTATACAAAATTGATTGTTTAAAAGGAGTGTATGCGCTTTCTTTTCTTTTTGTAATTGAAATTTCATCAACAATTAATTCATAATTACTTTTTAATAATTGGTTTAAAATTAAATCAGCATTATCACGAGATAGCCAAGTATTATCATCAAAATCCTTATTTTGTTTTAAATATAAACTAGCGTTTAAATTATTTTCTAAATTTACGTTTATTTTTGAATATAAAATAGGATTAAAATTTTCAATTTCTTTTTCACGATCACAAACTAATTTTAAGGCAATAGATTGTACTCTACCGGCAGAAGGATAAGTAGGAGCATTTTTAATTTTTTGTTGCATAAGTTGAGATAATCTAAAACCTATAATGCGATCAAGCATTCTTCTAGATTTTTGTGCATTAACTAGATTATTATCAATTTCTAAAGGATTTTCAATTGCAAATTTTATTGCTTCTTCAGTAATTTCATTATATTTAATTCTTTTGTATTTATTATCTAATTTTAAAGTAGTAACCAGATTATTAGCAATTGCTTCACCTTCACGATCAGGGTCAGTTGCAATTAATACTTGATCAGCTGGTTTAGTTATTTTTTTTAATTCCGAAATAATATTTTTTTTCAAAGGATCAGGAACCATTTTAGGTTCTCAATTTTCAAAATCTATACCTAAATTATTTAGTCCAGTAGTCGAAAGTTTTAAAATATGACCCACACTTGCTACAACTCTAATTTCATCACCAACTATTTTTTGTATTGTGTGAACTTTATTTGGTGATTCGACAATCATTATTTTATTCATCATATTGCCTCTTATTTTAAATATTTAATTTTGTAATTTATATAATTTATAAACAATAATAATAACACAAATAAAAGTGAAAAATTTAAATTAAAAAAACGACTAGAATTTTTTTAATCATTCTTCTCGTTTTATATCATTTTTGTTTTTAAATATATTTTTTATTGCTGATTCTTCATCACGACTTAGTTTTGGTATATATAAATCTAAATTGATGTATAAATCACCTTTATGATTTGAATTTTTATAAGGATATCCGCAATTTTTGATTTTAATTGGTTCATTTATTTTTAAATTATTATCTAATCTAAAATCTTTAAATCCGTATGGAGTTGGAATTGATATAGTTTCTTCTAATAAAATGCTTTTTATCGAAAGTGGCATTTGTAAAAATAAATCATTATTATTCTTTTTATAAAGTTTACTTGGATTTATTGAAAAAACAATATATAAATCTCCGGGTATATGACCGTTTTCAGAAGGTTTACCAAATCCTGAAACCTTGATTGAATCACCGTTATCAACACCTGGGATAATTTGGATTTTTTTATTAACAGATTTTTTGACACTTTTTTTACCTTTACATTGATGGCATGATTTATTAATTCTTTTGCCTTGTCCGTTACATAAAGGGCAGGGTTTAACAGTTGTAAAAATAGCTATTTTTTGTTGAATTTTTCCACTACCATGACAATTATTACATTTAACTATCTCATTAGGATTTTCAGCGCCACTACCATTACAAAAATCACAAGGTTCATACCTATCTAATTTAAGATCAACTTCTTTCCCAAAAATAGCATCTTCAAAACTAATATTTAAAACTAATTGAAGGTCGTAGCCCCTTTTATTATTTTGATTTTCAAAACCACCAAATGAACCGAAAATGTCATCAAAAAATCCTGATTGTGAAAAACCAGATCCAAAATTTTCAAAAAAACTTGAAAAAATATCTTCTGAATTTCCAAAAGAATATCCGTTAGGATCGAATGCATTGTGTCCAAATTTATCATATTTAGCTCTTTTGTTTTCATCTGATAAAATTTCGTATGCTTCAGATACTTCCTTAAATTTTTCTTCAGCATCTGGGGCGCTATTTTTATCAGGATGATATTGCATTGCTAATTTTCTATATGCAGTTTTTATTTCTTTTTCAGTAGCATTTTTTGATATGCCTAATACTTCATAATAATCTCTTTTGTTTGACATAATAAAAAAATTTTAGCACATTTTTAATAAGAGTGCTATTTTTTTAAAACTAAATCATTGTATTCTAAAATTGCTATTCTAAATTTTTTATTAATATCTTTTTTAAAGATAGCATTTTTGTAATTTTCTTCAATTCATTTTTTAGAAAACTCATCTATTTCTAAAACTAAATATCCATTTTTATTTAAATATTTTTTTGCTTCAGACAAAATTTTTTTATAGAAAAAAAGACCTTTTTGTTTTGCATATAAGGCTTTTTTTGGTTCTCATTTTAATGATTTAGAAAATTTATTTTTTTTATTTAAATAAGGTGGATTTGAAACAATTAGATCATATTTTTTAGTTATTTTATTAAAAAGATTACTTTTAATAACTTCACAATTTTCTAAATTATTAATTTTAATATTTAATTTAGTTTGTTTAATTGCAGAACGCGAAATATCCGATAAAGTTACATTGCATTTTTTATTTTTATTAATAGCAAGTCCAATAAATCCTGAACCACAGCACAAATCAAGAACATTTGAATTTTCATTTATGTAATTATAAGTCTCGATAATAACCTCTTCAGTTTCATATCTCGGAATCAAAACATTGTATCTAATATCTATGTGAACATTTTGCATTGTTTGATAACCAATAATTTTTTGTACTGGATAATCTTTTTTTAAAAGTTTTTCTTCTTTTTTTGAAATAAAAAGAGGTAGCTCATACCTTCTTTTTTCTTGTAGCAATACCTCTTTGTCAATCATTTTATAAACCTGCTTCTTGAATCTTCTTAGCTTTTTCATCAGCTATTAAGGCTTCAATAATTTTATCTAATTCGCCTTCCATAACTACTTTTAACGATGTTGAAAACCCGATTCTATGATCGGTAACACGATCTTGAGGGTAATTATATGTTCTTATTTTTTCACTTCTATCGCCAGTACCAGCAAGCTTTCTTAATCCGCTTTCTTCATCTTCTCTTTTTTGTATTTCTATTTGATATAATCTACTTTTTAAAACTTTCAAAGCAGTTTCCTTATTTTGAATTTGACTTCTTTCGTCTTGAGAAGTAACAACAATTCCTGAAGGTTTATGGGTGATTCTGACAGCTGAATCTGTTGTATTAACCGATTGGCCACCAGCCCCAGAAGATCTAAATACATCAATTTCAATATCGTCTGGTTTTATAACAATATTAACATCATCATCAATTTCGGGTAAAACAGTTACTGTTGATGTTGAAGTGTGTACTCTTCCTTGTGTTTCGGTTGCCGGAACTCTTTGTACTCTATGAACTCCTCTTTCAAATTTCATTTTAGAAAAAACCTTTTCACCTTTTATACTAAAAACAATTTGACTAAATCCGCCAGCTGAACCGTAAGTATAATCAATAATTTTAATTTTAAATCCTTTATCTTCACAATATTTTTGATACATTTTATAAAGATCACCAGAAAAAATATTTGCTTCATCCCCTCCGGCAGCGCCTCTTATTTCAACAATAACATCACGCTTATCATTTTCATCAACGGGTATTAATAATTCTTTTATTTTTTCTTCTAATTCTTTTAATTGTTCAATTTGATTATCAATATCATTTCTTGCTAATTCTACTAATTCAATATCTTTTTCATTTGCTAAAATATCTTTTGATAATAAATAAAGTTCTTCAATATTTTGATATTTAGTAAAGTTTAAATAAATATCTTCAATTTCTGCTTTTTCTTTTGAAATTTTTGTATATTGCTTAATATTGTTATAAACTTCAGGATCATTTAATTTTTGTTCTAATTCTAAATATTGTTTTTTAATTGAACACAAAGATTCATACATTGTTTTTTCCATATGTATATAAGTATATTTTAAATAATATAAAATTATTAAAAATAATGAGCATTTTTTTATATAATAATTATCGATAATAAAAGCCGTCATAGCTCAGGGGCAGAGCACTTCCATGGTAAGGAAGGGGTCGCTGGTTCAATTCCAGTTGACGGCACCATATACTTTTAAATAAGTTTAAATCTAGGTCAAAAAGATCTAGATTTTATTTTTATATAAAACTAATAATAAAAATAAGTAGCTAAAATTTAACTACTTATTACATTAAATAATGATATGGCACGGGTAGCAAGACTCGAACTCACAACACACGGGGTTGAAGCCCGTTGTTCTACCATTGAACTATACCCGTATAAACGATACGATAAATATTTTACCTTATTTATATTTATTTTGAGTTTTTTTGTTCAATTATATTTATGATATCGTTAATAGTTTTTAATTCCATTAATTCATCATCAGATATTTCTATTTTTAATTTACTTTCTAATTCTGAAACTAAAAGGACTAAATCTAAACTATCAATATTTAAATCTTTTATTTTAGTATCTAAATCAAATGATTTCTTTGTTAATTTTTTTAATTCTTTAAAAACTAATTCTTTAAAATTCATAATTAATATTATAACTTATTTGTGCTTATTTTATAGGTTACAACACTTTTTTCTTTTTCATTTTTTCATTTAAAAGTTATCATTAAATTTTGATCATCAAGTTGTTTATAAGCATAATCAACCTCACCGTTAGTAACTAACATTCGATTTAAAATATCCTTAATAATATAAACTATCATATCTTCATCGATTAGTGCTTGGCCATCTTTATAATTTAATTTTTCATAATAATCTGAACTTTTAATTTCAGGAAATACTTCTTTTCAAGGTAAATTTTTAATTTCTGGCTTTTCTAAAATATTTTCGTTTTCTTCAGAGCGGGTATTCTCATTTTCATTTATTATTTCAGCGCTTTCAATACGTTTATCGTTATTTATTTTTATATTATTAGATTGATTCTGATTTTTATTTTTATTATCTATATTTTTTGAATTTTTTGTAGTTTGTTGCAATACTACAAAAGTTGTAGCAACAGCGATTGATGCTAATAAAATAGTTCCAACACCTGTTCATAAAAATATTTTTTTAACTCTGTTTTTATTTTTCATTTATTTTACTCCTGTATTTTTTATATATTCCAAAGAATTTGCATTATTTATAATATCAACAAAATTCTTATACTTGATTTTGTAATATTTTTCATCAGTTAATCAACCATTTATTGATTTTGTTTTTATTTTTATCAAGCCATTATTTATATCAAAAAATGGTTTTTTAATATCTTGAGCATATGACAATTTAAAATTTTTTAAATTCTTTCCAATATCTAAATTAATTTCATGACCAAAAATTCCGCTATATTTTAGAGGGATCAAAAGACCTAATTTAGCGTTTAAGTGTTGTGCATTAACAACAACACTATCAACATATTTATCGTAATAACTATATGAATCAACAACTAATTCGCAATCATTAAATGATTTATAATTTAGTTTTACTTCATATTTATCTTTTGTTGAACCAAAAATAGAAGCTGGACTAAAAGACAAATTATAAACATCAGAATTACTTATTAAATATTCATCATTCGTATTTTTATCTAATTTTAAAATTTTTAAATCATATAATTTTTGATTATGAAAACCTTGCTTTAAATTATTCGGTTTAAAAATTAAGGTTATGTATTTTGTTTTAAAATCATGATTAATAATATTTTTATCAATTCGATCAGGTAACGAAACAATTTCTATTTCACTTAAAATTTCAATATTCGTTTCTTTATTTATTAACAAATTCTTAGATTTTTGGTTTCTTTTAATTCAATAAGTAAAACTTTTTGTTTGATACCAAAGCCCATTTACTTTATATTCAATTTCAAAATTTATATTAATAATATCCTTAAAATCTAAACTATTTTTAATATCGAGATCACTATTATAACTAAAAATAAATTTTCCTGAATTAATATCATAAATAGGTTTAAAATCCATTTTATTGTTATTTATTAACCCGGTTATTTTTATATCCTCAATTTCTTTCAATGCATTATAGTGTTCAAAAAAAATAATAAATTTGTCACTTTGAATAATTCTTTTTATTTTTAATTTAGTTAATTCATTTGTACTCAATCAATTTTCTAAATATTTATTTCTTTTAGCATTAATTAAAAACTCTTCAGTTCAAATATTTCTTTTTTCAACTAAATCAGTTTTATTTAAATTTTGATTATAAACAGCAAACATAATCAATAAATAAATTAACTAAATAATTAAGTTTTTTATAATATGCATTTTTAGATCAATTATCTAAATATCAAAATGTATCCTTTTCATTTTGAATAAAATCATGAATAAAAATTTTTTTATAATCTTCACTTAATGAATTAACAAAAAAATCTAATAAATTAATATTTTTTGAATATTTCTTCTCATGTTGAATTGTTTTTAATTTCTGATTTAAGCAAAAATCAGTAATAAATTCTCTTTTCTTTTGTAAGCTTAAATTTTTTAAATTATCAATTTTATTTTCAATCATTTTTTTATTTCTCCTAACACAATTAAATAAGATATCATAAGAAAAAAAACATAATGAAACGTAACCAAAAAAATATTTATATAATATATAAATATTAGTTTTTTAATAGTATCAAATAAATTCTGAAAAATAAAGAAAAGAAGGGTTATAGATAGATATGGAAGAAAAAATAAAACTACAAAAAATTATTTCAAATTATGGTTTTTGTTCAAGAAGGGAAGCTGAAAAATTAATTGAACAAAAAAGAGTTTTAGTTAATAATAAAATAGCCACTATCGGTTTAAGAGTAAACGAACATGACACAATAATAATTGATAATAAAATAATAAGAAATCAGGATAAAAAATTTTATTTCGTTTTAAATAAACCAAAAAATACTATTTGTAGTTTAAAAGATCCGCAAAAAAGAAAAACAATATATGAATGAATGAAAATTGAAAAATATTGTTTTTCAATTGGGCGCTTAGATTTTAATACAACTGGTGTTATTATAATTACTAATGATGGCGAATTTGCTAATTTTATTGCTCATCCTTCTTCAGAAATAGAAAGGGAATATATTGTTAATTTAGAAAAACCATTAACAGATAAAGATTTAATTTTTTTAAATTCCAATTTTGTTAAATTAAATGGTATTTTTTCAAAACAAAAAGTTACAAAAATAAATGATTTAAATTATTCAGTTGTTTTATCTGAAGGAAGAAATCACCATGTTAAAAATTTATTTTTATTAGTTAATAATTTTGTAAAAAAATTGCATCGTAAAAGATATGGTTGCATTAATGATCAAAATTTAAAAATAGGTTATTTCAGAGAATTAACCTCAATTGAAATAAATTGATTTAAAAATTTAGCTAAAAAATCTAAAGTTGAAAAAATTTAAAATTAATAAAAAACGCCCTTAAGAGGCGTTTTGTTATTTATTTTGAGTTGATTTTTTTATAAAATCAAGGAATTTGATATTTAAAAGGATGGTTTAATGCTTGTCTTAAAATCATATGACCAACAGAATTTTTGAATGATTTTGAATCAAGCGGATTTTCGTTATTTCAATTAATTCCAAAAAAGTTATTTTTGTCATTATCAAAAAATTGACCATTTGAAAAAGCGCCTTTTGCACCAGATCTTCAAACTGCCGTATATTCGCCATCACGACTAAATATTGCAGAACCGGAATTCCCATTACCAATTAAAATTGGAGAGTAATTAGGATATTGATAAATTTTGAATGTTTCTTTAGTATTTTCAGGTCTAAAATTAACATAACCACTCATAAAACCTCATCCAGGAAAACCAATATGAGCAAGAGGATTTAAAACGGGTACAATTTGATAATTTTTATCTGATGATTGATCCATTCTAATTGGTTTAGCTTCTAATTGATTTTTTAAATAATTTATAATATCATCTCTAAAACCTTTTTTTGCATGATCAATTGAAGTTTCAAAATTACTATGAACAATTTGAAAATCATAAGTTGCTGATGATTTTTTTCCATCTTTGTTTACCAATTCTTCAACTGATTTACCAATATTATTTTCTTTATTTCAACCAACATAAATTACTTTAGTTTCATTAGGCGACATTTGTAATGATGAAAGTAAAGATCATCATTCACTTGTTTTATATTCATAACCTCTATATAAATCTGAATCTCACTTATTTAAAGGCAAGGACATAACAGGATTACCGATTGTTGGAGGTTCTTTTCGATTTTTTCCATAAATCCCGTTATCATTTGCCTCAATATTAGGAAAAAATTCTCCTACATGTCAGTTAGAAGTGTAATAAATATTTAAATTACTTGGATCGTCATTTATTTTAGAAAGAATTCCACCAGACCCCGGGTGACGGTTATATGTTGAATATTTTATTGAATTATCACGGACGCGATTAATCAAATTTCAATCTCGATTCGTTGTTCCTCATTCATCCCTTATTCATTGTATATTTGGTATAAAACCATCATTATGCTTTCAATAAACATTTTGATTTGGGTTATAAATTTTTTTAGCATAATATGAGGCGTCATTATAAAGTAAATGTACTTGTCCTGAAGCTGATGTTCCAGCTTTATTATAATCGTATAAGTTAGTTTTACCTAAACCAAAGTCACTTTCATTTTGAATATGATTAATATAAGACATACTCATTTTTAAGGGTGCATATGGTATTAATATCGCTCTTTCAGAATCAAATTTTTCGTTATTTTCTTGTCTTTGATTTCAAGGATAACCTAATTTAATTTTAAAAGGAGATTTAGTTAAAAAAGAAAAATTTAAGCTATTATCGTTTTTATCAAAATAAATTGTTAAAGTATAGTCTATTCTAATATTTTTCGAATCTATTACTTCATTAAAGCTTGATTTATAAGTTAAAGGTGAAAGCAATACTTTATCAAAATCTAAATTAATTTTAATAGTTTTATTAGGATTAATTATACGATCATTTTTTTGTGAATCAAAAACAAGCATACCGGCATATAATTCTAAATCAATAGTTCTTAACTTAGCATTTGGAGATAATAAAGTGTGTTTTAAATATTTATTATTCATTTTTCAAATTGCTTCATTAGCTGATTTTAAACTTCATTCTGCATCTTCGATAAAAGGTTCGATTTCACGTTGTCTTCAAACTTCTTTATTATCAAAATAAATAGTTTTAAGTTTATCTTCTTTTAATCATGAAGGATCTTCAAATAAAGAATTATCATCTTTAAAATTTGAAATTAAATATCAATTTTTTCCTAAAACTCATTTATTTTCATAATTTAAAACTTCGAATCTAATAAATGCTTTATTAGTATCTCACTGCTTAATTTCACCTACTTTGAAATAATTTTTATCTAATTTAAAATTTTTATAACTTATAAAGTTACTATCTATTTCCAAGTCTTTATTATTTTTTGAATTTATTAATAAAATATGATTATTAATTAAATCAAGATTATTTTTTCATTCATTAACTGTTTTTGTAGATAAGGTATTTGTGTCAATTTTTAAATTTTCATATGTTATATTGTTAAGCATAACCTCAGGATATAAATTTTGTTCAAAGTCATTAACAATGTTATGTAATGTAAATATTTTATTAGGAGAATATCTTTTGTTTCTATCTCTATTGGATACAAAACCTAATTTAAATGTTATTGTATTATTTTTTGTTTCTTTAATATCATAAAAATAATAAAAAGTTGAATTTTTAATTAAGTTATTATCGGCAGATGAAGCTAAAGTGTTTTTAGGAATATAACCTAAATTTGAATTAACGTAATGTCCTTCTTGTGCAATAATATTTGCAATTTTTAAATTATCATTATTTTGTTTTTCTTTATTATCTTTTATTTTTAAAAAATAATTCATTTTTAAAAATGCTTTTTGAGCAATTAATTCTCTAGGATTTAAATTTCTATATAAAGTAAATGAATTTTCATTTTCAGCTTTCCCAATTACTTTTCTAAAATCTAAATCACTTTCATTTAATAAATCAATTTGTTTTTTTAAATCTAAATCAAAGGTATTATTGTTTTCAAAATCTAATGAAGTTAAAAATTCATTATTTTTAGGCTTAATAAAGTCATAGTATTGATATCTTTTAAAATGATCAATATTATGAATTACTTCCGATTCTGTATTTTCAACTCACTTTCAATCTACTTTTCCGTTTTCATTAGTAATTTTTTCTTGAACTGCCCAAATAGTTCGAGCGATACCACCTCATTTAGCTTCTTCATAATCTAAAGATTCTAATATTTTTTTTGGGGCAACACGGTATTTACCAAAAGTTGGTAAATCGTATAATTCTGGTAATTTAGTTAAAATCTCTTCTGGATAAATATCTTGATGTGTTATTTTAGAATCCTTTTTAAGATATAAATTAGTTAAAATTAAATCTCGATTATTAACTATTGATTTAGCTTTTTCTAAATCAATAACATCATCATCTGATTGAGTTGCAAAATTATTTTGAAATACAATATTTTTTTCACTTTCAAGCTCTTTTTCAAAAAATACGTTACCATTAAAAAGAAAAGAAACAGTAGCATAAAGTCTTGAATTTTCATATCTTGGAATATTTTTAATTTTATACTCAAAACTTTCATGAATATATTTAGTTTTCTTAGTTATTGTTTGTAAATCAAAATTAGCATAAAATTGAATTCCTAAAATTTCATTAGTTTTTTGTAAATTAAAGTTACTTTTAAATTCATTATAAGACATTTTTGATAATGAATGATAGTCAATATTAAAATATGAATCTAGGTTTTTACTTTGCTCAATAGCTTTAATTTTAGGAATAATATTATCATTTGGTAATTCAATACTTAATTCTCTTGTTGAATTTAAATTTGGATTAAATTTATGTGTTATTTTATATGTAATAACTGACGCACTTTTATCATTCGAAAATTTTATATTTTCAATTTCAAAATCAAGAAAATCAGTATCTAAGTCCTTAAGCATAATATTGCTAGTTTGACTATTCAAAGAGGCGATATTCATGAATCTTTCTAAATCTAAATTTCTTCATCTTTCGATGTTTTCGTTCTTAATTCTAGTAGGATCAAAAACTTTTTCAACTTCCTTATTAAAAATTGAAACATTTGGTTCATTATCATTTTCTAAAATTAGTCAATTTTTTAATTCAAATAAAAAAAGATCTAAATTTTCATTCGATAAAATTAAACTTGATTTTCTTGAATAAATATTTTTATATTTTACTAATAATTTATACAAAATATTAGCTTTATTTCCACCTATTTTGTTATTTTTAATTTCTTCAAAACTTTTGTTAATAATATTTATAATTGAATTTGCATTATTTAAAATTTGATTTATTTCTTGTGAAATTAAATCTAACTTTTCATAATTATCGATTAAATTAATTTTTAAAAGTAAATAAGATTTTAAGGGATTCCCAATAAATGTATTTGTTAAAATTTTATTTTTAATTTCATTTATTTTAAGTTTTGTTTCTATTTTTAAATTGGTTAATTTTAAATAAATGTCAGATATTAAAAAATAAGATTTTTCTAAACCATCTATTAATATTTTTTTATCATTATCTGACAATAAATTTTCATTTCTAATTTTATTTTTAAAAATTTCTTTAAAATCATTTATTGAAGGATCATTTTTAATTAAATTTTCAAAATCATTAATATTTTTCTTTAATTCGTTTAATTTTGAATATTCAAGTATATTATTTTTAATTTTTTCTATAATTTCATTTTTTAAATTATTTTTATATTCATTTTCAAAATTAAAATCTTTAAAATTTTCAATTAAAAACTCAGCATTTAAAATTAAATGATCAATTTCAATTATTTTATTATTGTCAAATTCATTTAATTTTTCGTAAGTTAATTTTTTATGAATATTACTTAAAATTTTATATGTATTTTTAGCTTTATAGTTAAAATGATTCACTCTGTCAAAAAATGATTTTAAAATTATTTTTTTTGCACTATATTGATTTATATCTAAATTTTTTAAATTTATTTTGATGTTGCTATTAATATTCTCAATATTATTTTTTTTAATAATAAGAATGTATTTATTTAATAAAAAATTATTTTCATTAAAGGTTTTGATTACAAATTCTTTTGATATTAATGTTTTGATTTTTTGGTTTGTAAAAGTTTCACTTAGTAAAGAGATTGAATAATTAATATTAGGATTATTAAATTTTATTTTTATTTTGTTTTCTATATTATTTAAATTATATTTTTCATCTGAATTAGTTATTTCAAAAACTTGTTTCTCATTGTTGAATATTAAATTGGTTTTATATTCTTCTTTATCAAGCGATACGGCATTAATCGAATCATCTATAATAGATCATTTAATATTTGGATCTTTTTCTATTTCATCGTATACATTAAAAATTGTCTTAACTTTATACTCTTTATTATTAAAAATAAATTTACCTTCAACTTCAGAAAACATATTTGTTGAAGTTCTCTTTTTAATAATTAAATTATTTCATTCAACCGGTAATAAAACATTTCTCTTAGCAAAAGTAACTAATATTTTTTTAGGAAGTTTTTTAGTTAAATCTTTTTCGTTTTTTGAAATCTTAATTACTATATTATCAAAATCTGGATAGTAATTTGTTTGAATTAAATTATCGATGTCAAAGTTGTTATTAAGAATATCTTTATCTAAAATAGGTTCTTTTATTTCTTGTATTGATTTTTGATTTTGATTTATTTTATTTAAATTTAAATCAAACTTTTTTTCAACTTCTTGTTTAAAATTATTAACTATTTGATAGTAGTCGTCAAATGATTTTTCACTTTTTAAGTATGAAAAATTAGTATACGACTCCAATAAATCGTTACTAATTTTTTTAAATTTAACTGCTGTAGTCTTATCTAATAAATTTCAATTAATATCATTTAATTTTGTAACTCAGATAGATAATTCTTTTAATTTTTGACTTTTATTTTGATGTTTAATATCTATTTTCTGATCTATTTTACATGAAATTAATTGTATAGATACTGACGAAGTTAATAAAAACAATGAAGTTGATAATAAAATAGCTTTTTTCTTTGTGCCCATAATATTCAAATCCTTAACATTAATAAATTGAAATATTTTTTTATTTTAAAATAGTTTTAAAATCATTTACTTTTTTTCTTTAAGCTCTTTTTCTAAAATACTTATTTTTTTAAGAAGTTCTTCAAAGCCTATTCTTGTTTTTAAAGAACTTTTTTCATTAAATAATAATTTTTCAATATTAAATTTTAATTGCATTATTTCATCATATTTTTCACTCAATCATAAGTTTGTATTATATTTATTTGATTCTTTCAATTTATTATAATTTTGAATAAGTTCATTAAAACTTGACAATAATATATTTTGATTTAAAATTATCGTATCGTTTAAGGTTTTTAATATTGCATTAATTTTAAATATAACTAAATTTAAAATCTCATAATTTTTTGCATCTTTTAAACTTTTTAAGTTTACTAATTCTTTTTCAATTTGATTTACTGTTTGAAACAAATCATTAGGGACTAAAGAATATCAATTTTTTAATTTTTGCTTAACTATTGGGATCTTATTTTCAATTTCAGTAACTTTTAAATCATAGTTTTTTATTTCTTGATTACTTAACTTATTTGAATAATTTTTTGCACAAGAAATAGCGATTCCAGAAATAGCGATTCCAGAAATAGCGAGCATTATGGGCATATTTATAACATAAGATAAAATTTTCATCTTTTTCATATCGCTTACCCACCTTATTTAAATAAAAAATGTATTTAAGACATTTCAATAATTAAATTTTATAAAAATTAATAAATTTTTAAACTAAAAACAAAAAACAAATTCTACAAAAAATAAAACTTTTAACTATTTTTTAAAACAAAAACACGAAAAAAATTTTCGTGTTTTAGCTGTTATTTTTTTTGTTTAAAATAGTTTTTATTGATTTTTCAACATTATTAAAATCAGATTTAAGTTTATTATTAGAATTGTTAATATTTAAATTATATTTAGCATAACGCATTCAACCGTCTGCAATATCCTTAGTAAAAGTAATTGCTAATTTTTTATTATAATCTAATTTGTTTAAATTTTCATCGTTAGAAATAGAAATTAAATTTAGGTTGTGTTTACTTGCAATCTTATAAGCGGTTGGTAAATCCGAACCTTTAGCTAACAAACTAAATTCAGAGTTATTTTTTAAAACAAAATAAGAACCAGAAATAAAATTGTATTTAGAAGTATTTTCACAACTTCAATTACTTGAAAAATTAGTAATAATTACAACAGGAGTTTTTGCTTTATTTAAATAATATTCAATTGAGCCAGTTAATTCTTTTAAATCTGCGGGATATAAAATTTTTAATCCTTCAATTTGAGAAAGCATACTTATTTGTTCTTCCTCTTGATATGAAATATTAGAATTTTCAATTGTATTTAAATCATTTTTTAAAATAAATAAAATTTTTAAATTATTAAAAACTGCATCTCTTAAACTTGGTATTAATGTCTCTGCATTAGATAAAGTATTAAATACAAATGGTTTAATGTTAGAATGAATATAAAGACCATTAGCGATTAATCCCATAGCATTTTTTTTCATTCCTAATAATAAATTTCTGCCATCTAAATGATTAGGTGCATATACACCGTTTGCATTTTTAATTTTGGTTAATGTTAATAGAAATGAAGAAAGGGCAAATGTATTTTTATATTTATCAAAAATATTATTAATAATTGTGAATAAATTAGAATCTATATTGTTATTATTTGAAAGAAAATTATCGTTAACATTTTCTTTTAATTCTTCATTTAGGAAATTAATTAATTGATCTGATGCTGTTCATTTTTTATACAAATTATTATTTTTATAAAAAACTTTTTTATATTCTTCAAAAACCTCAGGATATAAGTCAAATGAATCACTTTTTTTAAAATTACTTTTTTCTTTAAATTCATCAATTTGTTCAAATGTTAAATTAGATGTTTCAGTGTAGTAATTTTTAATATTATTTAAGCTTAATTCACCTAATGATGTTTTTATTTCGATAAATGTTGGTTTATTACTTTTTTTTGCTTTTGAAATTGCTTTTACAATATTTTTATAATTAGCATTATTTATTTTTATATATTTAAAACCAAAAGATTCATAAGTTTTTTGAATATTTAAATTATTTTTTTGATTTTTAAAACTACTTAATAAAGAATTTGAATCAAACAAAATAATTAGTTTATTTAAATTTATTGACCCTGCATATTGTAATGCTTCGTTTGCAATCCCGCTTTCTAAATCTTTTGTAGAAACAAATAAATATGTATAATGGCTAATTTCTTTAAAATTATTTGATAAATAAGATTCAGCAATTGCAATACCAACTGCCTCAGCTACACCATAGCCAGGTTTAGATGAAGAGATTTCAATTCCTAGTTTATTATTTCTTTTTAAAAAATTATTATATTCAGAAATAGGTTTATTAATATTTTTAATTTGACTTTTATCGATTAATCCCAATAAATAAAGCATTGAATAATAAGTTGGATTAGCCTCTGATGTACTTAAAATAAATCTATCTCTTGAAACTCAGTGAGGATTTTTTAAATCAAATTTATAATGAAATCCAAAAAGTGCATGAAATATTTTAGCAGCACTTATGTTAATTGCAATGTTAGTTGTTTTTGAATTAGCAATTTGTGCCAATGAGTTAACCTTAATATTATCAATTACTAAATTATTAATTCTTTTATTTTTAAATGTCATAAAAACCTTCAAAAACCATATTAATATTATTAGGTTTTACATTGATTAATGATTGCAAAGCTTGCTGCAACATAAAAATCATTTTTTTAGTTTCAAAAGACAAAATCGCATCTTTTTTTAATTTATATTTTATAAAAATATCTAAATTACTTTTATTATCATTAATAACAACTATTGGTTCGGAACTTAAAATAATTGCTTCTTGATTATTAAAAAAAGAATTAATTGCGTCATATATTGCATTTATTTCAACTTTAAAATCAAAGTTAATCTTTGTATTAACTGATATATAATTACGCATAATTATGCTCTTCCTACATACTTACCAGTTTCTGTTGAAACTAAAATAGTTTCACCTTCTTTTATAAAAAGAGGTGTTTCAAGAACAAAATTTGTTTCTAAAGTTACTTTCTTTTGCGCAGCTTGGGCTGTATTACCTTTAACCGCATCTGGAGCCTCAATCACTTCTAAAGCAACATTAGCAGGTAATTCAATATCTAAAACTTCAGATTCATATTTTCTAACAATAATTTTCATTCCTTCTTTTAAGAAATTAAGTTCTCATTTTAAATTTTCAACTGGTATTTCAATTTGTTCAAATGTTTCCTGATCCATTAAAACAACAACTTCACCTGCATTATATAAATAATCCATTGAAACCTTGTCGATCATAGCTTTTTCTACTTTTTCACCACCAGTAAAAGATTTTATTGTTGTTGATCCTGTTCTTAAATCTTTTGCTTTTGCTTTAACGTTAGCTTGTCCTCTACCTTGTTTTGAATGTTGAGCCTCTAAAACAACATAAATATTTCCATCTAATTTAAAAGTGACTCCTGGTTTTAAATCATTAACATTTATCATAATTTATTTCTCCTTAAATTTAATTTAATAGTTTTAATTTAATTTTATTAAACGATATTTTTAATAGACATTATATTTTTTAAATAATAAAAATTATAAATTAATTACCAAAAGCAAATATAAAAATAAAATAAAAAGTTTTTTATTATTTTAATAATACAATATATTTAATATGAAAAATGGTTGATATAACTTTGATATAAAAAATAAAAATGAAGTCTTGAAATACGAAAATTTAGTTAAAAGAATTAAAAAATGAATATATAAAAAAGTTAGAAATGCAAACTCACAAGGAATTACTTTGGGCATTTCTGGAGGTATAGATAGTTGTGCGCTAGCTTTAATTTCTTATCAATTATTTAAAGAAAATGCTCATTTTTATTATTTAAAAACTAAAAAAGATTTAGAAAATGAAAAACATATCAAAAAACTTAATAAACTTTTAAATAATTCAATAAAAACTATTAATTTGACTAAAGAATTTAATTTATTTTCTAAAAAATTTAATTTAGAAAATAATTGAATAAAAGCTAATTGCAAATCTAGATTTTTTATGAATGTTTTATATACTGAGGCTCAAAAAAATAATTCACTAGTTTTAGGTACCGATAATTTCAATGAGTATTTTTTAGGTTATTTTACCAAATGAGGTGATGGGGCGTGCGATTTATTACCATTTGCTAATTTATTTAAAAGTGATATTTATAAAATAGCTGAAATTTTAAATGCACCTCACGAGATAATAAATAAACGCCCAAGTGCTAATTTAATTGAAAATCAATTTGACGAAGATGAACTTGGTTTTAGTTATGAACAATTTGAAAACTATTTTAAAAATAAAAATCTAGTTTCATATGAAATAATAAAAAAAATAGAAATACAAATCAAAAAAACTGAACATAAAAGAAAAATGATTCCTAAAGGTCCAAAACTAATTTAGATTAATTTTTAACTTAGAAAAAATAAAAAAATTTACAACTTAAATAACTGGTTGTAAATTTTATTTTTTAAATTTTAAATCAAAATAATAGTCAATAATATAATCTAAAAATTAAATTTGAGTGTTTTTAACCTATTATATATAACTTATAAAAAGTTAATAATAGAATTAAATTACACAAGAAATAATAACAATTAAATTTAGTTTTAAAGATAATAAATGAAAAAAATTAAAAAAATTTTATTAACTATTGCATCCTCAATTGCAATAACAAGTTTGCCCATATCCTTAGCATCATGCAATGATAAAAATGAATTAATAAATGAAAAAGAAGTTTTAAAAGAAGAATATAATAACAAAAAAGATGAACTTTTGAAAATAATTTCTTCTTTAGAAAATAAAATTGAAGATTTAGAAAATTTAAATAAAAATATAAAAAACGAAATAGATAAAAAAATAAATGAAATTAGCGCATTAGAACAAAAAATGAACAAATTAAATGAACCTGGTAACAAAAATATAGAAAATCCAAAATATCAAACTCGCCAATAACAACAAAACCTAGTAAATCAACAAATGATAATCCAGAAAAAAAAGAAAAAGATCAATCATCTGATGAAACATCACCAACTGCTCCTCAAAAAACTCCTGATGATTCAAAACAAGAAGAAATTGCAGAAAAAATTAAAAATAAAAATATTCACTGGTAAATTAGTACAAAAAACAAACAAATGATATTAAAAAAATACTATCTGAAGAAAACGAAACTGATTAAAAATATTTTGAAAAAATTAAACCTAGTAAAAAATCTAAAAAATATGTTTTAAAATTTGGAACAAAAAGATCGGATAAAGAACTTAAAAATCTAACTTTTGATAACGAATTTATCGAATTATTAAAAAATAATGAAATAGTTTCTACAAATAACAAAAATGATTATTTATCATTTTTAAAAAAAGAAGATGGGACAATAGTTATACCGTTTAAATTTAAAAATAAAGATACAATATATGAAATAGAATTATTTAAGTTTTAACAAAATAAAAATTAAATAGGTATTATATTAGTGTCTATCTAATTTTTATATTTAAATTTATAAAAAAAACTAAGATTTTTTCTCAATATAATGAACCAAAAAGTTGGACTAACAAAATTATTTTAAATTATTTTTTACGGAATGATATCTATATTTTTTAGGTGTCATTCTTTTTAATTTTGTAATTATTCTTTTATTGCAAATTTAACAAGCTTTTAACATATTGTTATAATATTGATTTAATGATTGTGTTTTGTTATTATTTAATACTTCATTAATATAAGAATTAGTTACTTCTTTAATTTATTACATATTTTTCTAACCCTTGAACTAATCATTTGATCGTTTCAAATTTGCTTTCAAATCTTCAGCTGGGTTTTTTAGCTTTAATAACATCTTTAATGTCTTGACTATCAACAAATTTATATCCAACACCAGCTAATGCCTCATCAATTTTTATTAATTTCATCTTTATCTACTAAACTTTTGACAATAAAATGTGAATTAGTTAAATTATCAATTTTAGTTAATATCACTTCATTTTCTAGTTCCTTTTTTATAATTGAAGGGACAAAATCTAATAATTCTTTTTTGTATAATTCACGGTTGTTAAGTTAATATTGAGCATATTGCTCTTTAGTATATATAATACGTCCATGGTTTTATAACCTATTTAATAAAGGATTTCGTTATACCTTATTTAACAAATATTGATTACATAATAAAAAATAACACTAATTAAGCGTTATTTTTTTTATACTTTTCTAACTTTTGTTTTATTTCATTTTGATAGTCAAAATAACCGTCGGTTTGATCTTTATCTATCACTTCTAATAATAATTGATCTTTTATTTCAGGACTTAATTCATAATCAGAGCTTTTAAATATTTCATTAACTAATCATTCAATTGTTTTTAGTTTTATTTGCTCACTAACCAACTTTTCTTTTAATACATCAATAAGTTTTCTGTTTGTAGTAAATGTGTAATCCACATCGCCGCTTAATCATTCATCAATTTTTTGATGGCTTTTATACGTGTCTAAATCACTAAGTGCCATAAATTGAACATTTAATAAGTTACTGATTTTGGTGTCTATTTCATCAGTAAGATTTTTATTTTCAAATAATTTTCATATTTCATTGAATGATGTTGCAATATGTTTTTTAATAAACTCGTCGTATTTATCTTGATCAGAAGTTGGAAGTGTTTTATACTGTACATATTGATTTCGGGTATGTAATAAAGTATCGATTGTTTTTAAAAGTTTATTTAGATAAATAACTTTTTTATCTATTTTATCTTTTTCTTTACCACCTTTTTGATATGCTTCTTTTAGATCTTTAATTACATCATTTAAGTTGGTTTTATTATCAACATTTATTGCATAATTATAATCCTTAGCAATTAACTGTTTAAATTCTGCAACTTGCTCGCGCGTAGTGCCAATTGATATTCCGGTAATAATTTCCTTGTCTTCATATTTAATTTGCTCTGCTCATTTAGTTGTCATAGGCACTGAAACTTTAAATTCATCATTATAAAAATCAACAGTAGTTGGTGGAATCAATGAATTAGTCTCTAAACGTGTATATAGATGTAAAACTTGCTCTTCAGCATCAACAATATTTTTTTCACTTATCAATTGTTTTGTAGCTGGATCAAAATATTCACTACCTTCTTCAATTAAAGGAGATGATGAATATACTTTTAATCCATATTTTTCACTGGTGATATATTCTTTGATTTTAGCTATTTTTGCTGAATCTCCGCTTAAAGTAAATGATAAGTCTACTTTGTTAGTTTCATAATTCGAAAGTGTAATGCCTTTGAATAACTCTTGCAACTCTTGTTTAACTTGTGCTGCTTGATGCGCTTTTAGCACTATTTGCTCAATTTCAGGTATTTTTGAAACACTATCAATGAAACTAAGCATTTGGTTATATTCATTTTGTTCCACTTTACTTAATGAATCTATTTGGCTAATTTCTTGTCTAGCTTTTTCAAGTGCCTCTTGTAATAATTTATTATCTCGTTCCAACTTGGGTGAAGCTACAGCTTTAATATTTTCATAAATTTGTTCTCATATTTCGCTTTTAGCGTTTTCACTAATGCGTTTCAAAATACTTGGCACTTTTTTATTATTAGTAATTTCGCTAATCTTGATAAAAGGTTTATTTGGGATAATTTTATAAGTGTCTATTTTAGTAATTGGCACTTGTTTTTTCGCTTTAATAATCTTAGTAGGATCAATAGTGCCTAATGGTTGTGTTTTTTTAGGTAAAGGTTGTGGTTTTTTATTTTTGATAATTTTATTTTCATCAATTTTTGCAATTGGCACTTGCTTTTTCTTTTTAACATTTACTACACTTGCTACTGTAGCGGCTATTGCTACTATTACAGTTGCCGCAATTGCACCTGTCACTAAAATTTTTTTAGTTCTTTTTTTCATAAATTTACTCCTCTTATTTTTTTATTTAGTTTTAGATCCAAAAAATTAAAGACATAAAATAATAAGATTTCCAATTTTTTAAATTTTTAATTTTTCTACTAACATAATTATTAACTTCTTTTTTTTTTTTTTAAATTGGCAACATTTAATACTAAAATAGTAAAAAAATGTATTTTAAGATATAAGTTAAATAGTTAAAAAAATTCTAAAAACAATTTTTCTTTTTATTTTAGGCGATTTTGAAATAAGACAAGTAAGAAATTTAAAATTGTTAAATCATATTTATTAACGATTTAAAAAATTTACAAATAATTAAGAACAGCATAAGTTTTGTGATTTTCTTTTTGATTTAGTATTAGAAAAAGTAAGAGTTTAATAATAATAAAGATTTATTAACGGTAAAGTTGCATTTATTTGCATTAAGAATAACTAAAACAAAAATAAATTTTCGTTTGAAGCAACGCAATACCATGAAAGATTAGAATGTTAACTTATATAAAAAGTAAGCAAAACCTTTTTATGTCTCAATTACGCTAATTACACGTTTTTATAGTGATAAATACATATCTGACTATGTCCCTAACATTAGCAAAAATAAATAGTTTTTTTATTTCTATATTGCTAAATAAAATTAACCCTAAAAGTTAGAGTAAGTAAATTAGAAAAACTTTAGGGTTTTTATATGAAATTAAAATTAGAAGATATATTAAATATAATTAAATTATTAAAAAATAGTGAGACATAAAATATGTAATGAATTTGTACAAAATTTGAAAAACAACATTAAACACTATTTATTCTTTATATAAAATTCATAGAAATGAAGATTTAATTAAAAAACATAAAAATAATAAATATTCATATGATTTTAAGATTAAAATTATCAAAAAAAATAAAAGCAGTAATTCTTTGAGTAATATTGCTAAAAAATTAAAATAAATGTTAGTTTAATTTATTCATGAGTAAAAAAATATTTAAATTTAGATTATAAAAGCCTTAAAATAAAACAAGTAACGCCTAGAAAAATGAAAACTAAAATAAGAAATAACAGCAAAATAATTTAAATAAAATGCATTTAAAAATTAAAGAACTATAAGAACATAGTACTAAATTAAAAATAAAAATGATCTACTAAAAAATTGAGAGTCTTAGTACTACAAAGGAAATGCAACAAGAAAAGAAAAAGTAACTGTAGTGATGAATCAAGGTATAAATATTTATTAAAAATATGCTCTTATTCTTTAAATTATCAAAATAAATAATTTTTATATTTTGCAAAACATGTCTAGAAAAGGTAATTGTTATGACAATTGTATAATTGAAATTTTCTTTAGTACAATGAAAAATGAAATGTTTTATTAGTTTCACTCATTAGAAAAGTTAAAAAAGTTATCCATAAATATATAAAGTATTATAATGAAAAAAGAATAATTACAAAATTAAAAGGAATGACACCTAAAAAATATAGATATCATTCCGTAAAAAACAATTTAAAATAATTTTTTTAGTCAAACTTCTGTGCTTGATTATATTGATTCGTTTATTTTTTCTTTTTTTCTATATTTTGACCGTCTTTAGTAAATGAACCATCTTCACTATCGGTTCCAAGTTCATCTTCTTCAGAGTCATTGAATGAACCATCTTCTTTATCTTCACCTAGTTCTGGATATTCAGCAAAACCATCTTTAAGAGCATCTGCTAAACCTAAGTATTGATCATTAAGTTTCTTTAATTCTTCTAGTTTTTTTGTTTTTCTATCTTTTTCTATATTTTGACCGTCATTAGTAAATGAACCATCTTCACTATCGGTTCCAAGTTCATCTTCTTCAGAGTCATTGAATGAACCATCTTCTTTATCTTCACCTAGTTCTGGATATTCAGCAAAACCATCTTTAAGAGCATCTGCTAAACCTAAGTATTGATTATTAAGTTTCTTTAATTCTTCTAGTTTTTTTGTTTTTCTTTCTTTTTCTTCTAATTTATTAATTTCTTTTTCTAAATCTGCAATTTTTTTAGTATTATCATCTAAAAGTTTTTGTAAATCTTTTTCTTTCTTTTCTTTTTCTGATGTTGAAGAAATTAATAAATTAGTTTTTTTCTGTAAATCTTCATATTCTTTTTTTATTTTGTTAATTTCTTCATTTATATCTTTTGAATTTTCTTCTTTTTTATTATCACAAGCTGCCGATATTACTGGTAATGTTGTTAAGGGAGCTAAAAAACCAAAAGTTAATAAAATTTTTTTTAGTTTTTTCATCTTTTTTTCCTTCTTCTACTAATTTATTTAATTTTCAAATTTTTATTTTTTATAAAAAAATTTTATTCTTTTTTTTTTTTTTTTGAATTTGGCAAATTGGCAAGAATTAATGTCAAAATTCAAAATAATTACACGTTTTTATAGTAATAAATACATATCTGTCGATGTCCCTAACATTAAATATCAATAACATAAATAAAGAGTTTTTTTATTACTATATTTCTAAATAAAATTAACCCTAAAAAAGAACATAATACTAAATTATGATCTACTAAAAAAATTGAGAGTCTTAGCTCTACAAAGGAAATGCAACAAGAAAAGAAAAAGTAACTGTAGTGACGAATCAAGGTATAAATATTTATTAAAAAATATGCTCTTATTCTTTAAATTATCAAAATAAACAATTTTTATATTTTAAAATCTTTAAATAAAGAAAATAAGGATGACAATATCAAATGGATTAATATCTCAAGATTTTAAAATAAAAAAATATTTTGCAAAACATGTATAAAAAGGCAATTGCCATGACAATTGTACAATTAAAATTTTCTTTAGTACAATAAAAAATGAAGTATTTTATTAGTTTCGCTCATTAGAAAAGTTAAAAAAGTTATCCATAAATATATAAAGTATTACAATGAAAAAAGAATAATTACAAAATTAAAAGGAATGACATCTAAAAAATAGATATCATTCCGTAAAAAACAATTTAAAATAATTTTTTTAGTCCAACTTTTGGGGTTAACTATAAACTAAATGTTTTCGTTATTTTTTATCTTATAAAAATAAAAAACTAATAATAAAAACCCCAAAAGCTTTTCCAATTTACTTGGTTTAACTTTTAGGGTTTGTTATAAAATTAAATAAAACTTTAAATTAATTTTTTATTTTATTCATTTTTTATATCAGTTAATTCAAAAAATTCAATTCCTGAATTGTAAATATTCATTGCGTCCGGTCCGGTTGCCGAAACTTGATTACCGTTTGATTCTGTTCTTATATATACACCTGTAAATCTAGGATTTTTAACAATTATTTTATTGTCTTTTTCCTCACCTGGATAATCATTGTTAGGATTAGTATCTCTAGTGTAAATAGGAGGATTAGAATTATTTCCTTCAGGTGTTTTTCATATTTGGTTGTTTAAAATTAATCATTTTGCAAAATTATCAGAACTTCAAACATAAGCATCATAATTGCCTTCATGTGTTGTATATTTAAATTCGTCATTAATTCATTTTTTTTGTTCTTCAGTGGCTTTTAATTGTTTATGTTTTGCAACATGATAGGTTTCATATCTAGTTATAAACATTGATAAATCTTTTGTTGCATCATCTCAATCAAATTCAAATTTAATCGTTGTTAAGAGTGCAGTAGGCATTGATAATTTTTGATCAGGAACACCGTTAATAAGTTCAATTGTATTTTTATTAGCTTGATAATTCAAACTACCTACAACAAGTTGTGCAGGAGATGCGATTTCAGCAACTAAACGTTTCTCTTCTTCAAATTTTAGTCTAATAAACTGCTTACTTGTATCACCTTTAACTTGTGTTGATTGTTGATAAATAAACACTTGTGGAAGAATAAATTTTAGTTTAAAATCTGAATTAAGTTCCTCAGTTCCAATAATGCTATTATTATTTATTTTATATATTTTATTATTTATAGAATCAATAATAACTTCACTTGAATCACCAAATTTTGAAGCCTTTTTGAATTTTTCAATAAATTTTTTAATAGCTTCTTCTTTATTAGATACAACTCATCCTAAACGTTCTGTGTTTGCGATTTTTTGTTTAGCATTTTTTCCTATTGAATCTTGTTTATAATCCTTGTAAAAAATATCTTTTGATTTTGGTTTTAGACTTATTTTTTTATCAGTAGTAAATGAAATATCTTTAGAAATTTCATGACTAAAACCTTTATAATTGCTGAATATAAATAAACTAGATGGCTTATATTCATAACGTAATTTCAATTTAATTGTTTTTTGTGATTCATTAGCATTCATCTCGGTAAATCACTTGCTCGTATCATTATCAATAACTAAATAAGTACGAACATTAACTGGATTAAATTTATTTTCTAAATCTATCTGTGTATTTCCAAACATTTCAAACATTGGTAATAATAAATCGTTATTTGTTATATCTATTTCTTTTTTACCATTAATATCTTTAGTAATTTCCTCTAATTTTTCTTTAAAATCTTCAAGCGTATATTTTTCTTTTGTTTTTATATCACTATTAATTGAATTAATAAAGAATTTATTAAATTCTGTATCATTAACAAAATCATAAAAAGTATTAAGATTAGTTAATAAATTAGATATAGTATTTGAATCAATGTTTATAAATGATGATTTTACAAATTCACTCAATTCAACTTTTTGTAACTGGTCTAATATTGTTTTAACTAAATTATGTTTTTTGTCATATTCTGCAACAATATTATTCTTATCATCTCCGGTTGGAGATTTTAAAACACCATTTAATATTTCGTTAATATTACTACGATTTTCAATTAAATTAGTTATATTTACTTTTAATTTTTCAACAAAAATATCAAAATTATTAATATGTTTATTAACATTTGTTATATTTTCAGCTAATTTATTTGCTTTATTTTCAGATTCACTATTTAAATTAGTTAAAATCGCTTTTAATCTTTCATGTTCTTTCTTTAAGTTTTCAAAATCAATCTTAATTTCAGATAAACCTAATTTTTCAAATAAGTTTGATAATGAATTTATTGAATCAGAGTTAATATTAATAGAATTATCAATAGATTTTATTAAAGTGCCTATCTTACCGTTATTTTCACCTAATATTTCTTTAATGTTATTTGAAATGGATTCAATAAAATTGTTTTTAGATTTATTAGCTTCGTTAACTAGTTTATTATTTTCAATATAATACTGTTCAATATAATTATTTTGATTTTCAAAATTTGCAAACTCACTTAAACGTTTTTCATCGTAAATATTATTTTTTATAAAAATATTTATTTTATTTATTGATTCTTTTAATAAATCGAATTTAGTTTTTGTTTCTTTTATTCATATATTATCTGATAATATTGCAACACTATATTCATTTAAATCATTTAAAGTTTGAGATATTACCTCATTTTGTTTATTATAAATTTCTTTAATTTGCAACAAATAGTTATCCCTAGCATCAATAATTAATTTGTCAATTGTTTCAATTATTTCTTTTTTATTATCTGAAATTGGTAAATTGTAACTCTTTAAATTATCAATTGATACTTTTTTAAATTCAGTAAGTTCCTCATTATTTCTTAAATTATCGTCTTTTATTAACTCATTATAAAGTTCTTTTGATTTTGATGCCAGGATTTCCATAGCTTCTTTTTTAGCACTAACAATTTGATCAATATGAGAAGAAAAATTATTTGTTATTTCTTTACGTTTTAATAATGTTGCACTTTCAGCATTTTTAATTAAATCTTCTGCATCAGTAATATCATTTATTAATAAATCATAAGCAGCTTTTATTTTTGCTGATGTAACATCTTGACCGTTAAGAGGGGTAGAAGTTGCATTAACATTTTTAGCATTATTTAAAGATTCTTGAAAATTAATAGCTTCTTGAAGTAAATAAGGGATAGAAGTTTCCGTTTGACCTTTTAATCATTTATTGCCAACATTTTCAAATTCTAAAGCTTTTGTATCATCGTTAAATTTAACACTATTAATTTCTTGTGCAAAGGTTTTCATTTTGTTTAATAATGCATTTTTTTCTGTCGACAAAATAGTAGATGTTTCAACCTTTTCTTTAATGTTAGTTCAACTTTTAAATACATCTAAACGAGATTTGTGTAAATCTAAAATATCTATTTGCTTTGCTAAATTATTTTTACGTGTTTCTAATTCTTCGGCAGTTTCTGGAGTTTCTTTTTCTAATCAGTTATTACTTTCTTGAATTTTTAAAACAAACTCATCTTTTTTATTCGAAACTTCGCTGTCTAAATCTAGTGTAGAAATATATTGTTTTGAAGAATTGATTTTTTCAGCTAATTTTATTTCTTCGACTAAAAGTTCTTTTAATCTAGTAAATTGATCATTAATATCTTTAATTTGATTAAAATTTTTCGCATCTAAAATCTTAGAACCTATTTTTTTAATTCTTTTTAAAACAATTTCTTTTAAAACAGGATTACTATCTAATGATAAAAACGCTTCTGTTATTTCAAAATCCTTAATATCAATAAGTAATTTAACTCTTTGATTTCTTATTTCAGATTTTTCTAAATAATTTTGATTAAGAGTTTCAATTTTCTTTCTAATTTCTTCTGTTGATAAATTATTACTTGCACTTGATGGCACAGCATCTCACATTGATTGAGTTAATAATTCTTCATCTTTTTCAGTTTGTTCTAGAATGTCAGATTTTAAACTGCGTTCACGTTTTCATTTTTCGATTTCGTTTGAAATTTCTTTAATTTTAGCAATTAAATCATATGCTGCATTAATTTTTTCATAAGTATAATCAAGTCTTTGTTGATTATCAGTTATATTTTTATCGTAATTAGATGTAGTAGCTATATTATCTAATCATTTTTTAATAATATCTTTTTTATAATCAGCAGTTTGGTTGTTTACAGAAAAATAATTTGTATTTAAATTAAGTTCTTGAGCTTTTAAAAGCTGAGATTTAATTTCTTTTGTTTTTTTAATATTTTCTTTTGAATTTTCAATTTTTATAATACTTTGTTTAATAGCTTCTATAGATTTTTTAGCAATTTCCTCAGTATCTTGTCCGTCGAAATTATTGATATAAAGATCGCGTGATTCGTTAATCAAAACTTTTAACTCATTATCAATAAAAGAACGCACTAGTGGGTCGTTTTCTGCATCATTATTACTTATAAAATAAAGCGATGAACCAATTTCTAAAGCTAATGCATTAATATATGGTTTTATTTCTTCAATAGCCTTAAGTTTTTGCTCTATTTTTTTTACTTCTTCTATGGTTTCAGCTTTTTTATTTTCTTCTTTTATTTTGTTTAATTTTTCTTCAACTATTTTTGATACGTTTGGATCTACCGAAATTCCTAAATCTACATCTTTTTGAAGTATTTCATTTAAAACCTTATTAACTAATGCACGATCATTATTTTGGCTATCTTCTAGCTCTAATTCTGGGTTGGATCTAAAATTATCAATACTATTGAATATTTTATTTATTAAAATCTTGTTTTCGCTTTTTTTGGTTTGCTTTTCATCAATCTTCTTTAATTCTACTAATAATATTTTTTGTTTATTATCAATATCTTCTTTTGCATATGGTGCAACAGGTATAAATTTTTGACTAAACAATTTTTTTGCTTCTTTTATAGCAGTTTCAGCTTCAATCATATCAGAATTATTTTTTTGTTTTTCTTCTAAATCCTTGATAAAATCATGAATATCTTTTTGAACATCATTAAAAGAAGTCATAGTTTGAATAAGATTAATAAAATTATTTGCATCATTTGTACTAAAGCTTTCTTTTAATCTTTTTTCAATTTGATCTTTAAAGCTTTCTGCTAATTTATTAATTTCAGGTATATTAGTAGTTTTTGATGTTATTTCGTCCTCAATAAATTTTTTATATTTAATAGCAGCATTGAAAGCTCTATCTTTTTGATATGCTTGTTTTAATTCAAGTTGTTTTTGTTTTAAATCTTCAATATTAGCTCCTAATGAATTTTCCAATAAAGCTTGATACTCTTTTTTTACTTTGTCAAAGTTTTCAAATTTAAATTGATTATTATTTTCTAAATCTGATGCAACTCTTTCTTCTATAGTTCTAAGAATATCATCAGTTGCTATTTTAACTTCGTCAAACTCTTTTAATAATCTAGCTTTTTCATCTTTCATTTTTTTAATAGCTTGTTCTAAAGATTTTTTAGCTTGTTTTATTGTATCTTCCGAATATGTTCCTAATTTTGCATTTATTATAGCTTCATTATTAGCAATTTGCTTTTCTAACTCAGCATTAACAGTTGCAAGAGCTTTATTAACTTTTTCTTTATCATTAAGAATTAATTTAAGATCACTTTCTATTAATTTTGATAGTTCATGCTTTTCTTTTGATTCTTTAATAGCATTTTTTACATTTGAAATCTTAGTTTCGATCAACTGTGTTGAATCAATTGGCTCGGATGTCAAATTAGGCATATTATTTTTAATAATTTCATCTAAATCAGCAACATTTTTACCTTTAATTTCTTCTTTCAATCCGGTATCAGAATTTATTGCTTCTTTTTCACTAATCGCTTTATTCAAAGTATCAATTAACTCATTTTGTTTTAAAACTAAGGTTCTAGTATTTTGTAAGTCAACTAATGATTCTGAATTTAGTTTTTCTTTTGCATAATGTGTAATATCTTCAATAGCTTTATCAAATTGAAGCTTTGTAGCATCAGTTTTATCATCATCAAGATTATACTTTTTAGTTTCTAAATTACGTGTTAAAGTTTCTAATTTATCTTTATTATATGAAATTTCTAAATCTTGTTTTCTTTGATTAAGTTCATTAATTTTATTTTGAAACTTATCTATAGTCGGAATTTCTTCAGCAATAATAATTTCATTAATCAATAATTTCATTTGATTAATCGTTTTATCATTAGTTGTAGCTATTGATTCTGGAACTCTAGTTAAAATTTCACTATCATCTCTATATTCATCAGATTTTTTATTGAAACTATCTATATTTTCTTCAAATTCCTTAACTTTTTCTATTATTCCATTTAATGATTCAGCTTCATTTAAAAGTTCAAGTTTTTTTTCTTTTGTTAATCCTGGTTTTTCTGATTCTTTTAAAATTTTACTCAATCGCTCACGTAGATTTTTCTCACCGACGCTTTGTTCTTTATTATCATTATTTGGAAATACATTATTAATTTTTTCATTTATTTTTTTAATTTTAACCGCAATAGATCCTTCTTTTTTCTTTGCAGCTGTTTTATTAAAAATATTTTGAATTTGTTGTGTTAATTTATTAATTTTTTCAACATTTGCATTATTTTCTAATTCTTTATAAATTTCTTGTTTGATTTTTTCAATTTGTTCTTTTTCTTCTAAAAAATCATCTAAATTTCCATATTCTTTTGTAATTTCAATAAATAACTTATCAATTTGATCAATTGATTTATCCGCCTGTTCAATTGCTTTAGCGGTTTGTTGATTGCTTTTAATAAATTCATTAACTTTATTATAGGATTCCAAACTTTCAAAACTATTCAATATTTCTGAATTTTCGATTTTTTGTTTATCTACATTGCTCAATGTTGTTTTTGAAATAAATAAATTTAACAAATTATTTATGTTATTTGCGTTGTTTTTTAAGTCATTTTGTTTTGAAATTATTTTATTTATATGAAGTTGTGCATTTGCTGAGTATTTATGCGAAATTTCTTTTGTTGGATTAAAAGCGGTTTCTGCATATTGTTTTGATTTTTCAAGACTTAAAATTGATTCATTTTGTTTTTGAGAAACCGATAGTAAATTAACAATGAATTTGTATTTTTTAATTTGTTCAAGTAAATCTTTAGAAATAATTGGGTTAAATTTTTTAGAAGTTATCTTTCTAGTTTCAATATTAATTTCATCAACAATTTTCTTAAGAATATCAACATTTATATATTTATCTTGTAGTTCGTTTTGTACGTTTTTTGGAAGAGATAAAAATTGAATTTTATAATCCTCATATAATTTATCAAAATTAGCTTTCGTTGTTTTTTCTAAATGATCTAAAACAATTTTTTCAATATCACGTAATTTTTCACTATTTATAAGTTTATTTTCAGTTATTTTATTAATTTTAAATTTATCTTTTTGGAAAAAGATTGTAATTTCATTTAACAGGTTTGTAGCAAGTTGTTTAGCATTTTTGCTTAAGTATTCATTAATAATTTCTTCATTAAAATTATTTAATTTAAGAATATCTTCTTCAATTTCATTTTGTATTTTTCTTAATTCATATCTAGAAATAATCATTGATTGAAATGTTTTTTCTACTTCGTGCAATTTGCTTACAACATCAAAAACTGTATTTGTTGAATTATTAAAAATTTTATCAATTTCATCATTATATTGATGAGCTTCATCTACAGAAATTAATTTATTATTATCATTCAAAATTTCAAGAACAAGTTTTTTAAGTCTTAAAGCGTTTCTTTCTGCATTTTTAATTGTATTGATATCGTTTCTATATTTACTAATTGCTGTTGTTAAAACAGATTTATTAAATTTATCAAATTTAGTTGCATTAACAATTTCTTTATAACTAGAATTATCAAATATTTTGTTTAATATTTCTTTACCTAAATTAATTTCATTTTTTTGTAATTGAACAAATTTTATAAATTCTTTAATAATTTTTTCATTAGTTAATTCGCTATCAAGAGTCATTATCTTAAAGGTTTTTAAATTTGCTAAAGCATCTTCGATATCTTCTATACTTATAGATGAATCTAATTTATATTTAATACCAGTTAAAAAATATTCACTTATCTTGTCATAAGCATAAACTTGTTTATGATTTAGTAATGTATTTAATTCATTTTTTGAAAATATTTTAGCATTCTTTGCAATATTAATTAGTTGATCAAAAATTTTTCTATTAAATATTGGTAATTTATTTATATCTACAGAATTTTTTAATTGTTTTACAGTCCAAATATATTTAGAATCATTAGGAAGGGATTTTAAAATCGCATTAGCAATAATATTAATAACATTTTGTGAATCAGAATTTACAATCTCATTCATTTCAGAACTTGCAGAATTAAATTTATCAATTATTGCTTGGTTAAAATTTTTTGAATAATCAACTATTATTTCTTCAATAAATTCTTTATTCTTTGCAATATCATTAATTCTAAATGATGGTTCAAATAGCATTCATTCAATTTGTTGAGAAATAGAATCAAATTTGTATCTTAATGATTTTGTTGGCATTAAATAATTAGCTTTAATAATATTATCATCTAAAGAATTATCTTTCTGCATTAAGTATTTTTCAACTAATTGATATTGTTCTTTAATTTTATTATTAAAAAATTCTTTATATAAATTAATAAATTCTTCTTGTTTACTTTTTTGAAGATTTTCAAAGTTTTTTAAAGCTAATTTTAAATTTGTTACTTCATTGTATTTAAATTGAGATTTTATATCTTTTTCTTGTATACGATTAGATTGTGAAACAAGTAACTCTTCAAGTTTTCTAACGGCAGAATTTGTTAAAGCTTCATTTTTTATTAATTCAGATACTCAATCAAAAATAACGTTATTTTGTAAATCACCTAACTTATTAAGAGCTTTTCATTTTTCTAAAGGAGAAATAGTTGAATCAAAAATTCTTGATTCAAGTTCACTAATTTTTTGAATAATACTATTATTTTTTGAATTATTCAATAGTATTAAGTCTTTATGTTTATTAAAGGCATTATTAAAATCATTATATCTAGAAATAATTTGATCATTTTTGATATTCTTATTCTTTTGAAAATCAAAAAATGTTATCCAAGCTGCTATTGCACCAGTTGTAACAACTCCAACTTCTAATAAACTAAGTATTGTTTTTTTATGCATATTATTCTACCTCCTTATTTTCTTCTCTAATTCTTACAAAAATGTTAAATTTACCAACTTGTTGTCAAAATGAATTATTAGTTTTTAAAGAATTATCATAAAAATATTTATTACGTAATTTTCCTAAATATTGCTTATCTGTGTAGTGTTTAGCCATTTCTTGAGCAAGTAAATTAGCTTTTACCTCATTTAATTCTTTTTCACTTAAATTAGTAAATTCAGCTGAATTTTTATTAACCTCATTAAGAATATTAAAATCTAGTCTATTTTTATTCATTATGTATCATCTACCGTTATCTACACTAGATTTTGGTACAAACGAAAATTTGTATTCATAATTATTTCCAGCTCAAGGAACTTGGAAATTTTCTTGATATGAAATATGTAACACAGTAAAATCCTTACCATCTTCACTTATAAGTGGTATATAAATAAAATATGGAATTCACATGCTAATTTGACTATTACTAATATTTTTCATATCAGTATCAGCTTGATCTCAATACATAAATTGTTTTTGACCAAATTTTGCAAGTTTATATTTTTTATTATTTACAACAAAAGTTTCGTCTTTAAGTTTAATCTTATATTTAAAATTCTTTGAACTTGTTGAAAAATCAACTAATGAATTTTCTTGCATTTTGCTTTGTTCAAATAATTCTTTGTTATTTCAAGCATAGAAATTATTTTCTGGTTGTTTTAATTCACTATTTAAACTCTTGTCTCAATTTTCATCGTCAAATGTTATATCTTCTCTAAAAAGTGATATTTGTTTTTCACTCTTAAAATCAGCTGCTGCTGAAAATGCATTTAAAAAATGAGAGCTAAAAGTCTTATTATTTCATCCTGCTTCATTTCCTATAAAAATTGTTTTTGTTTTTCAATAATCTTCTGGTTTTTGATTAGGAGAATAAACATGTTCTAATTTTGTATTAAATGTTGTTAGGGTATTAAAAGTAACTCAAATATCGTTGAATTTAAGTTCGAATTTTTCTACATCACCAAAAAATGAATTATCGGTTGTTTTATTATATACAACTTTAAAGTTTAATTTTGTTTTCTTAATTGATGTATCTGCTTGAACAAATTCAGGCGCAAAATCATCACTAGTATTTTCACGAGTTAAATAAACCTTAATATTATTTAAATTAAATGGCATTATATTATTTTTAAGGAATATAAAACGCTTAAATAATTTAAGAATATCATCATTTTCTGTTATTTCAATTTCCTTTGTAGAACTATTACTTTGAATTTTTTTGTCTATTGCTTTTTTAAATTCTTCATATAGTGTTTTATGGTTAGGAACTATATCTTTCATATTCTTTTGCTCATTAGAAATTAAATAACTTAACACTAATTGTTGGTTCTCAGATTTATTAAATCACTCTAATAAATGAACTGAAGGTTCAAAAACTCCTTTTAGTACTTTAAGTTTTAAATCTAATAAACTTGTTAGATCATTTAAAATCTTATCTGCTGAACTTTTACTATCTAATTTTAAGGAATCTTGCAATGGTTTATATGCACTTATTAATGTTCTAAAAGGTTCATTTTTTATAACATCATCAGAACGATATTGATCAGAAGAAACTAAATTTAAAAAGTTCGATATAGTTCTATTTTCAACAAAATGCGTATAAATACCTTGTAAGCTATCTAAATCGTTTGTATCTTTATTTTTACCTTTTATTAAAGTATCAATGCTTGCTAGTCCTTCTAAAATTTTATTAATTACTTCATAATATTCTTTAAACTCATTGTCAACATTTGTTTGAACTTCTGATATTTTTGAATCATTATAATTATTTTCAAAATATTCAGCAGGAGTTATTTTTTCTAAATCTTGAGGTAAATTTTTTGTTTTTTCATCAACATCTTTTAGTCTTGTAAATAATTCACTATTTTCAATATCCGTTTTGTTTGAATTATTAATTATGTAAATTTTTTTAATTAAATCAAATAATGTTGATTTGCTATCTGATTCTTGTTTTATTTTTACTTCATTATTAAAGACTTCAATACTATTTTTAATTAATGAAAACGCTGTTTTTGATTTTGATTTTAATTCTTTATAGTCATTTTCAATTAATTTGTATTTATCATTAATTAATCTTGAATCTTGAATATATGAATTTTCATTAAAATTACTTGAATCTAAAAATTCTTGTACTTCATTTATATGATCTTTATAAATATTAATTAATGCTTCAATTCCAATATATTTAACTAATGTTTGACTATCGTTTTTTGAGATTTGTTTAAGGTCTGTACTTGTATTAAATTCTTCTCCAGAAAGTAATTTAACGTATTTTTCAAATTGATTTTTCATTATTTCAAGACGGTTTTTATTAAAATCAAAAATAGATTTTTTTTGTTCTTGAATTTTAACTTTTGTTGCATTAATTTCAGTAGTAATATTTTTTATTTCCTCTAGTGTATTAAATTCGGTATCTTTTTTATTTCTAATTTCTAAGGTATTAAAGTCATCCAATTTTGGAGAATTATTTTCTTCATAATTGCTACTAATATAATTATCAATAGCTTCTAATTCTTTAATTATTGAATCTTTTTCACGTTTCTTTTCAAATTTAATCTTAGCAATAATTCCATATGATGGATTATTGATGTCATTTATTAATTTAGATCTATCTGATATTAATCTATTATCTTTATAAAGTTCTTCTGTATCTAACAAACGAACAGCTTCGTTTATTTTTATATTTAACTCATCATAAAGTTTTTTCATTAGTAAGGTTTCTTTGATATAGTATTCATCCGATGATTCAACTTTAATTTTTTTTGCTTCTTCAATAACAGTAAGTAATTGTTTTGAAGATTCAAAAACCTTGTTGAATGAAAGTAAACCACCGTCTATATATTGAGTTTCTAAATCTTTAATTCTAATTTTGTCCGCAGTATCTAACAATTTAATAGATAGAGAGAAATCTTTTAAAATAGCATCTAAAATTTTTCTTGCATTTTTGTCTTTTAATATGGATTCTTCAAGTTTATTTTTAGCTTCTAAATGTTTAAGTAATAAATCTAATTTAGCATTGTGAACTTCAATTTTATTAATTTCATTATTAATTTCAGAAGCTTTTAAATTATAAAAATAAATATTTTCGTTTCACTTGGTTTTACCTTGTTTTTCAATGGATTCAACCATTTGATCAATTTTATCGATTGCTTCTTTTAGTTCCGAGTTATTTTCTACAATATTTTTAGCATTAATATTTTGTTTTTTATCTTTAATTCTTTTTACTGCATTAGCTAGTTCAATAAAATTATCCGTCATTGAATGAGCTAATTCAATATTTTGACTATGTATATCTATTTCAGATTTTTTTTCATAACTATCAACTAATTTAATTTTGTTTAAAATATCCTTATAGAAAATTAATTGATCATTTTTTAGTTCTTCAAACGCTTTATCTAAAACTTTTGCTTCTATTTTCGCAACGTCTTCTTTAAAATATTTATCAGCTTTTTCAAATTCGGCTTTACGTAAATTATATAAAATATTAGCCTTTAAAGCCTTTTCTTCAGCGGCTTCTTTTAGTTTCTTTAATTCAGTTGTTAAATTAATTGGTTCAAATTTCTCACCAGGAATATTTGGTACTGTAGAAAGAGTAGATTCAGCAATATTTTTTTGATCTCATTCATATCCGTATTTTTCATTTTGAAAATTAAATTCAGTTAAATTGTATTTATCTAATATTTTTTTATGAGTTTCAATTAATGACTTAGTTGAAATAATTACTGATCCTAATAAATTTACGTTGCTTATATTATTTTTAACTTCATCAGAACTTGAAAAATCTTTTAATTTATTTATAAAGCCTTGTAGTTGTTCTTTTTTAGTTTGAGATTGATCTTGTTCATTAAGTCCTTGTTTATACTCAATAGTTTTAAATAATTCATTTAATTCATTAAATTGACTTTCAACTTTTTGTGAAGCTTGAATTAAAGCAGTTACTTCTTTAATTTGGTTTTTTATATCATCATATGATTGAAAATCGGTATATTTTTCTTTAGCGTTTAAAACTATTTGATCTAATTTTTCTTTAAATGAGTTTAAGGCATCATTTCCACTAGTTGAACCTATTTCTTTTGAAAGCTCGTCAGCTTTTTTTATAACTTTAGCAAATTCAAAAATATCATCTAATTTGTTATCGATATTATTTGCTTTATTTTCATATTTTATTACTTCATTTTTAGATCCATTTAAATCAGATGGGTTAAGTTTAACTAAATTTAATTCACTTTCAAATTTATCTAGTAAAGCTTGAATTTTTCCATTAGCATCTTGATCAATTAAATCATTGCTTAATTTATCCTTAACTTTTTCTTTTACTAATTTTATTTTTTCATTTGAGCTTTGAACAATGTCGGCAAATTCACGAGAATTATTATATTCTTCTGATATTTGTTCATACATTTTAAAAATCTCGCTATTAGTTGGGGTTGACAAAGTAGGTTCTATATTTGAAAAAGTTGATTTTTTAAGAATATTAACTAATGTTTCTTTGCTATTGTTATTTAATTTATTTTCAATTATTTTGTCAGCAATTTCTTCTTGTTTTTCTAGTAAATCTTCAATTGAATTTAATTTTTCAAATTGTCCAATAATTTGCGAAACTTCTGATAGTTTAGTTTTAGAATTAATATCTGCTTTTAATAAATGAACTAATTCAGTAATTTTATCTAATGGGTTTTCAGAATTATTATTTTTCATTAGATCAGGAATTTGTAGAAACTTTTCTTTAACAGAATTTAGTTTATTTAAAATTGAATTTTGTTTATTATTAAATTTATCTTTATTGTAAGCTAATTCTAAATTATCTTTTAAATTATTTATTTGCATTAAAGTAGTTTGATCATCTTTAATAAGCTTGTTATATTTATCAATTAATTTTTGAATTTCAGTGCCCTCAGATAAATTATCGTCATTAATACCATAAAATTTATTAGCTTTTTCATCAGAAAGAAATTCCTGAGATTTAGTATTAAAATCATCTTTTGCTGCTTCGAATTCTTTATTTATAAAATCTTTTGCTAATGTATATTTACTAATAGCTTGTTCGATTATAGCTGCTGAAACGTTTAATTGAGATAATGTCGATTCGGGATTAGAGATAATAGCTAATTGTTGATCAATAACTCCTTGAATTTCTTCATCAACTTCTTTAAAGATTTTTCTTTGTTCAAAATTATTTTCTTCTTTATATTGATTTTGCTTTACTTTAATTAATTCATTTAATTTATTCTTAGCTTGTTTTGAAGAATCGATTTTCGCTATTGAGTCATCAATTATTTTTAATTTTTTATTTATTTCACCAAGATCATCTGAACTAAACATACGGTTGGCTTCAATTATTTCTTTTAAATTTTTACTTAATTCTGGATAATCAGTTGCATTTATATTTTTTAATGCTTTTGCTGCTTCATTAACTTTTTTAGCTAAAACTTGTAATTTTTCAAAATTTCCAAATTGTTTTTCAATACTTTCTTTTGATTCAGCTAGTTTTTCTTGTAATTCATTATTTATTTTTTTGCTTTCTTCTTCTAATTTTTGAATTTCTTCCAGATTTAATTCTTTTTTATCATCTTCTAGCAATGAAACATTTTCTGTTCACAATTTTTGTAATTGTTCGTTTATTTCTTTATTTTTTTCTCTTAAAACTTCAATTTCACTTTTTGTTTTTTCAAAATTATCAAGCACATCTTTTTTTGCTTTATTTAGTGAATCGAAATCATTTTTAAGTAGTGAATAAGGTTCTTGATTAATTACACCACCAAATTCATTATTATCGACAACACTTTGGTTTAAAATTAAACTTTCTTTTTCTAATTTAGCACTAGCCAGATTTATAGCCATTTCTTTTTTTAATAATTCAATTTTATTATTAAGTGATTGAACATAATCTTTGTTGTGCTTTAAAGGATCGAATAAATTATTTTGCTCATTAATAAGATTTTCTAATTCTTTTTCAATTTTTGCATTCTCGATATTTAGTTTTTTAACTGCAGAAGAAAATTTATCCTTAATTTCTATATCAATATCTTTTAAGTTTTCATTTAAGACATTAGTTGCATTTTTAACTTCTTCAAATTCTTCTTTAAAAATTTCTAGTTCTTTTTCGAAGTTGCTTAATACAGGAATTGATTGATGTAAAATATTCATTTTATTTTGAGTTTTCCTATTCTCATCTGTTTTTTTAACATCATCATCTAATTTATTATTTACCTTAATTTCGTTTCTTAATTTTTCTAGTGATTTCATCAATATAGATTCTAAAGGAGTTATTGCTTGTCCAGATTTACGTTGAGATGTAAAAGTATCAATAATTTGTTCTTCAATTTTATTAGCAATTCTTTCCCCATCAGCGTTATCAACACTATCAGAAAGTTCTTTTAATTGTGTTGATAAATTTTATTTAATTTTCTAAAATCAGAAGAAATATCTATTGGATTATTTAAAATATCTTCAGCTTCATTTCTTAATTCTGAAACATTTTTAATTTCATTAGCAAAATAAATTTTTGCATTTTCGTTATCTTTGTATCTGTTTAAAATTTCACCTGTTTTATTTTTAATTTCAGCTAATTTTGCAAGATCGTGCATATTTTTACTTAATTGTTCTTGTTTTTGTGCAATTTCTTTTAATTTAGATATTTTTTGTTCTTCAGTAAGATTTTTATCAATTGAAATATTTTTGGCATTTGAAAGTAATGACTGTACCTTATTTTCAAAAATAGCTTTTTCTTTATATAAGCTACTAAATTCTTTTTCAATTTCATTTAGCAAAATGGTATTTTTATCACTTATCGAATTAACAAAATTAGCTAACCTTGCTTCTGTTAGTAATCTTATGGCATTATATTTATTAGAATTATTTTCCTTAATTTGCTCATTCAGTTCATTTCTTGTGGCGGTAGAAAAATCATCTGTTAAATCTGTTAAAATAGGTAATAAATCTTTATTTCAAATTGAAACTAAATTAGGTGAATTTTTAATTGTTTGTTTTGAAAATTCTTCTTCAAGTAATTTAATAATATGTTTTAACTCTTGTTTATTTATTAAACGTTCCTCATTTATTAATGTTTCAAATTGATTAATATATTGATCAAACGTAACTTTATTTTGTTTTAAATTATTTATTTTTTTAATATTCTCATCAATCTTTAAAATTTGTTTTTTATTTAAACCTGTTTTAATAGCATTAGTTTTTGAAAATTCATATTGTTTTTTTAAATTATTTAATCTTTCACTTACAAAATTTCTAATTAAAGATAAATATTCAAAATCTGACATTATTTCATTAGATTTTAGGAAATAATCTAAAGCATTATCATATGGTAATGCTTTTAATTCGTTAATATATTTATCTTTTTCTTGATTGTTCAAAACATTTGAAGAATTAACTTTTCTAATATTTTCTTTTAATAAAGTTGATGCAATAAATATTAATTGAGTACTTTTTACAAAATCTGAATAAAGTTCATAAATTTTTAAATTATTTTTATCTTCTTTGATTTTTAATTCAGTTTGACTAATAATATTTTTTAGTCAAGTTCTAAATTGCGCCTCAAGATTGTTAATTTTTTGTTTTGTTTCAGTAATATTTTTTTGTAAATTACTTACAACTTCGTCATAACCTTTGAAATATTGAGAAGTTTTAGCGAAAAATGAAGAAATATATTTAATAATAAATTCCTTGAAGTCTATATTTTTACTATCCTCATTAATTATTTTAAAGCTTAAATTACCTTTAACCGCCTTAACAAAATTTTTTAAATTTCTAAGTTCTAATTGAAGCATTTTTTTAGATTCTGAATTAATTTGCATTTGTTCAACTTTATAAATTGAATCATCTATAAGTTTATAAAGTTCTTTAACCAATTTAGCATTATTCTTAGATTCCACTTCATATAATTCATTTGAAACATTTTTGAAAAAAATCTCATATTCCTTTATAACATCTCTTGATGATTTAGAAATGGTTCTTGATTCTATAAAAGTTGCAACTTTATCAAGTGCACTTGACTTAAATAAAATATTTAAATCATCTATATTATTTAAAATTTTAAATCTAAAAATATTAATGTCAAGTTCAACATTAAAAGTAATACTTTTTTGTTTATCTAATAGTTCAATACTTTTTTTAATTAAAGAATTTTTATCAATTTTTTTTCTTAAAAAATTATTAGCATACATTTTAAATTCAACTAATACATCATATGATAATAAATATTTTTCGACTTCATTTATAGCTTCATTAGTATCTTTATCAGTTGTTAAATCTTCTTTTAATAAAGCAGTTGCTAAAAGAAGATTTAATTTATGTCTACTATCAATTAAGCTAGTAACAACAGATTTTGCATCTCTTTCATTTCTATTTATCCAGTCATTACCAATTTGCTTTGCATGTATAATTGCTTCTTCAATTTCTTGTCTGCTTTTAATTTTAATATTAGGATATTTTTTTAAAAAATAAGTTGAATTATCAATTGTATTTTTTAATTTATTAAGAGCATCGATTTTTTCCTTATTTTTTATCTTATTTGATGTTGAATGTAAAAAAGGCAGAGCAATTGCTAATGCAGCGGCTGGTAAACCTGTTAATAATAATGCAGCTGTTAATTTAGATTTTTTAGACATGTTTTTTCTCCCTTACATTTTTATTTATTTCAAAAATTAAATAATCCGTGTTTTCTTTGGTCAACAGTTCACAATAAACCATTTTTTAAAGTGCCGTTGAATCTAATAAAATCAGCTACATAAGCAATCAAAATCGCTAATATAACTAAAAATAAAACAATAAAGAATATAGCAACAATTGTCGTTTTTTTGAAAGTCTTTTTGTTTTTTGATTCTTTATTTTTATTTAAATATTGTTTCATATGGACCTCCATATTATTATTATTATTATTATTACTTTATTATAATTAAATATATTAAAATTAATCATTTAAAGCGAAATTTATACAATATTTTTACTTTTATAAAATTTAAAAACACAACTATGAAGTTTGCCATAATTGTGTTTTTGCTTTAAAATTTAACTTAATTTTTATAATAAATTATTTTTCTTTTGTCATTTCTTCAACTTGTTTTTTTGATTTAACCTTAGCGTCTTCAATTAAAATATTTTGAACTTTTGATTCATATTCTTTAACTTCTTTATTGATTTCTAAATATTTTTTAAATCCTTCAGGATTATTTAATTCTGCTAATCTTTCAAAAATTCTAATTGACATTTGCTCTTGATCAAATCTTTGTTTTGTTAAAAATGTTTTAATTTGTTCTTCTTTTAAACCATATAAATCTGATAATTCTTTAACTTTAGAATTAAATTCTTCATCAGTAACACCTAAGTTTTCAACTTCAACTATTTTACCCATAACAAATGATGAAGATAAGTTTTTATTTGCTTCTTTTTTGTATAATGATAAAATATCATCTTTTGATGTATTAGCAAATTCAAAGTAGTCTTTTTCATTAATACCTTTTTGTTTTAATTCTTTTACAAAACCGTTGTAATATTTTTCAGCTTCAGCAGCTTCAATCAACGAAGACATTTTAATTTCTGATTTAGATGAAATTTCTGCAATAGCTGATTGAACAAAGTTTGAATTATTTACAAACATTTTTTCTTTTAAAGCAACTATTTTTAAGTATTGATTAAATGTTTCTAAGTCATTAACAAGCGGGTTAACTTTAACTTCTTTTAAAAATTGTTCATTAATTTCTGGATAATTAGGTGTTTGAACTTTATTAATTGTAACTCTAAAAATAACATCTTTTCCTGCTAAATCCTTAGCATGATAGTTTTCTGGGAATTTTAAATTAAGATCTTTTGTTTCACCTTTTTTAAGTCCAATCATTTGTTCTTCAAAACCCGGAATAAATTGTTTTGATCCGATTACTAAGTCAAATTTTTCAGCTTCTCCGCCTTCAAATTTTTCACCATTGATAAATCCAATAAAATCGAAATTAACTTTATCACCTAATTTAATAGGTTCTTCTGAATCTAACATAACCATATAGTTATCTAAAATACTCTTTTTAGCTTGTTCAAAATCTTCATCAGTTAAATCATAGCTTAATAATTTAGTTTCTAATTTTTTAAAATCACCTAATTTTACCGAAGGAAATAGAGCGTATGTAAATTCAAAAACTATTTTTTGTTCGTTAACTTCTTTTAAATCCAAGACTGGTTCAAAGTTTTCTAAAATTTTATCCTCATCTTTTAATTGAGAAATAATTTCTTTTGAATAAATATCATTAATATTATTTTTAATTACTTTATTTAAGACCTTTAAATGATCAATGCGTTTTAAAGCTTCTTTTAATGGTGCTTTACCTTTTCTAAAACCAGGAACAATAACATCACTAGCTAGTGATCTTTGAGCTTTTTCAATAGCTTTTGATAATTGTTCACCTTCAAAAATATAATCAATAATTAATTCTGTATTTTCTTTATTAAACTTTCTTGACATTTTTTCTCCTTGTTTAAAAATATGTAAATATTATAACATTATTTATTTGAATAATGCATATAAGATTTTTTGTTCTTTGCTAAGATCATTTTCATTTTTTTCACCAAATAAGACCTGTGTTACTGAAACAATATCTTGATACTCATTAAATGTTTTATTTTTTAATATTTTAATTCAATTTTGAAATAAATAACCACTAAAAACCTGTCTAGCAATCTTACTTTTTGCAACGTCTTCTTTAAAAAGATTTAGTATTTCTTTTTCAAGTTTTGCTATTGATTCATTTTTTAAAAATGACCCATCTTTTTTAGGATTAATAACATCATTTTTTACTTTATAATCAAAGTCAATATTTTTAGATTGTAAAAGATCATAAATTAATGTTTGAAATCCTGAGTTATCAAAACCATCACCATTAAAAAAATACTGAAATTCTGAAGAAAATTCATTTAAACTACGATTTTTAAGTTCATTATAATTAAGCATAAAAATATAATCCATTTTCTTGTTTTTTAATGAATTAATCAAACTTAATGTATCTAAATTAGTTTTTGTTTTAAGATTATTTTTTTTAATTTGAAATAAAATATTGTTTCTAAATGCATCAATTTCATTTTGCATTGCTGAAACTTGAAATTGTTTTTTTCCTTCATCTAAAAGATATATAGCTCTTAAAGGATCTTCGTATCTAATTTTATTAATTTCATCGATAAATTGATCAAATTCTTTTTCTAATAATTCATTTTTAAGCATAATTAGAATTTTACACTATTTAAATAATCGTTTGATTTTAATAATCATTTTTTATATAATTAATTTATAATTTTATTTATATATAAAATTCAAAAAATCATTTTAAAATAAAGTTAAAGAAATTAAATTTTAATTTTTAAATCATAATTTTTATTGAATTATTAAATTAAGGAGTTAAAAATGTCTAAAATTAAAAAAATATATGCATATGAGGTTTTAGATAGTAGAGGAAATCCTACAGTTAAAGTAGAGGTTCAAACTAAGAAAGCATTTGCAGAAGCATTGGTGCCTTCAGGAGCATCAACTGGATCAAAAGAAGCTTTAGAATTAAGAGATAAAAATACTGTATATGAAAACAACTGATTTGGTGGAAAAGGTGTCCAGACTGCTTGTGATCATATTAACAATGAAATTTCAAAATTACTTATTGGTATTGATGTTAAAAAACAAGATCTTATTGATAACTTAATGATTGAAGTTGATGGAACTGATACTAAATCAAGATTTGGTGCTAACGCTATTTTAGCTGTATCTTTAGCTTGTGCAAAAGCTGCAGCTTTAGAAAGTAAAAAACCATTATATGAATACTTAGCTTCGTTAAAAAAAATAGATAACAATTTATTTACCCTTCCTGTTCCAATGCTTAATGTTATTAACGGTGGAGAGCATGCCTCAAACACAATTGACTTTCAAGAATTTATGATTATGCCTTTAGGTGCAAAAACATTTAAACAAGCACTTCAAATGGCAAATAAAGTTTTTCACACGTTAGCTAAATTACTTAAAAAAGCTGGACATGGTACACAAGTAGGTGATGAAGGCGGATTCGCTCCTAACTTACATACTCATGAAGAAGCTTTAGATTTTTTAGTTAATGCAATCAAAGAAGCTGGTTTTAATCCTTCAACATCAGAAGAAAATGCAATTGCAATTTGTTTAGATGCAGCAAGCTCAGAATTATATAATGTTGAAACCAAAACGTATATTTTTAAAAAATTTAAACAAGCTTTATTAGAAAAAAGAGCAGGATTTGATAAATATTCAAAAAACAAATATGAATTTACTTCTGATGAATTAGTTGATTACTATGGAAAATTAATTGATAAATATCCAATTATTTCAATCGAAGATTCTCACCACGAAGATGATTGAAATGGATTTATAAAAATGAAAAAAGAATTTGGTAAAAAAGTTCAATTAGTTGGAGATGACTTAATTGTTACAAATCCTAAATATATTGAAATGGCTATTGAAAAAGATGCTATTAATGCTTCGCTAATTAAAATAAATCAAATTGGTTCATTAACAGAAACTATTAAAGCTATTCAAATGTCACAAAATGCTAACTTTGTTCCCGTTATTTCACACCGTTCAGGTGAAACAGAAGATACGTTTATTGCTGACTTAGCTGTTGCGTTTAGCACAAATGAAATTAAAACTGGTTCTATGTCAAGAACTGATAGAATAGCAAAATATAATAGATTATTAAAAATTGAAGATGAACTTAAAGAAAGAGGAGTTTATCTAGGTTTAAAAGCTTTTACAAATCTTAAATAATTTTAAATATTAAAAAACTCGGTTTCCCGAGTTTTTTAATTAATCGATTTTAACTTTTACAGCAGCACCCATAGAAGTTGAAACAACAATATTTAAAACGTATGTTCCTTTAACAGTTTGAGGTTTTAATCTTTTTACTGTTTGTATTAATGTTTCGGCATTTTGTACTAATAAAGCTGTTTCCATTGATTTCTTACCAACTGAAGCGTGGATAATACCACCTTTATCAGCACGGTAATTTGCTTTACCTTTTTTAAGTTCTTCAACTGCCTTTGCAGGGTTAGTTGTAACTGTTCCAGTCTTTGGGTTTGGCATTAAGCCTTTTGGCCCAAGCTTTTTACCATACTTACCTAAAACTAACATCATTTTAGGATCGGCTACAATAACATCAAAATCATATTTATCTTGATTTAAAACTTCTGGTAATTCTGAAGATGAGTAAACTAAATCAGCTCCTGCTTCTAAAGCAGATTTTTGTGCTGAAACTTCATCTGTTGCTACTAAAACTTTAATAGTTTTACCTGTTCCGTTAGGTAAAACTACAGCACCACGTAATTGTTGGTCAGATTTTCTTGTATCTAGGTTTAATTTTATAGCTATATCTAATGATTCATCAAATTTTGCAAACGAAGCTTTTTTTGCTAAATCGATTGCTTCTGATAATGAATAAACATCATTTTTGTTAACTAATGTTTTTAAAACTTTAGCATTTTTTGTAACTCTTTTAGCCATTAGTTAGCACCGCCTTTTAATCATTCTTCATAGCCATCAATTGTGATACCCATATTTTTTGCTGTTCCAGCAACTTGACGCATTGCTGCTTCAACTGTGTTAGCATTCATATCTGGCATTTTATATTCAGCAATTTCTTTTAATTGTTCTAATGAAATTGAACCAACTTTTTCTTTATTTGGAACTCCACTTCCTTTTTTAACTTTTGAAGCTTGAATTAATTTAAATGATGTTGGTGAAGTAAAAAGTTTAAACTCAAATGATTTATCTTTGTATACTGTAATTAGAACAGGAACTGGTTCAGCTCCTCTGTCTCTTGTTTGGTCGTTAAATGCCTTTGTAAATTCAGGCATGTTAATTCCAACACCAGCCAATGCTGGTCCTGGTTTAGCTTGACCGGCCATAAATTGTAATTTAGCTTTTTTTGCTATTTCTTTTGCCATTTTACTAAAATCCTTTCGATAATTGTGGTTCTAGCGAATTAATACATATTTTAATTCTTCCACTGTGGCAATTTACATTGCATATGCAATTATAACAAAAAGATTATTTTTTTAAAAAATAATAAATAAAAAATAAATTTAAGCAAGCTAATTTCAAATAATTTACTCAAATTTATTTTAAAAACATTATTTTTATAAGGTACTAAAATAGTCTGATCAAATAAATTAAAAACTTCCATAATTTACTATATTTCTTCTTATTTTAAGATAATTTCTTTTTTTTAAAAAACCAAAGCAGAAGAAATAATTAAATCTTTTTTAGTTTCGATTATTTCTTCTGGTTTTTGTGAAATAAATGGTTCAACCTTAATTCCATCAATTAAAAGTGTTTTAGCTAAACTGGCTCCAAAAAAGTCTCAAACACCTTCTAAATAAGAAACATGACTAGCTCAAGTATATCAACCTACAGGAGCACCTTGTGTAGCAATAATTTGAACTTTTAAATTATTCAATAATCCAATTGAAGAACCTTTTTTTGCATATTTATAAGAAAATGTTTTGTTTGCAACAGCAACTCTATCAATAAAATTTTTTAAAACAGTTGGAACATTAAAATTAATCATAGGTGCAGCAATTATTAATTTATTAGTTTCTTTTAATATTTCAATATATTTGTTTGAGAGATCTTCGTTATAAAAGCTACTAAAATTATTAGAATTCATGCTATTAATTGACATTTCAAGATTATTTAAATCAAACTCAATAATTTCATCATTAAGATTATTTTTTTTATATTCTTTAATAAATTCTTTTGTTGCTAATGATGATATTGATTTTTCACCTGGTAATGGTGATGAATATAAAACTAAAACTTTATTCATTTTTTCTCCTTAATTTTAATTTAAAATAAATTATATTTAAATTATAGCTAATAATAAAAAATCTTAAAACTGAATTTTATTTTTAAAATAAAAAAACTTGGGTTTTACCAAGTTTTTTTAATATGGTGCGGATGAAGGGAATCGGACCCTCGTATTCAGATTGGCAACCTGATGTTCTACCATTGAACTACATCCGCAATGGTGCAAGTGATGGGAATCGAACCCACGTAGTTAGCTTGGAAGGCTAAAGTTCTACCATTAAACTACACTCGCAATAGCGATATATATTATAAACTAAAAAATATTAATTTATTTAAAAAATATTAAAACTTAAATAAAAAAACATATTTTTTAATATAAAAAAGAAATAAAAAAAAATGGCGATCGTGGCAGGATTCGAACCTGCGACCACATGCTTAGAAGGCACGTACTCTATCCCCTGAGCTACACGACCGTTGCAATAATATTGTAACACATTTTTATTTTAGAAATTAATTTTTTAAAAAATAATTTTATTAAGTGTATTATTATAAAATTATTATAAAAACTAAATAATAATATACAGGATAAAAATGAAAAAAATGAAACTTATTATAACTTTAATCCCAGCTTTTTTTTACCTATAAGCACTATTTCATGCATTGGTGCTAATAAAAAAAATGTTTTAGATATAAAAGATGAACAAACAAATGAAAATGGCCAAGATTTAGAATTTAAAAGAGAAGAAAAAGTTTTTGCTAACCTTGCTTTTAATGATTACAATATTAAAAAGAAAAAAATAAACCTTTATTTTAAAAAAAATGAATCTCAACCTTATGTTTCGATTGAAGAAATGATAAAAGATTTAAATGGTTTTTTTAATGCAAAAAAAATTAACAAGATTAAAAAATATGATGATAAAGAAAAAGTTGTCATTTTATCAAATGAAAATCAAAACATGATTATTGATTTTAAACATAATAAAATATCTATAACTGACAAATCTTTTTTTCATTTTATTAATGATTCAACAGGAACAAATTATTCAAGAGGAATTAAATTATCTGAAACAAAGATTGAAAATCCTAATGAAATAAAACCAAATTTAGTTTTTGATTTAAAAGCTTATAACATAAATATTTATAATCAACAAAATAAAAGTCTAATACCATTAAGTATTTTTAATATTTTATTTTGTAGTCCCAATTATTACAGTCTATATTATAATGGTGTTGAAGTTTTTGGAACACATTTACTTTTACAAGAAAAAACCGACGAATCTAATTTATTTTTAACAGCTACTAATGAAAAACAAAAAGAAACCATTATTGACAGGAAAAATAATTTAAATAATTTTTTATTTATTTTAGATCATTTTTATGGATTAAAAAGACACTTTGGAATATCAACATTTAAAGAATATATAAAAGATATTCAAAAAGACTTACTTAGCGTAGATCCAAATAAATACAATTACGCATATTCAGAACTAGTTTACAAAAAATTAGATGAATTGCACACTAGTTTGACAATGCTTTCAATAAATACAGATCAAGAAAAAATAATTCATGATTATGCTAAAAGATATATTGGAAAACAACGATTAGAACACAAGAAGGTTTCTGATTTATTAAATGAAAAAAGAAATATTTTAAAAAAGAATTTAAATACTGATGGATATTTAATAAAGGGAAATACAGCATATATTATTTTAAGTGCTTTCTTAGCCGGTACAAATGAAGATATTGAAAAAAATAATTATTTAAATGATTCATTTAGTTTTCTAAAAAGAAATCTTGAAGAAATTTCAAAAAATAAAAATGTTAAAAATATTATTATTGATATTTCAAGAAATCCTGGCGGTAATGTTGGTTCAATGCTTAAAGTTTTAGGATTACTAACTAATAAAGATATTATTCAAAGATCGCAAGATACACAAAATAAATTCAAAGTAACCACAAAATATAAAATTGATGCTAATAATAATGGTGATTTCAATGATAATGATGCTTTTGATCAATTTAATTATTACATTTTAACAAGTAAAAATACATTTAGTGCTGCCAATTTATTCGCCGGAATTGCTAAGGAAATGAATATTGCAAAAATAATTGGACAAAAAAGCGGCGGTGGTGGCTCACCTATTTTTCCTGTTGTTTTAAATGATCAAACCTCCATGTTAGTTAGTGGTCCTTTAGTTTTTTTAAATAAAATTAATAATATAGAGCAAAATTTAGAAAACGGCGTTGAAGTTGATATAAAAATAGACTATAAAGATTTTTATGATATTGACTATTTGTTAAAAAATATTATTAAAAAATAGCATTGTTTATTAACCGATGCTATTTTTTAATTTAAATTTTGCCTTATTTTTTTAGCAATATTTTTAGAAGTAATTTTGCTTAATTCTTGATCACCTGCCTCGAAAATAGCTTCATATGTTCCAAAATGATTCAATAATTTATTAATAGTTTGATAACCAATTCCTTTAATTTGATAAATAGAATCAAAAAAAAGATCTTTTGAATGTCTTTTATTAAATCATTCTTTTGCAAATTTATCAACCTTATTTTGAATAATCGTTAAAAAATTAAATACTTCAGTATCTTGAAATTCAATAACATTATTATTACTATCAATTATTTTTTCAAATGTATGTTTTGAGTTTTTAACTAAACCAAAAATAGGAACTGAAATATTTAAATCATTAATTGCTTTTTTTACTGCATTAATTTGGCTAATACTACCATCAACAAAAATTAAATTAATTAATTCTGAATTATTTTTTAAAAATTTTTGTGCACTTTGTTGCATAAAAAAAGTATCATCTTTTTTAAATTCATTTTTAGTTAAAATATATGCTCGAGATAAACTAGTGTTTAATTTTCCGTTTTCATAAAAACAACATCCACCAACAATTTGATTAACATTCGACATAAAAGAATTATCAAAAATTACAAACTTGGTGGCATCTTGTTTTAAAATTACACCTAATTTATCAATCGTTTTTTGTAAATTATTTTCTTTTTCTAATTTTATTATTTTATTTAAAATATCATTTTTAGCATTTTCATAAGCAATATTTAATATTTTTTTATAAACTTCATTATTTTTAAAATTTATTAGATTTTTTATTTCCTTATTTATAAAAATATTTTGATATTCAACAGGCAAAAGTATCTCATTTGGAATTTGATTTATTGAATAATATTCTTCAATAAAATTACTTATAAAATCCTCTAAAAAGCCGCTTATTTCAAATTGAAAATCACTTTTTTTAATTAAATTTGAAAAGCGATAATGTAATATTGAAATAAAAATTTTCCCATTTTCATTATAAAAACCAAAAACATCAAAATTTTCATTTTTTTCTAAAATAATATTTTGATTATTTTCTTTACTATAAACTAAATCTAAAATATCCTTATAATCTTTTGCTAGTTGGTATTCCTCATTTTCAGAAGCTCAACTAATTTTTTTTAATAAATTATTTCTAAAATCTTTATCAAATTTAAGGATTTTTTTTGCTTTTAAAAAAGCTGTTTCAATATCATCGGGATTCATTTTTTTTAAAATTAATCCATTTTTTGACTTTAAAAGATGATTTAAATATTTTATTAACTTAGTATATTTAGAACTTTTTATAAGTGGACCATAATAAATAGCATTCGGTGCCTTTTTAAATTTATTTTCAAGCTTAATTGATAAATTATTTGCATTTTTAGAAATGCAAATATAGGGAAAATTAGCCTGTGTCGGTAAAAGAACATTATAAAAAGGCTTATATTTAGAAATGCATCTTCTTTCATAAATAAAGGCTTCTGCCTCAGTTTCAAAAACAGTTGTTTCAAACGAAGCTATTTTCGACAACATTGTAGAAGTTTTATAAGAATTTTGCATATTTATATCGAAATACTGAGCCATGCGAGCTCTTAAGTTTTTAGCTTTACCAACATAAATAATGTTATTATTTACATCTTTTCAAAAATAAACACCAGGTTTAGTTGATACATTTTCAATACTTTTTTTATTAATCATGTTTTTGTTCAATATTATCTTCTAAAGTCTTAATCATTATATCTAATCTTTTAAAATGATCAATATCAAAATCATTCAAAATAATTTCATAAGCCTTATCTTCAAAAATACCAAATTTTGGTTCATCAATACCCAAATCTCTTCTAATATTTATATATTTAATTGGAGTTTTGTTGTTTAAAAAATCTAAACTAAAATCGTAAAATGGTTTAAAAAATTTATCTATTTTAGCATTTTCAATTTTATTTTCAAATGCATGATAGTAGAATATACTATTCATATTATTCTTTTGTGCAAATGTTACTAATAAAGCATAATGTTTATTATTGTTATTATTTGAAAAAGCCAAGATTGTATATGGTTCTACTAGATAATTTTTATTTTCTTTATCATCTAAAATTAACGCTAAATAAGGATGAGGTAATGATTTGATTTTTTCAAGTTCTTCTTGATTTATTTCATATAAAATACCATTATCCAACAATGGTAAAAACTCAGTCATTTTTTCTTTTTGAATAAATGCATTTAAATTTTCTTCTGTTTCATAAGGTGATTTTGAAAAGCCTAAATTATCATCAGCTAAATAATATTGACCAAATTCTAATTTTGTATAAACGTAAACATCCTCAACGATTTCATTTGTATCTTCAAGAATAACATTCGCTTGAAATCTTTGGTATTGTGGAAAATTTTCTCATCTATCAATCATAAACAATTCATCTTTTGTGATCTCAAAAAGCGTTCCTTTTACTTGATAAGCTATATCTTTTTTTAATAAAAAATAATTTGATTCATCAACGCATTTTGCATAACCATTTAAAATAGCTTTTTTTCTTAAAGTAGATGGCGATAAAAGATTTTTATAAAATAGTTCATCTTGAATTGTTCCGTATGAGAATACATATACTTTATTGTCTTTTTTATTATTCATTATTACCTTCCTAAATATAAAAATAATTCTTTTATAAATTATATTTGTTATCTTTTATAAATTATATTTATTATTTATTTTTTTAAACAAAATTTAAAAATTAAAAACATTGAATTAAAAACATATTTAAACTTAAATAAACTAATTAAATAGGGATTTATTTTAATTGGATATTAGTTTAAAATTTTAAGGTTTTATTTAAAAATCAAATTTAGTATATTTAACTATAAAATTCCTTCAATTTTTGTTTTTGTTAAATTTAAGTAAAAAATATTTTATTTTTAGTATATTTATCAACAAAATCAATTTTTCAATAAAAATTGATATAATAAATCAGCAATTTTTAAACTAAATTAGGTAGGTAATAATATGTTTTATGCAATAAATAAAAAACGAGGTGAATCAAGTTTTTTTGCAATTAAAAAATTTGCAAAAAATAATAATATTAAAAAAATTGGACATAGCGGAACGCTTGATCCTCTTGCTGAAGGCCTTTTAATTGTTGCAACTGATGAAGATACTAAAACATTATCTTATTTAACTAATGATACAAAAGAATATTTTGTAAAAGCTACATTACATTGCCAATCAAGAAGTTATGACGAAGGTGAAGAAATTAAATATTTGCAAAATAAAAATAAAATAACATTAGAAGAACTAAAATATGCCTTAGAAAAAATAAAAAAGCAAACAAAACAAACACCTCCTATTTTTTCAGCTAAAAAAATTAATGGAAAAAGAAGCTATGAACTAGCTAGAAATAATATTGAAATAGAACTTAAACAATGTGATATCAAAATATATGACTTAGTTCTAGATTCTTTTGATTTTGAAAAACAAGAGTTTACTTTAAAAACTAAGGTTTCTAAAGGTACATATATTAGATCTTTAATTCATGACATAGGGATTTTATTAAAAACAGATGCAGTTGTTAATATTTTAAAAAGAACTGCAATTGGAAATATAAAATTAGACAATAATTATGAATATAAGCAAATAGTTGACATAAAAACACTTTTTAATGTAGAATTATATTTGCTAGACGATTTGGAAATAAAAAATATCAAATCAAAAATAGTATATTTAAAACGTTTAAAAAACATAAATAATAATGGCCTATTTATTTATAATAATCAAATAATAGGCTGAGGGAAAATAAAAGACGGTTTAATAACCTTTGAAAAGGTTTTATTCAACCGTATATTTTAAAACCCTTAATATGGAGGTAAAATGAATAATTTTAAAATGGTAGTTTTTGATATTGATGGAACATTATTACCTTTCGGTATTGATGAATTAAGTCCAAGAATGAAAGAAATGTTTCGCAAATTAAAAGAAAATGGATATATTAATGTTCTTTGTTCAGGTAGAGATATTTTTACAGTTGGGAAGCAAATTCATAATCCATATGTAGATTACTTTATTGGTGCAAACGGTACATTTATTCTTGATTTAAAAACTAATGAATACATTTTTGAACAAACAATTGATTACAAAGATTTTGTAAAATTTAGAGAATTTGCTAATGAACACAAACTTTCATTTTCTTTTGTTGGAGAAAAATGAGGTTACTATAATGAATTATTCAATATTGATCATTGATTTTACTTACCTTATAAAGATAAATTTATTTCTGAAAAAGATTTTGAATCAATGAACGATAAAAATTATTTAATTACAGTAAGCACAAACAAGCCAGAAGAATGAGCAAAAAAAATAAATGATTTTTTTGCTAAAAATAAAATGAATATGTGGGTTTTAGCAACATGAAACGGAGGAATTTTTCTTTCTTCAAAAGGAATAACAAAGGCTGTAGGTTTAGATATACTTGGAAAATTACTTAATATTAAACCTAAAGAAATGGTTGCTTTTGGCGATTCTGAAAATGATATTGAAATGTTACAACACGTTGGTTTAGGTGTTGCAATGGGAAATGGAGAAGATGTTACAAAAAATGTTGCCAATGAAATTTGCTTACCTGTAACTGAAGATGGTCCATATTTTAAACTAAAAGAAAAGGGATTCTATGAGTAATTCATAGAATTTTTATTTTTTTAAAATAACCATTTTTATTTTATGAGTAAAATTATTAATATGAAAATTTTAGATTGAAGTTTTAAAGAAAATTTTAATATAGATAAAGATTTAACAATTATTTTAGGTTCTTTCGAAACACTACATTTAGGACATTATGAACTTTTTAAATTAGCAAAAGATTTAAAAAATAATAATAGAGAAAACAAGATTGCTATTATGATGTTTAATACTCCCTTTAAGTTACTTAAAAGCAAACAAAAAAAGGCATTTCAAACAAAAATAAGATTATATACGTTATACAATCTTCAATTTGATTACGTTTTTTTAGTTAACAAAAATACAAATAATGCACATATTACTGCGGAAGAATTTTGTAAAAATCTTAAACTTAACAACGTTAAAAATGTTATTTGCGGGGAAGATTTTAAATTTGGTTTTAATCGCAAAGGTGATATAAATTATTTAAAAAAATTTTTTAATCTTATAGTAGCTAATGAAAGAAAAATTCAAAAGAAAAAAATATCATCTACTTTAATAAAGGAATTTATTGAAGAGGGGAATATTTCAGCAATTAATAGTTTATTAATTGAAAAATATAGTTTTATTACTAATCTCGAAAAATTTAATTTTAAATATCCAGAAAATATAAAAAAAATTAAGTCAGGTATATATATTACAAATTTTGTTATAAGTGATATTGAATATCATGGCTTAATTAAAATAAGCAATAATCCAGAAATTGTTTTAGACAACGAAGCTTATTTATTTGATTTAGAATTAATTCCAAGTAAATATGAAGAAGTTTTTATTGAATTTGAAGCATTAATTAGATATATTAATTTAGATTTTGAAAATAAAATTACTGAAAATGATATTAATACAGCAAAAAACTGGTTTTTACAAAAATAAAAGCCATTTTTTAGCAAAACGGCCTTTATTTTATTTATTAAATAATTTAGCTAGATTTACAAAATCATCAGGATTTAAAGAAGCTTTTCCAACTAAAAAACCACTTAAATTGCTTACTTTTTTCAAATCCTTTATATTATCACAGCAAACTGAACCACCATATAAAATAGGTACTTTATTAGGGACAATTGTGTAAATAAAATCAATAACTTTTTGAATATGATTTATTTTTGGAATATTACCATTTCCAATACAATAAACTGGTTCATATGAAATTAATATGTTATCATAACTTTTAACATTTTTTAATGCATTATTAATTTGAGATTTTAAAACATCAAATGTTAAATTATTTTCAAATTCATCAATTGATTCGCCAATGCAAAGAATTGATTTAATATTATTTTTTTGTAAACTTATAATTTTTTTATTAATAAGTTCATCTGTTTCATTAAATAAATTTCTTCTTTCACTATGACCTAATAAAATAAAATCAACTTTTGCTTCTTTAGCAACATTTAATGAAATCTCACCAGTATAAGCTCCATTTAACTCGTGGAATATATTTTGCATTCCAAATAAGAA